>DASYOY010000021.1:0-10554 GCA_036007245.1 Actinomycetota bacterium | reverse complement strand
CCGCAGTGGCAGTCGCACCAGGCGCCCAACTTCTGGAACCCGCTGCCCGGGTTCACCGACGTGCAGCAGGACGGCCAGCTCCACGACGTGACGTCGCCGACCAACTACTTCCGGATGGCGAAGCGGGGGTCGCTTCCATCGGTGTCATGGATCGTGCCGAACGGGCGCAACAGCGAGCACCCGCCCGCGTCGATCGCGAACGGACAGGCATGGGTGACGAAGGTCATCGACGCCGCGATGCGGAGCCCCGACTGGAAGAGCACCGCGATCTTCCTGTCGTGGGACGACTGGGGCGGGTTCTACGACAACGTGCAGCCCCCCGGCTTGAACCCCCAGGGCCTCGGCATCCGTGTTCCGGGATTGGTGATCAGCCCCTATGCGCAGAGCGGCATGATCGACCACCAGGTGCTCTCGACCGACTCGTATCTGAAGTTCATCGAAGACGACTTCCTCGGTGGCGCGCGCATCGATCCTGCGACGGACGGCAGGCCCGACAGTCGTCCGTTCGTCGCGGAGAACACACCGGGGGTCGGCGACCTGCTCGCCGACTTCAACTTCACGCAGAAGCCGCTGCCGCCGTTGATCCTCCCGCCGCACCCCTGATCGTTCAGCGAACCGGCACGCGGGCTCGCGCTCGCTCGGTGTCGCGCATCTGCTGCAGCGGGACGCCAACGCCATACGTGACGAACGCGCCGTCGGGCACGATCTCGATCACCGCGGCACTCCCCCGACGCTCACGTGGAAGCAGCGAGCCGAGCCGCTCGAGCAGCGTCCGGGTCTGCAGGGTTCCCGCAGGGTGCACGAAGGCATCGCCGTGGACGCTGATCGTCGCCGGAGGGATCGGCGCGATGAGCGCCAGCACCCCGGCCCGATGCACCGGGACGGTCACGGAGACACGGCCGCTCGCGGCGATATGCCGGGCCTTCCACCCGTTCGGTTCGACGGCGACGAAGAGGCGACGGTTCATCGTCTTGTACATCACGCCACTCGAGCGCGGATCTCCACTCGGAGTCTCGTAGCCGACGACCGCGAAGGAGCGCTTCTCGAGCGCACGCCAGACGTCCTCGGTGGTGAGCCGGGGCGGCTTCACCACAGCGTTCGTCTCACGGAGTTCGGTGTCCACTGTCATCTGTTCCACCTCCTCACCTTCGACGGTTGCACTCCGGCCCTTCGACCGATGGGGTCATCCGCCCCGACCATCGCAGGCCGGATGCGCGCCTCGGTCCAGATCCGAGCTCGACCCGGGCCTCGTGACGTTCCGAGGGTGCCTCGGGCGCAGGGCTCGAACTGGGCGATACGGGTAGATACCCTGCGGGCACCATGACGGCGTCGATCCCCGATCTTCTGCTCGCGCTGCCCGGATGGGCCGCGTTGCTTGCCGTCTTCTTGTTGCCCGCGCTCGAGTCATCGGTGTTCCTCGGGTTCCTGTTCCCGGGCGAGATCGCGGTGATCCTCGGTGGCGTGGCCGCTGCAGCGGGACGGATGCCGCTGCCGGCGATGATCGCGGCGGCGATCCTCGGAGCGGTGATCGGCGACAGCATCGGCTACGCCGTCGGCAAACGCTGGGGACATCAGATGCTGCACGGCTCGGTCGGCCGACTCCCGATCGTGCGGCACGAGCTCGCGAAGCATCTCGAGTCGGCCAAAGCCTTCGTCCGCAGACGTGGGCCGCAGGCCGTGTTCATCGGACGATTCACCGCCGCCCTGCGCGTGCTGGTGCCCGGCCTGTCCGGGATGGCGGAGCTGCCGTATCCGACGTTCCTGCTCTACAACGTGCTCGGCGCGATCGTGTGGGGCACGGCGTTCGCGGTGCTCGGCTACGTCGCGAAGAACGCGTGGGAGCGAGTCGCGACCGACGCGAGGGACGCCGGTCTCGCACTGCTGGCCTTGATCGTGCTCGGCCTCTTCATCGCGACGGTGGTGCGGCGCCGGCGCGAGCGCAACCGCGAGCTCGACCCGAAGCCCTAGCCCTTCGCGGCCAGGTGCTCCAGCAGCCGGATCTGCGCCACGATCATCTTCTCGATCTCGGACGGGTCGACGCTTTCGTCCGACGCGTGGATCCGTGACTTCGCGACGTCCTCCGGACCCCACAGGATGAACTCGGCGTTGGGCGCGGCCTGCTGGAGCGTACGGAGCAGCGGGATCGAGCCGCCCGAGCCGGCCTCGCCGGGCGCCGAGCCGTACGCCTCCTCGAGCGCGACTCGCGCGGCGGCGTAGCCGGGGCCGCCGGTCTCGCAGCGGAACGGCGGTGCCTCCTTCGTGCGCTCGACCTCGACCGTCGCACCCCACGGGGCGTGCGTCTCGAGGTGCTTCACGAGCGCGTCGAGCTCCGTCTTGGGGTCCGAGCCGGGCACGATCCGCATCGAGAGCTTGGCCTTGGCCACGGGCAGGAGGACGTTGGACGAGCCGTCGATCGACGTGATGTCGATGCCGATCGCCGAGATCGAGGGGTGCGACCAGAGCCGCGAGCCGACGGAGCCGGTTCCGACAACCTCGGCACCGTCGAGCATGTCGGCGCCCGCGCGCAGGTCCTGCTCGCTGAAGTCCATGCCGTCCCACTCGAACGAGGACACGCCCTTGACCGCCACATCGCCGTTCTCGTCGTGCAACGTGGCGAGCAGTTGCGCGAGCGCCATCATCGCGTCGGGCACCGGGCCGCCGAACACACCCGAGTGCAGCGGATGCTCGAGGGTCTTCACCGTCACGATGCACGCCACGTCGCCGCGCAGCGTCGTCGTCAGCGTGGGCTCCCCCACCTCGAGGTTCCCCATGTCGCACACGACGAACAGGTCGCACGCGAACAGCTCAGGATGTGCCTCGACGAACGCCTCGAGGTTGGAGTTCGTCTCCTCCATGCCCTCGAAGATCACCTTGATGGTGCACGGCGGCGACCCATCGAAGTACCGCAGCGTGCCGAGGTGGATGGCGAGGCCGCCCTTGTCATCGGCCGCGCCGCGTCCGTACACCCGGCCGTCGTCCTTCTTGGTCGGGGTCCACGGGTCGGACGTCCAGCCCTGTTCGGGCGGCGCCGGCTGCACGTCGTAGTGCGCGTAGAGCATGACGGTCGGCGAGCCGGCCGGCCCGTCAAGCGTCCCGTAGATCGGCGGGTAGCCGGTCGGCACCTCCTGCAGAGTGGCGTTCTCGATGCCCACTGCCTTGAACAGGCCGAGCACGGTCTCCGCCATCTGATGCACGGGCTCGGGCGGGTAGCCCGGGAACGCCACCGACGCCACGCCGACCATCTGATCGAGCTCTTCCTTGATCGTCGGCATCATCGCCGCTGCGGCCGCTTGGACCTGCTCGACGTCACCCATGAACGAACGCTCCTTCTCTGATCAACGGATCGCGACGGTCCAGTATCGCCGCTACACGAATCTGGACACGAGTAACCCGACGACCACCGCTCCCGCCCACCCCGTTAACACCGGGATCGTGAACGAGTGAACCAACGGGTTGTTCGTTAAGTGCGTCGACCCCGTCTGGTCGATCTCGACCGCAGCCAGCTGGGTGCCGTTGGCCGGCAGGAGGAAGCACCCGACGAGCGATGGCCACATCCCGACCACGGTCGGCACCGCGAGCGCGGCCAGGCCGATCGGCACGATCGCGTTGGTCGTCGCCGACTGGCTGGTCGTCAACGCACAGACCAGGAACAGGGCGACCGCCAGGAACAGGGGGTACTTCGTGACGATGTCGCCGATCGACGAGATCACGACGGGGTTGTTGTCCAGGTACGTGGCGGTCATCCACGCGAGGCCGAACAACGCGATCGCCGCGACGAGGCCGGAGGCGATCAGCGGCTGCTTCGCGACGTCGCCCGGCTTCACGTGCGTCCACATCACGATGATCAACGCGACGACGAACATCGACAGCTGGATCGTCTCGTTCATCCCGAGCGGGTCGAAGACGCCCTTCGTGTCGGTGGGCACCACGTCGGGGCGGAGCTGCGGGAACAACCCGGCGAGCACGATGAAGGCCACGCCGACCAGGAAGATGATCGCGCTGAGCTTGCCGGTGGACGCGATCTCCGTTTCCTCCAGCGGCTCCGGCGCCTTGATCTTCCCCTCGGCGAGCCGCTTCTGATAGACCTCGTCGTCCTCGAGGTTCTTGCCACGATGCGACATCACGAACGAGGCGAGCAAGACCCCGGCGATGCCCGCGGGGATCGTGATCATCAAGATGTTCGACAGCGTGAAGTTCTTGTCCTGCAAGGTGACCAAGGCGAGCATCGCGGCCATCGCGGCGGCGACCGGCGATGCCGTAAGGCCGAGGCCCGACGCGATCGTCGAGACCGACAGGGGCCGCTCGGGCCGGATCTTGGCCTCGTAGGACGTCGCGTAGATCACGGGGATCAGCGACAGATAGATGTTGCCCGTGCCCGCGCCCATCGTGAACAGGAACGTGACCATCGGCGCGACGTAGGTGATCCGTGATGGGTTCCGCTGGATGATCTTGCCGGCGACGCCGACCAGCCAGTCGATGCCGCCCGCAGCCTGCATCGCGGCCGATGCGGTGATCACGGCGATGATGATGAAGAACGCGCTGACGGGCGGCTCGCCGGGTGTGTCCTTGAACGCGAAGATCAAGACCGCGGTGCCCGCGGCGCCCCACAGTCCCAGCCCGATCCCACCGAGCCGGACGCCCATGACGATGGCGATGATGACGACCAGGCCCTCGACGACGGCCGTCAGGTTCTCGCTCATGCTTGCTGTCCCCCCTTCGGTGCCGCTGCCGGGAGTATCTATCACGACCCCCGCGTCGGCACGTATCGAAGCGCCCGAGATTAGGATGGGGCGCCGATGGCCGAGCCGAACCCAGCGACGACCGCGGACCGGCAGGCCGGCCGTGGCGTCATGTTCGCCGCGTGCGTGTCGGCCTTCGTCGTCAACGCGAACACCTCCGCGGTCACGATCCTGCTGCCTGCGATCAGCAAAGACCTGAACGCGCCGATCTCGCAGCTCCAGTGGGCGGTGACCGGATACATGCTGGTCGGCGCGGCCACGATCGTGACCTCGGGGGCCCTTGGCGATGTGCTGGGGCGCCGACGGGTCTTCATCGCGGGCCTTGGGCTGTTCGTGGTGTCGTGCGCGTTCATCGCGCTCGCCGGGAGCGGCGGCGGCGTGGTGGCCGGCCGATGGGTCCAAGGGGCGGCGGGGTCGACCATCCTCGCGTGCGGGATGAGCCTGCTGTCGGTGAGCGCCTCCGGGGCGGGCCAGATGAAAGCGATCACCGTGTGGGGCGCGGCCTCGGCCGCAGGTGCTGCCGCAGGTCCGGTCGTCGGTGGCGTCCTGGTGAACAGCACGGGTTGGCAGGGCTTGTTCTGGATCGACGCGCTGATCGCGGCGATCTGCATCCCGATCACCATCCGGACCGTGCAGGAGTCGCGCGACCCCAGCCGGTCGAGGTCGATCGACTATCTCGGCACCGCGCTGATCGCGATCATCCTCGTGCCGCTGGTGTTGGCGCTCAGCGAGGGAGCAACGTGGGGATGGGGCTCCCCCGCCACGATCGGGTGCCTCGTGATCTCCGTCGTCGCAGCGGTGACGTTCGTCAAGGTCGAAGGTCGCGTCGAGGCCCCGCTGGTCGACCTCGAACTCCTGAAGAACCGCGTGCTCGTCGGCGCCACGATCGCGATCCTCATCGTCGCGGGCACGATCAATGCGTTGATGTACGTGCTGAGCCTGTACTTCCAGGATCCGAACGGGTTCGCGATGACCGCGCTGAAGGCCGGGTTGGCGACGCTGCCCGCGGCGGCCGCCATGATCATCGTCACCCCGTTCATCACGCCGATCGCGGTGAAGATCGGGAGCAGACAGGCGATCGGTCTCGGCTTCGGGCTCGCCGCGATCGGGTTCGCGTGGTTGGCGCTGGTGGATTCCGACTGGAAGTACGCGGCGTTCATCCTCCCGCTGATCGCGATCTCGGTGGGTCTGGGGATCTCGAACGGGCCCGCCTCGTCCGCGTCCACGTCCGCGGTCCCCGAGAACCAGGTCGGCCAGGCGTCGGGCATCTCGAACATGGCTCGGTACGTCGGCGGGTCGCTGTTCGTCGCGGCGGCCGCGACCGTCTCGACCACGGCGATCGACAACAAGACCGCCGCCGGTGCGTCGCCCGCCGATGCGCTCGCGGCCGGACTGTCCCGATCGTCGTTGTTGATGGCGTTGATCTGCGCCGCCGGCGTGGCGTTCGCATTCCTGATGGGACGGCATCGCGGCGAGAAGCCGACCGCGGTGTCTCGCGCGGCGGCGGCGGCCGTCACGACCCACACGATCCCGACCCACCCGACGACCACGAGCTCGTAGCGAGGTTGCTCGCGTTCCGTGCGGGCCGAAAGTCCTAGCGGAACCGGAGACTTCTCGCCTAGCGCAGCTCCCCCGACCGCATGTCCCACCGATGTCGCGAAGATCCCGCTCGGCCCTCGCTCGGATGTCCGCTTGTTGCGAACTGGCCGGTCGTGGTCTCGTCTCCCTGCACGAGGGGGTAGACCATGCGCTATTACCTGGTCGCCGACGACGGCGACATCATCCTGGAGTCGGTCTTCGAGTCGTACGCGGTCGAAGGGCAGCTCGCGGTTCCCGGCACGGTCATGGAGCCGAGCGCCTCGGCGCTCGACGCGTGGCGGTGCGAGTCAGGTCAGCACTTCTTCCAGGTGTCGACGTTCAATCAGAGCGGCGAGCCGTACGTCGTCGCCGAGCTCTCGTGGCCGGTGCTCGCATACTGGCGTGAGCAGATCACCGACGGCACGATGACGCTGCAGCTCTTGCACGCGCGGCACCCGAACTACGCGGCGCAGTGGCTCGACGAGGACGACAGCGCCGCCGAACGCGATCGCGTGCTCTCGAACGCGGCGGTCCGACGCGACCTTCTACGGGACCAGTGGATGCTCGACCTCACGTACGAGGAGTTCGTGCTCCGGGTGCCTGACGTCTTCGGCGACGCGATGCCCGACGACGTGCGGCGCGCGTGGTTCCGCGCACACAAGGAAACGATCGCCGAGGTGGCGCGCTCCAGCCCGCCCATCGCCTGAACCTCGCGCCGCCTTGACGAGGCTCCGAAACCGCTCCTACGCTCGGGCGACAACCGAGCGGCCGGGAGGCAACCACATGGCGCAGCAGGTCTCGTTCACGCAGATGGCAGACGGCACGCCGGAGGAGTGGGCACTCCTCGACCGGTTCGAGGAGGGATTCAACGCCGGCCTGCCCGACCGGATCCTGGGTGCGGTCGACAAGCTCAACGGCTCCTACGGTGGCTACCGCGTCACGCGGTACACGCACTCGCTGCAGGCTGCGACGCGCGCGCTGCGCGACGGCAAGGACGAGGAATACCTCGTCGCGGCGCTCGTGCACGACATCGGCGACGACCTGGCGCCGTTCACGCACGGCGAGATGGTCGCGTCGGTGCTCAAGCCCTTCGTTCGCGAGGAGCTCTGCTGGATGGTGCAGCGCCACCCCGTGTTCCAGCTGCACTACTTCAGCTACTTGAGCGAGGAAGAGCGCAACAGCCGCGACCGCTGGCGCGACGACCCGCACTACGAGCTCACGGCGGAGTTCTGCGAGCGCTACGACCAGGCCTCGTTCGATCCCGACTACCCGACCGAGTCGATCGACGTGTTCGAGCCGATGGTCCGGCGGGTGTTCGCCGACCCACGCTACCTCCCGCCCGGCTGGGTCTAGGTCGCCGCCCAACCACTGATCTTTGACCGCGACTCGGAACGTCGGGTACGTTCCTGTCATGGCTCCGCACCTGACTGAGACCTCTCCACCGGCGTAGCACGACCGGTTCGGAACGCGCCGCACCGGGCATCCGGTGCGCCTTCACCACTCCTGAGAGGGGATCTGTCATGAGCGGTTCATTGCTCGACGCGGCATTCGCACACAACACCTGGGCAACACTGCGCGCGATCGACGCGTGCGCCGATCTCGACGGATCGGCGTTGCAGACCACCGTGCCCGGCACACGTGGACCCTTGATCGAAACGCTCCGCCACATCGTCGTGGGAGAGGCATTCGACCTGGAGATCGTCACAGGGATCCGGGCGGACGAGGCATTGGAACGCATGTCGCCCCGGGAGCTCCGAGGACCGACGGAGATGCTCGGCGTGGCGTGGTCCCGGTTCCTCGGCGTCCCGATCGACCCGGACCAGATGGTCCACGAGGTCGACGACAGCGACGGATACGAGCGCACCGCCCCCCTCGCGTTCCGGCTCGCCGGGACGTTGAACCATGGCAGCGACCACCGAAGCCAGATCTGCACCGCGTTGACGACGCTCGGGATCGAGCCGCCGAAGATCGACGTCATGAGCTACGGCCTCGATATCGATCGCGTGACCGAGAAGTGGCCCAACACCTGAGCCCAACCGGCTCCGTCGCGAGCGACGGGCGTGGGGAGCGAGAAGACTTACGCTGGCGCTTGTGACCGATACGAAGCAGCGCGTCTCAGAGACCGTGCACCGCCGCTCGCCCGCGGTCCGGTGGGTCACGCCGCTGGCTGCGGGCGTCCTCGTGGCGCTCGCCGCCGCCGTCGTCTCGGTGTTCTATCCGCTGCCGGTCGTGATCGGGACCCAGCCCGTCCCATTGTTCCTGGCGCTCGGCCTCGGCGCCGCGCTGCTCGTTATCGCGCTGCAGACCGAGCCCGCGGCGCGGAAGCCACGCCTCGGCATGAGCCGGCGCGAGCTGGCGGGTCTGCTCGCGTGGTGGGCGGGCGTGCTCCTCGCCACCGGCATCCTCTGGTACGGGACGTACAAGGCGTGGTCGGCGCTCACCTTGTTCATCGCGATCGGGCTGATCGTGAAGATCCTCCAGGTCGCGAGCCACTTCGAGTCGAGGGTCGGCTTCCGCATCTGGATGCCGTTCGTCGCGATCATCCTTGCCTTCGTCGCCCTGGTCGGGTTCGGTCTCGTGTGGGGTCGGACGAACCTGCCGCCGCCCATCGTAGCCGCGCTCGACGCCTACGGGCCCGTCGAGCCCTCGCTCACGCCGCCGACCCGCTCCGCTCCGGACCTGTCCTCGATCAACGCCCAGTTGCAACAGAGCGGCGACATCGACCTGGGCGGGATGAAGACGACGAAGTTCACCTATGTCTTCCATAGCAGCGGCGTGGACGTCTATCTCGCGGACATCGGCTTCCCCGCGCCACGGGGCTCCTTCGGCGCCGAGAACCCGCCCGGGTGGTGGGGCGAGGTCGACGGCACGTCGCTCAGGGCCGGCCCCAAGGGCACCAACTTCCTCGTGGTCGCCTGGGATACAACGGTCGCCGACCGATTCGCCGCCGCCCTCACGCAAGAACTCCCCTCATAGGAGATCCACGACGGCCACCCCGCACGGCGTTTCGGCCGTCAGCCGTCGGGGGATGGCGACAGGGACGATGCCGAAGGAGGACACATGAAGTGCGCACACGAGATGTGTGGTTGTGACGCCGCGGAGGGGCAGGAGTACTGCAGCGACTTCTGCAAGAACCCGACCGGTGACATGCAAAGCGGCAGCGACTGCGGTTGCGGCCACGACGCGTGTCGGGCAGGGATGTAGGGACCGATCACAGAACCACAACTCGAGACATCTTCCCCGTTCCGGGAAGCGGTCCTAGAGTCGTCGGGTCTGCACAGGAGGTTTGGCCCGTGACGCGTCTCGTTCGGTTCACGCTCCTCTGGCTGGTTGCGCTCGTCCTGATCGCTCCCGCGGCCCTGGCCAGTGCCCACCCCAACCGGATCGTGTTCCAGCGTGATGGCGACCTGTACGCCTTGCGGCTCGGCCACCATCCCGTTCGGTTGACGAACACCACCGCGCACGAGCATCAGCCCGCCTGGTCGCCGACCCAGCGGGAGGTCGCCTTCGCCGTGGGGCGGCACGCGGTGGGCGTGCTCGATGTCGCCACCGGGAGGCGCCGCGTCATCGCGAGCGTACCGGACCGGTTCGACGAGATCGGCGCGGTGACCTGGTCCCCGTCGGGCACCAGCATCGACTTCTCCGCGATGAACAACTTCCGGCTCAACGGCAAGTACCGGCTCAACGGGACCGTATGGACGGTGTCGCCGAACGGCTTCGGCCTCCATCGGATCGTGAACGGACAGGGGCTGATCACGGGCCTCGGGTTCTTGGCGGACGGGACGTCGGTGTTCGAGAGCACCGAATGGCCCAACGGCGTGACCCTGTGGCACCCCCACGCGCCGCTCGGGGTGAACGCCTTCCGGCCGGATGGGTCAGACCTCCACCCGGTCTCCAAGACGCTCGCCAGCGATCTGGATACCTCGGATGTGAGTCCGCGGCTGGTGTACCGCGGATGGAGCAAGACATGCCACGGGTGCGGCGAGATCTGGAGGATGTCGACCGACGGAAGCGGCGCGCACGTGATCGCGCTGCCGCCCAAGGGCTACTACGGCCTGTATGAGCCGCGCTTTCTCGCCGACCGGACGTCGCGTCGCGCTCCTCGCGGCCAAGGGAAGGACCGCGTCGCTGTGGATCATGCGCCCCGACGGGTCGCGCCGGCATATGGTGCTTCCCAACGTATCGAGCCTCGACTGGTAGCAAGGCCCGGACCGGCGGGTTCGGCCGTTCTCGTCTT
>DASYOY010000020.1:0-39426 GCA_036007245.1 Actinomycetota bacterium | reverse complement strand
GCTGGTACGACTCGAGCGACATCGGCGTGGTTTCGGAACACATCGCGGCGATGCAGTACGGCGGCATCCAGGCCGGCATCGCGTCGTGGTGGGGCCAGGGGTCGAAGACCGACGGGCGCATCCCGACGCTGCTGCGCGCGGCCGACGGCACCACGTTCCGGTGGTCGCTGTACTACGAGCCCGAGGCGCAAGGCGATCCAACGGTCTCACAGCTGCACGACGACCTGACGTACATCGTCAACCACTACGGGAGCGACCCGTCGTTCCTGCGGATCGACGGTCGGCCGGTCGTGTTCGTCTACGCGGACGGATCCGACGGGTGCGGTATGGCGTCGCGGTGGGCCCAGGCGAACACCATGAACGCGTACATCGTGCTGAAGGTGTTCCCGGGCTACAAGACGTGCGCCGATCAGCCAGCGGGTTGGCACCAGTACGGGCCGGCGTCGGCCACCGCCGACATGTCGCCCTACTCGTACACGATCTCGCCCGGCTTCTGGAAGAAGGGCGAGAGCAAGCCGCGCCTCACGCGCGACCTATCCCGCTGGCAGAACCAGGTCGCCGCGATGGCATCGTCCACCGCGCAATTCCAGCTGATCACGACGTTCAACGAATGGGGCGAGGGGACCGCGGTCGAGTCGGCCGACGAATGGAGTTCGGCGTCTGGATACGGCAAGTATCTCGACGTGCTTCACGGGCTGCCCGTCGACCCGTCGCCCACGCCCACGTCTTCGTCCGCGTCGCCGACCCCGACCTCGTCGTCTGCGTCTCCGACGCCGACGAGCACGAGCTCGAGTCCGCCGCCGACGTCGAACCCGCTCGTCGTGATCTACATGGAGAACAAGGAGCGGTCGAGCGTGGTCGGGTCCAGCTCGGCGCCGTACCAGAACGCCCTGCGAGCGCAGGGGATCGACTTCACCCACGCGTACGGCGTCTCGCACCCGAGCCTGCCCAACTACCTCGCGCTCGGGAACGGCTCGACCGACGGGAAGCAAGGTACCGACGCGATCTCGGCGGGCGAGCTCTCACAGTCACCGACCCTGTGGAACCAGCTGCAGAACGCCGGAGTCTCGTGGGGTGTCTACGAGGAAGACATGCCGTCAGTGTGCTCAGGTGCGACGACGTCCGGGTTATACGCGCTGAAGCACAACCCGGCGACGCCGTTCGGTTCGGTGTACCACGACGCCTCGACGTGCTCGCACGTCCAGCCGTTCTCGGCGTTCGACGTGACCCACATGCCGAAGGTGAGCTTCATCGCGCCGAACCTCTGCAACGACGAGCACGACTGCGGCATCTCGACCGGGGACGGGTGGTTGCAGGCGCACGTCGCGGCGATGCTCGCGAACGGCGCCACGGTGATCCTCACCTACGACGAGGGATCGACGAGCGCAGGGATCAACGGCACGTCGGGTGGCGGCAACATCTACACCGTCGTGGTCGGCCCGCACGTCACGCCGCGCGTCGACGCGGGCCAGTACAACCAGTACTCCATCCTCGCGGCGATCGAAGCGCGGTTCGGGCTGAACAAGCTGAACGGCGCGGCGACCGTCACGCCGCTGCCGTTGTCCTGAACGTGGTGCGGGTGCGGGCGGCCGATGGCGGGACCGTTCGCACCCGGACCGCTCAGATCGCCGTGGCACTGATGTGGATCAGCCGCGCGGCGGACCGATAGGGCTCGCGACGCCCCGCCTCGCGTTCGAGCGTCAGGAGACGGTCGTAGTTGTCGTCGCTGAGCACATCGGGCGCGAGGTCCGAGAACAGCCTGATCCCGACCCATGAGTCGAGGCGCCAGCCGGAGTCAGTGAGCAGGTCGGACCACTCGCCGGTCGACCGCGAACGGTTCGGGATGCCGAGGTTGCCGCTCGCGACCGGGTCGTCGAGCACGCGCAGCGCCTCGGCGTAGTCGCCGCGAAGGCCGGGACGCATCGCGAGCGCAAGACGGTTCTTCTCGAGGAGCGAGAGCGTCGCGCCGGTGGAAGCAGCGGTGCGCATCGTTGCGAGATGGACGGCGGGGTCATCGAGGTACATCAGCACGGCATGACAACAGATCGCATCGAACGGTCCGGGCGTCAGCTCGGAGATCCTTTCGACGCCGCCTTCTTCGAACCGCAGGTCCGCGCCCGCATCGGCGGCGTGCCCTCGGGCGAGGTCGAGCATCGCGGGCGACGGGTCCAGCAGCGTAACCTCATAGCCGCGGGCGGCCAGGGGCACGGCGATCACCCCCGAGCCGCCGCCGACGTCGAGCACCCTCGCCGGCGGCGGAGGCAGGGAGTCTGCGAGACGTTCGAGCACGAGCATCGCGCGCACGCGGCCGCGTGTCGCCTCGTAATGGTGGTCGAACCACTCGGCGCGTTCGTCGAAGGTCGGCGTCACGAACGGCCGAGGAGCGCGGCCGCGTCGGCCGCAGCCTCGCGTCCGCTGCCGACCGCTCCCTCGATCCAGCCGGCGCCTTCGCCCGCGATGTCGGAACCGGCGAACAGGAGCCGGCCCTCGGGCTCGCGCAGCTGCTCGAACGTGCCGTCGGAGAACCACGTCGGCGGAACGGCGAGCCAGGTTGCCTTCGAGAACGGATCGGTGACCCAGTCGTGTCCGGCGGTGCGCACAACCTCCGCGTCGGGCACATGCGCGCGGACGGCATCGCTGACCGCGGCGGCGTCGGCGAGATCCACACGATCCTGCACCGAGAAGCCCATGAAGAGCTGGTCGCCGGCGGAGGACTTCGGGACGAAGGCGGCATTGACCGGTGTGTGCCAGCCGGCCCCGAGGTAGCCGGCAGGAGCGCCGCGGACGATCGCGACCACCTTCGAAACCTCGCCGGGATGCCGCTCGGTTGCGGCTCTCTGCTTCGGCGCGGCGAGCGGCGGGTCGAACGCAACGTCGGCCCACACGTTGATCGGCAACGCGACGATGGCCGTCGGCGCCTCGAGGCGTGAGCCGTCCGTCAGCGTCACGACAACGCTCGCGTCGTCGGTGCCGACGGAGGTGACGACCGACCCGAACCGGACCTCGAGCCCGTCCGCCATCGCGTCGATCAGCGCCTTGGTGCCCTCGGTGATGAGCTCGCCGAGATCGACGTACGCGTCGACGGGCGTGTATCCCAGCTCGATCATGTCCCACAGGAGCGGCAGGATCGACGTCCGCTCGACCTTCGCGCCCCCCATCGCGGCGAGGAACGATCGGAGATAGTCACTCGCCTCCTCGGGAGCCTGCAGTCCCTCGACCCATCCCGCCGACGGCACGTCCAGTTGGGTCAGCGCCTCGCGTCCTTCGCTCGCGAACGCCTTGGCCGTCTGTTCGAGCGCCTCGGCCAGCGACGAGCCCGACAGTTGCTCGCGGATGCGGTCGATCGCGCCGGCGCCCTCGTCACGGTGATCGCCGCGGACCCACCCGATCGTCTCGGGTTCTCCGGGTTCGGTGACCGCGAGCCCGTAGCGCGTCAACTCCGCGGCGAGCGACGGTTGCGTCGCGCGCGAGATGAACATCCCGCCGTACTCGGCCCAGACATCGGTGCCGGGGATCTGCCGATACCACGTGCGTCCGCCGATCCGGTCGCGTGCCTCGAGGACCACGACTCGGTGTCCCGCCTCGGTCAGATCACGGGCCGCGGCCACACCGGCGAACCCCGCACCCATCACGATCACGTCCGCATCCATCGGGTCGGCACACTACCCCGAACGAACCGGTCCGCAGTTTGCGAAGAACGGATCTGGCAACCGGTCGAATCCCCCACATCGAATCAGATGTGCCCGTGACCTGCCGGAACGCGTCAGCAGGCGGTTGGCTCTAGCCGATACCTCGGACCATGGACACGAGCGATCGCGCCGACGCGCTCGCGGGCTCGTCCTGTTCCGGAGCGCTGGCGCCTCTATCGCGTTTCAGACTGATGCTGGGGCCTTGTGGGCCGAATGGCGTATCGAGCGCGTCGGCCGTTCTGCCGACAACCCCAACGATGGAGAGGACCCTGTCGTTGACGTGCCGTGAATGCGGCAAGGACTTCGCGTCGGCCCTGCAGATGGACCCGGAGACCTTCACAAAGATCAAGGTCGAGAACAACCTCGAGCGCTGTTCCCACTGCGGATCCGCTCGGCGATACCAGAAGGACGACTACTTCTTCATCTGAGCGAGGGTGGAGACGATCGGACTCGAACCGACGACCCCCTGCTTGCAAAGCAGGTGCTCTACCAACTGAGCTACGTCCCCCAGCTGCACAGATTCTATCGAGCGGTGGGTCAGGGAACCGAAGCGGTCGCTTCTGTTCGTTCGAGGAATCCCGAGACCACACCGAGGCACCGCTCCGTCTCTTCGACGTGACACATGTGCGAGCTCTCGTCGAACGTGACGCGCTCAGAACCTGTGATCCCGGCGTGCACGACGTCCATGATCGCCGGCGTGGCTTCGTCGTAGCGTCCCGACAGGACGAGGGTCGGTACGTCGATCTCACCGAGCCGGTCGACGACCGTCCAATCCCGGATCGTGCCGATCACATGGAACTCGCTCGGCCCGTTCATCGTGTGATAGACCTCCGGGTTCGCGGCGAGCCCCTCGAACGTCCTGGTCACGCACCCCGGCATTGGTTTCACGCGGCACACATGCCGCTCGTAGAAGACCGCCACGGCCTCTTCGTACTCGGGGCTGTCGGTCGTCCCCGCCTCCTCGTGGCGCAGCAACGTCCGCTGCACATCGGGTGGCAGCTCCTCGCGCAACCGGTTCGCCTCCGAAACCCACTGCGGGATGCTCGCCGGCGAGCTCTCGATGATCAACGAAGCGAACCCATCGGGTTTCGTCAGCGCGTATTCCATCGCCAACATGCCGCCCCACGATTGCCCGAGGATGTGCACCCGATCGAGGCCGAGTGCGTCGCGTACCGCGCCAACCTCCTCCACGAACAGGTCGACGGTCCACATCGAGGGATCGTGGGGTCGGTCGGCGATGCCGGAGCTCCCACACCCGAGTTGGTCATAGAAGATGACGCGGCGACCCGTGTCGGCGAGGTCCTCGAACGGCTCGAGGTAGTCGTGGCATGCGCCTGGCCCGCCGTGCAACGTCAGGAGCGGCAGTCGTCCCGGTTCTTCCATCGATCCCGAGATGCCGTACCACGTCTCGAAACCTCGGAAGCCGATCCGACCTTCGTTGTCGAACGGCCTCGGCATCGAGCGAAGGCTAGACCTCGGCCGACACACTCAGCAAGGTCAAGCCGCCGGGGGCGACTCGCCTAGCTCGCCACCGTTGCTTCCGGTTCCATCGCGGCGATGGTGATGGAGTCCCCGACGCGGACCGTTCCCGCAACGACGATGCGCGTGTTCACCCCCCGCAGACGAAGCGCCCGACCGTCGGACGACCCCACGAACCGCAGCGCGTCGGCGCCGAACCGCGCGGAGAACTTCTCGCATCCGGTGTGCGGCCTGTCGCTCACTTCGAGCTGCGCCTCTCCGATCTGGATGCGCGTGCCCGGAGTCGACAGACAGGTCGAAGTCGACGTAGAGCTGGTCGCCGGCCCGTGCCCAGCGCTCCGGCTCTTCCCCCGCGATCAACCGGACGAACCTCGCATTCATGACCGTGACCTCGGCGAACGGATCGGCGGCACCATCTGGCATGTGGCGGTTGCCGCGTGCGCGCCATGTGTCGCCAACAACACCCTGGTCGACGTCAAGCTCAGCCTCGGGAACGAGCTCCCGTTGATCGACGCCCGGCCGCAGAACGATCGCCAGGACGCCGCCGAGCTCATGCGGCGCGTGACGGATCTCGTCCAGGCCCGCGAGAAGCTCCCCTGTTGTCCTTGGTGTCACGCGTCCACCCACACAACGAGAACCGTATCGCGCCGAGGAACGCTTCTCCGCAGCCGGTTCGGCGCGCGCGGTTCGACGGCGCACTGCGGAAGGGCAACGAGTCAGGCGAGCTTCACGGCTCGGATGTGCAGGAACAGCGGAAGGCGCCGCCAACGCCGACTCCGATCGTGCTCGATCGCGTCTTCGGGGACTGCGGTTTCGACGATCCGGTCGATCAGAAGACCGCAGCTCGTGATGGCGTCGGCGTAGAACTGCAACGGGCGGTCTGCGCTCGAGAAGACGACCTCCAGCCCATCTCGTACCACGGTGTCCTCACTGAACGACGTGTCGAGATAGGACCCTTCGATCCGGAAGGCGCTCTCGGGCTCATCACCCTCGAACTGGCCGGCCGCGTTCAACGGATGCACGATCGCGAGACAGAGCCGACCTCCCGGTTCGAGAACCCGCGCCGCCTCGCGGATCGCACTCGCCGCGTCGTCGACATCCTGCAGCGACATGAACGCGATCGCGAGATCGACGCTCGCGTCGCGGAACGGGATCCGGGCCGCATCCGCTCGACAAAGAGGGATGGATGGGTCCGTCGCGTGCGCCGCCTCGACCATCGCCGGCGATGCATCGAGGCCGACCATCCGGTACCCACGCGCCATCAGATCACGCGAGAGCCGGCCCTCACCACAGCCGAGATCGAGGGTCAGTCGGCCGGGCCCCGGAAGAAGTGGCAGGAACTGATCACGATGGAACCGATCGTAGCTGTCGTTGTTCGGCTTCCGCACCCAGGCAACGAAGCCCGCGGCGTTCCGTTCCCAATCCGCGCGGAGATCCGCCCTCGGCTTCGCGACCCGCACGATCCCTTCGGGCTTGTCGCTCATGAAGACGTGTATCCGGTCGCTCGTCGAAGCGCCTGGAGATCCTCTTGGAAGCGCTCCTCCGGGATGTCCGGCGGATCCTCCTCCGGGAATGGGAACGGCCATCCCGGCCGGGGATCGTCGGCGTAGCGGGGCACGACGTGCGCATGAAGGTGCGGCACCTCGTTACCGAGCAGGTTGTAGTTCAGCTTGACCGGCTCGAAGGCCGTCTCGATCGCGCGGCCGATCTTCAGCAGTTCGCGCCAGAACGCCGCCGCCTCGTCTTCGCGGAGCTCGGTGGGTTCGGCCACATGGCGCCCGTGCCACAGCACGATCGAAAGCCCGCGTTGGATATCAGCCTTGCGAAGATGCCCGTCGACCGCCTCACCCGCGAAGAATCGGACGCCGCGCGATGTCTCCTGTTGGCGGCCTTGCGCACAGATCGGACAGTCAAGGCCGGCACGGACATCGTAGAACGACGCTGGCCACTCCATCCGCCGAGCCTATCGCCGTACCATGCGCGCATGTTCGAGACTCCAGAAGCACTCTATGCGCGAGCCGCAGACTCGCTCCGGATGCCAGCTGTCGACGAGTGGGCGGAGTTCCCCTTCGACGGCGAGATGCGACCACGCCCGCTCCTGCCTCCTGTCGAGCGCGAGGCGCCGCGAGACGGCGAGGGCGGGGTTGAGTGCTGGACCTGTGCGAAACCGGACGACGACTTCATCTGGACCGACGATCACTGGCGGCTGCTGCCTGCGAGGCCGAACGGCCTGCCCCTCGTCGTCCTCCTGCACCCGCGTGCGCACTACGCAGAGCCGGGCGATCTGCCCGATGACCTCGCGGCAGAGTGCGGCGTGTTGTTGTCCCGCATCGAGCGAGCGATCCGAGGCATCGGCGACATCGGGCGCGTTCACGTCTGCCGCTGGGGCGACGGCTCCGAACACCTGCACTGGTGGTTCATGGCCCGGCCGGCCCGGATCCCGCAGTTGATCGGCAGCTTCGCCGCGATCTGGGATGACATCTTGCCGGTGACGCCGGACGACGCCTGGCACGCGAATGTGGAGGCGATGGTCGCAGCGCTGCGGGCCGAGACCGGCTAGACGATGTTCTCGCAGATGCGTACGACCCGATACGCGTGGTCGCTGTGCACGTTGTCGCCCTCGCCGGCTAGTCCCGTGAAGGCGAAAAGTCGGTGAACTTCAGCTTGAACGGCATTCAGTAAGAAGCGATCGGCTGCAGGTCTCTTGTTATGCCGACGCGTCGGATGGAGTGCCGTCCAACGCATCGATGGTGGCCGTCGGCGGCGGTCGCGATCGCAGTCGATCAACGACGGCTTCTGAGGCCCGCATGAGACGCAACACGTTGCCGCCCGCGATCGCCCGCAGGTCGTCGTCGGTGTATCCGCGAGCGCGGAGCTCCTCGAAGATGAGCGGATACGTCGAGACGTCGACCAGCTCGTCTCCCATCGTGGAGACGCCGTCGTAGTCGCCGCCGGCCCCGATCGCCTCGATCCCCGCGACGGCCCGGATGTGATCGATGTGGTCGGCCACGGTCGCGGCGGTGACCGTCGGTGGCACGTGCGCGCGCTCCCACGCATCGAGCTCGCGGGTCACCGTGTCTCGATCGTCGGGGTACGCCTCGCGGAGCCGATGGGACTCCGCCCACCACGCGCGGTTCTGCTCGGCGCCCGCGTTCGTCACGAACCAGGGAACGAAGGTCGCCATGACGACGCCTCCGGTCCGACCGACCAGTTCGAGCACATCGTCGGGAACGTTGCGCGGGACATCGGCGAGCGCCCGCGCCCCGGAGTGCGAGAACACGACCGGCGCCTCACTCACCTCGATGGCCTGCCGCATCACGTCGTCGGACACGTGGCTGCAGTCGACGAGCACGCCCAGACGGTTCAGCTCGCGGACCACCTCTTCCCCGAAGCGGGTGAGACCACCGTGGGGATGGTCGCCGGTCGCCGAGTCCGCCCACGGCAGGTCGTCGTTATGGGTGAGCGTCATATAGGAGGCGCCGAGCCGTGCGAGCATCCGCAGCGCCCCGAGAGAGTTGCCGATCGACTGGCCGCCCTCGACGCCCACCATCGACGCGATCCGCCCGGTGTCCCGGGCGCGCTCCACGTCGGACGCCGAGCGGGCCTGCTCGAGCTCGTCGGGGTAGCGCGCAACCAGCCGGTAGAACGCGTCGATCTGCTCCAGGGTCTGGGTGACCGCTTCATGCCCGCCCAGGTCGGAGGGCACGTAGACGGACCAGAACTGCCCGCCCACACCCCCCGCACGGAGCCGTGGGAAATCGGTCATGAACGCCGGCGCATGCGCCGACACATCGGGCTCGGGATCGCCGGGCGCCTCGAGATGCGCCTCGCGCAGCGCCCACAACAGGTCGTTGTGTCCGTCGATCAGCGGCACGGCGCGGAGCAACTCGACGAGCGCGTCATCGGTCATCGCCGAGCATCGTAGGCGCAGGTGTTGGGCGCTGCTGCGCCTTACCGCTGGGTCCAGACCGCTTTCTTGCCCGACCCGTCGAGGAACTGGACGAACGGCGACTCGTCGTTGGCGAGGCCGACGAGCGCTCGGACGGTTCCCTCGTGATCGAGCAGCCGCATGACCGGCGCGCCGGCGGCCGTGAGCCCGAGCCGGATCCGCGCCTTCCCCCGCTGGTCGTACAGGCCGAGCGTCGGGGTCCCCTGTTCGGCGAGGCGGTTCTGATGGTGGAGCTCGCCCTCCTCGACCTCGATCTCCATCGTCGGCGAGGCGTCTTGGCTCAGACCGAATTTGGCCCGCATCCGTCCGTTCTTGTCACCGAACGCCAGGGACGCGGAGCCGTCCGATGCGAGGCCCATCGTGGCGCGGATCTTGCCGTTCTCATCGCCGATCGCGATCCCGGCCGCGCCGTCGCCCTGGACGCCGAAGCGCGCACGCACGACGCCGCTCAGGTCGAGCATCGATATGAACGGCTGTTGATCGTGCGAGATGCCGAGCCGCAGACGGACATGGCCCTGCTCGTCGACGATCTCGAGCGCCTCGGCCTGCACGACGTGCTTCTTCATGTCGCACCACGCGCGGAGGGGACGGGGAAGGCTCCGCGGCCGGCCAATCGTGACGCAGACCACAGGGCGACACAAGGAAGAGGGACACAAAAGCGAGACGCCGCCGGAACCCGAAGGCTTCAGCGACGTCTCACGCGATTTGTACACCCGCCGGCGCACATCGGTCAAGACCGAGTTCCAGTTCTCGTCACACAGATCCGCGGCAGATCCGCGGGTTAGGGGATCTCGATGAACAGGCGATAGGTCTGCACCGTCTCGGTGTTCGCGCCTCCGCCGACCACCGCCTTGATCGGCTGCAGGTTCTTCCCGCCCTGTTCGAGGAACTGCTGATACGCGTCGTTCGGCAGGATCCCCTGCACAGCAGTCAGGATGCCGTTGACGTCCACGTAGAGGAGCATCTGCGTCCCCGGCAGTCCCTCGGTCGCAGAGGAGAAGGCCGAGTTCGACGTGATCGACGGGCCGTTCCCCTGGCTCAGGTCGACCGCCTGCTCGACGGCGTTGGGCGAAAGCCCGATGACGAGCGCGCCGTTGACGACGCCCCATGCGACGGGTGTCGTCGGCACCGCGCTGTACGTGATCTTCACGCCGTTGTAGTCCTCCGTCTTGAGCGTCCGCGTGGAGAGCCCCGGGACACCGGTTCGCGCAAGCAAGACGGGCAGATGCGTATCGAGCCACGACTGCACCGCGCCGGCATCGTCGACACCGATCAACACCGTGCCGCCGACGGGAAACAGCCCAGAGCCGGGCCCCACCTGGAAGCCGACGTCGCCGGTCAGGTGCTGGAGCACGCCGTCGGGCCCGATCAAGCCCAGCCGCTCGATCGTCCGCGCGGGGCCGGGACCTAACTGCGCGAACTGCGTCACGCTGTCCGAAAGCGCCTTCCCGATCCCCGACGTCGCGAGCACCGCATACGCGTTGGCAGGCGTGATCGCGAGCAGCGGGTTCGGGCCCGACCCGAGGGTCGCACGCTGCGCATCCGTCAGTTCGCTCGGGTCGGTGGTCGTGGCGCCGTCGATCGCCAGGCCGTCCGACTCTGCCGAGATCGAGTACGCCGCAGCTTGATAGGCGGCGAACTGCGAGTCCAGGCCGCCCATCCCCCCCGGCACGAGGTTCGCGAGCGAGGTCAGCGCCTGGAGGTTCACGTACGCGAACCCAAGGTTGTCGGCGGGCAGCTGATCCATCACGGTGGTGAACGTCTGGTCGTCCTGGATCGACGACGCTCCGTGATCGGTCTGGATCACCGCCTGCATCGCGTGCTGGTCGCTCGCGAGCACGACCGTTCCGTCGACGACCGCCATCTCGGGGTCGTCGGTGGCCGACGTCGTCCAGACCGCGACGCCGTCGACGGTGGTCTGCGTATACGTGACGCCCGACGCGTCGCGGTACTTCTGGAGTGCGGCGGAGGCGGCACCGTCATCGTCGCTCGCGATCAACACCGCGTACTCGGGAGCGGCGCCGTTGACCGTCACGTAGGCGCCCGCCTCGCCGCCAACCCAGCTGAGGTCGGCGTGCGTGAGACCGGACCCGCTGAGCGCGTCGTCGAGCGTGCTGTTCAACTGCTGGGTGAGATCCTGCTCGCTCCCGAGGTCGGGGAACTTCGACGCCATCCGGAAGAGGTTCATCTTCTGCGACGCGGCCGGATCGAGGTGCGCGACGATCACCGCGTCGGCGCCACTCGGCACCTTGTCGAGCACCGCTTCGGGTGCGCCGCGGAGCATGAAGTAGGCCGCGGCGGCTCCCACCACTCCGAGGACGAGTACGGCGGCCCCGGCCAGCAGGGCGATCGTGACCGCCTTGGACCGAGGCTTTGACGTGACCGCGCCGCCTTCGGTGGGCACGGCCGGTCGCATCGCGTCCGGCGTCGCGGGCTGCGCCGGGACGGTCGGCGTCTCTGCCGACGGCGTCGGGGCGTCGGCCCCCTCGTCGGGCGGCGGCGGAAGCGAGCCGGCAGGCTCCTCAGGCGGCACGTGGTCGCTCATAGACACTCAGGGGTGGTATCGGCCGACAACCCCGCAAACCCTAGACCCGGGATGCGCGGTCTTCGTCAGGCGGCGGTAACGATCTCACGGCGAACCGTGCACGCCTCGAGCCGATCGGGCCTCGGTTCAACGCCGATCCCCGGGCCATCGGGGACCGCCATCGTGCCGTCGGCGTCGAGCACGAACGGCTCGGTCAGGTCCTCGGTGAAGTACCGCGCCGACGCGCTCGTGTCGCCCGGCAGCGCGAAGTTGGGCAACGCGGCGAGCGCGAGGTTGGTCGCGCGGCCGATCCCCGTCTCCAGCATGCCGCCGCACCACACGGGGACGCCGGCCGCGGCGGCAACGTCGTGCACCCGTCGCGCTTCCAGCACGCCTCCGACGCGTCCCTGCTTGATGTTGATGATCCGGCACGCGCCGAGCTCCATCGCGGCCGCAGCGTCGGCCGAGGAGCGGATCGACTCGTCGAGGCAGATCGGGGTCCGGATCTGGGCCTGCAGCGCCGCGTGCCGAACGAGGTCCTCATAGTGGAGGGGCTGTTCGATCATCAGCAGGTCGAGCTCGTCCAGCGCACGGAAGGTATCGGCATCGTCGAGCGTGTACGCCGCGTTCGCATCGACCGACAGCAAGATGTCGGGGTGGTCACGCCGGATCGCGGTCACGCGCTCGACGTCGATCCCCGGCATGATCTTCAGCTTGATCCGCAGGTAGCCCTGCTCGAGGTGCTCGTCCACGAGGGCGCGGAGCTCATCGGTCGAGTCGGCGATCCCGATCGAAACGCCGCACGGCACCGCCCGGCGATCGGCGCCGAGCCACGAGACCAGCGACCGGTCAGCGGCTCGCAGTTCCGCGTCGAGCACCGCGTCGATCAACGTCGCCTTGGCCATCGGGTTCCCACGCACGAAGCGCAGCAGATCCTCGACCGTGTCGCTGGTGACGGCGTCGGCGGCCAGGAGCGCCGGTCCGAGCACGTCACGGAGAAGCACCCACGCGCCCTCGTTCCATTCGCCGGAGAATCCGGGGAAGCCGTCGTCGGCGACACACTCGCCCCAGCCATCGACGCCGCCCAGGCGCACTCGTGCCAGGACGCACTGCTTGCCCGTCGACGTGCCGAAGGACACGCGGAACGGCCGCACCAACGGCATCTCGATCAGCGAGAGCTCGATCGACTCGACCCGGCTCACGTTGCGCCTCCGTCCGGTGGGGCGAACAGGTACGCCGAGCGCGCACGATCGAATGCGAGCCCGACGAGGCCGGCCGCGAGACAGTCTTCGATGGCGGATGCGATGGCGTCGCGCCACCGATCGGCACGCGCGGCGTCGCCGGCGCGAAGCTCCGGATACTCACGCGGGATCACGATCGAAGCCGGAGCGGTGCCCCTGCGTCCGGCCACCTCCGGCTCGCCGTCGTTGTCCACGACCAGATCTTCGGCGGCGACGCCCGGCCGCGGGCCCGGCTCGCGGCGAAGGTCCCACGCGATGAACGCGCGGTCGCTCCGCTCCCCCTGGTTCAAGGAGTCCTGCATCGACCCGTAGAAGTCGCGTTCGAACCGGTCGATCACGGCGCCCAGCTTGCCGATGTTGAGCCACGCATTGCGGGCCAGCAGCGGATCGAACGTCCAGCGCATCACGACGATCCCCTGATCCAGCGCCTGGGCGCGTTGGGCGAACTTGAGTGCGGTTCCGACGCCCCGATGCCGGCTATCGGGGATCGACGCGAGCATGTGCGAGTGCACGTGGAGGCCGTCGTCGTCGACGCCCGCCCAGCCGAGGACGAACCCGACGATGCGCTCACCGTCGCTCGCACCCCAGGACACGTTGCCGCTCGCCGCGAGCGCCCGAACGACCTCGCGGTCGAGGTGCTGGCCGCCCCACGTGCGGTCGATCACCGCGTTGATCCGATCCGCGTCCTCGACCGTGATGAGCGGCGTGAGCGTGACGCCCGCCGCGCTCGCCGTGTCGCGTGCGAGCGTCCAAGGGTCGGTCACGGTGGTCGAGCCTAGCAACGTCGAGGCCCGCGCCGAAGGCGCGGGCCTCGTGGACAACCCGTGGCCGGCTGTGGTGCTCAGCCCCCCGCGGGCGGTGGGAGCTCCTGCCATTCGACGTCGTCGAGGTCGGCTCCCTGCTTGCGCTTCCAGAACATCACCGCAGCGCCGATCGCCGCCAAGATCGCGGTGATCTTCAGCAGCTTGCGGAAGAACCCGCCCTTCTTCTTCTCCACGGTCTCTTCGCCCATCGAGGGCCCCCTTCCGGCTATCGGCGTACGCGATCTCGTGTATCGGGACGGCCAGCCTAGCATCGGTCCCGTTCAGCCATATCCGCGGGCCGCGCGTCGAACGCGTCAGCCCCCGAACCGGAACGGATCGAACGCGGCCGCGTCGAACGGGTGCGGCTCACCGAGCACCATCGCCGCGGCCAGTTGGGCCGTCCCCCCGGCCAGCAGTACGCCCTCGGGGCCGTGGCCAGTGGCGGCGAGCAAGCCGTTGCGCAGCCACCCGACGAGCGGCCGGTCATCGGGCGACATCGGACGGATCCCCCAGCGGATGCCACGGACGCGCAGCGGAGCCAGCGCCGGCACGACGCGGACGGCTCGGCGCGCGATGCGCGCGGGTGCGTCCACATCCTCCGCCTCGGGCCGGAGCGCGAGGTGATGCGACGCGCCGCACACGATCGCGTCGTCATGGGCCTGGTGCAGCAGCGCGGACACCCCTGGGTCTCGCGGTGGCGCGTCGCCGAGCTCGGCGGCCGTCGGCGGGGTCTCGCGCGCACCACCGTCGCCGTCCTCTTCCTCGATCAGATGCCGGAGGAGACCAGGCGTGCCGTCGAGCTCCACGATCCAGCCGCGCGCCCCGCTGACAGGCAGCGCGTTACCGCCTTTGCGCGCGAGCGGTGACGACCACGGGCCCGCCGCGAGCACGACGGCGTCGGCATGCAGGACTCCGTCGTCCGTGACGACCCCCGTGACGCGAGCACCGTCGTGCACGACGTCGCGCACGGTGCAGTGCGTCCGCACGTCGGCGCCGTTCGCACGCGCGGCGAGCGCCAGCGCGACGGTCAACGCACCCGGGTCGATCCGTCTCCCCTGGTCCAGCAGCCATGCGTCCGCAAGGTCCGGCGACAGCGCCGGTTCCACATCTCGCATGGCAGCCTCGTCGAGATGCTCGGCATGGGTGCCTGCGGCCTGCCGCTCGGCGACGCGCGACCGGAGGTCCTCCGCACCGGCGGTCGTCGTGGCCACCATCAGGTGCCCGACCGGGTCCGGGTCGAACCGGACCGGCACGTCCGAGCCCTCGATCACCTCGCGGTACATCGCGAGGCTCCCGGCGCTCATCGGCCGAAGCGGAGGATCGTCGGACAGGACGAACCATCCCTGATTGCGACCCGAGGCGCCGGCCGCGAGCTCGTCGCGCTCGACAAGCACCACGCTAGAGCCACGTCGTGAAAGCTCGTAGGCGCACGCCGCACCCACGACACCTCCACCGATCACGACGGTGTCGGGCATAGGTGCAGCGTATCCGCGAGCGTCCCGGTCACCGAACGGGCGAGAACAGTGGGCCTGGATGGACTTGAACCATCGACCTCTTCCTTATCAGGGAAGCGCTCTAACCGAGCTGAGCTACAGGCCCCCGGTCGGGCTCGCCAGGGTAGGAGCGGCCGGCGAAGGGTGTCAAACGACGCGCCACCAACGTGGCAGTCAGACGCGCTTCTCGGCCAGCACGACCTCGACGCCGCCCACGATGTCGGCGATCAGGTTGTAGATCAAGGCGACGAAGGTCCACAGCAGCGACGCCGCGATCGCCATCACCACGCCGGCCCCGAACAGCCAGGTGAAGAGCTTGACCCCGTCGATCCCCGCGGCTACGCAGTTCTTCGTGCCGTTGTCGGTGTTGATCACACAGCCGATCCAATACGCGACCGTGTCCGTGACCCCCGCCGCCGACAGCATGAAGTAGATCAACAGCAGGGCGAGCCACCCCACGACCATCGCGCAGAAGCAGAAGATCAGCGCGAACTTGAAGACGGAGAACAGGCCGAAGCGTCGGACCGTCACCCGGGTGCGCCGCGAGTTCACGCGCCGCACCGGGCGCGCGGGTGCCGTCGTCCGCGCCGGTGGCGCGGGCGAGGCTGGCAGCTCCACGTCGATCGGATCGGACAAGGGCTGCTCGGTGATGGGGTCGTCGGCCGTAGTCGTCATCCCTGCGTACCCAGAGGTTCTAAGGGTACGCCCCGCCGAGGGCAAGCACCTGCAGTGGAATCAGGTTGGAACGTCGGAACATCTTCACGTTCGGAACGGTCCTCCGTCGGAGAACAGCGCGCGTGCTTGCGCGACCGCCACGAAGGCCAGGAACACGGGGGCGACCACCCACGACCATGGGCTCACGTGGTCGATCGGCAGGAGTGCGAGGAAGCCCACGATCGCGCCTCCGAGCGCGATCAGGGCGGTCTTCCACGGTTCACGCACGGTCGGAGCATAGGCTGGCCGCATCAAGCAGGACGAGCCCGATGCCGATGGTCTGGTGATGGCTGCATGCGCACATGGCATGGACGCGGCCTGGTGCTACCTGTGCCTAGTCGACAATGAAGGGACGGATCCGCACGTCCTGTGGGGGCTCGCCTTCGATGACGACCTCGAGCTCCTCGAAACCTCGACCGCCGCGATGAGCCCCGACATGGCGGGGTACCTCCGGTTCCTGTGCGAGGAGCTGCACGTGCGCTACGACGAGACTTTCACCCACGGCGAAGCCGCGCTGGTGATCCAAGGGCTGCTGACCGATCCGGCCAGCGACGGCCAACGGCGGACGCTCATCGCGCTCGGCGGCGACGGCACCGCCGACTCGCTGTCCTACGGGCAGGCGCGCACCAACATCCGGCGGACGATCGCGCTCCGCGGCCTGCGCTCGGCCTGAGTTCACCGGTCTGCCATGATGCGCGCGTGGAAGCGCGCGCAAGCTCTGGAGGCGACGCGGCCGCACGCCGCGGTCTGCTGTTCGTCATCGCCGCGCTGGCGCTGATGCCCGTCGTCGTCGCGATCGTGGCGGCGGTACCACACGGTGCGCGCGGCGTGGTCTTCGAGATCGGACTGTTGTGCGCCGCTGCGGTCGCGTTGTGGGGCGGCGTCGTCGCGCGCCACGCGCTGCAGGCCGGCACACGGCACATGGTGACGGCCTACGCCGCCGCGATCCTCGGCCTGGTCGTCGGGATCACGCTCGCGTTGGTCTTCATCTCCTCGGCGATCGGGATGTTGGCGTGAACGGCGATCTGTCCGCCGACCTCCGACGCATCCTCGGGATCCAGGCGGTGCGCGCATTCCTGTACGGCTTCGGCGCCGTGATCCTCGGCGCAACACTCGCGGCGCAGGGCGCCTCGGACCTCGCGGTCGGCGTGCTCGGCGCGGCGATCCTCGCGGGGATGGCGATCTCGGCGATCACGGTCGGCATCCTCGGCGACCGGTGGGGACGCCGGCGCACCTACGGCGGCTTGCTCCTCCTTATGGGCATCGTCGGCGCCGCGTACGCAGCCACGGACAAGCTATGGATCTTGATCGTGCTCGCGTTGCTCGGCGTGCTGTCGACCGACGCGAACGAGAACGGGCCGCTCACCACGCTCGAGCAAGCGATGATCGGGCAGGCGCCGGCCGAGACGCGGCTCCGCGTGTTCGGCCGCTACAACGCGGTCGCGTATCTCGCCGGCGCGTTCGGGGCGCTGCTCGCCGGCGGCCCGGCGTTCGTCCACCGATTCTGGAGCGGTACGCCGACCGGTCGCGCGTGGTTCCTGTTGTTCCCGATCGGCGCTGGCATCTGCCTGTGGCTGGCCGCAGGCTTGTCCGCGGGACTCGAGACAGAGGTCGCGCGCAGCAGGATCCCGCTCGAGCGGTCCCGCGCGACGGTGACGAAGCTCTCGTCGTTGTTTGCGGTCGACGCGTTCGCGGGCGGCTTCGTGATCACCGTATTCATCGTCTTCTGGTTCTCCAAGGCGTTCGGCGCAAGCCAGGAACTGATGTCGGCGGTGATCTTCGCCGCGGGCCTGCTCCAGGCGGGATCGTCGGTGATCGCGCCGAGGATCGCGGCACGGGCGGGCATGCTCAACACGATGGTGTTCACGCACCTGCCGTCCAACATCTTGCTGATCCTCGTGCCGTTCATGCCGACGCTCGGGAGCGCGATCGCCGTGCTCCTCGGGCGCTTCGCGCTGTCGCAGATGGACGTGCCCACGCGACAGGCGTACATCGCGGCGATGGTGGATCCGTCCGAGCGGACCGCAGCGGCCGCCGCGACGAACAGCGCCCGCTACGTCGCGCGGCCCGCGGGCCCGATCATCGGGACGGCGCTGATGCGGGTCGCGATCGGCGCGCCGTGGGTCGTCGCTGGCGCGATCAAGTGCGGCTACGACGTCGTGCTCTGGCGCGTGTTCTCGAAGGTGCCGTTGCCCGAGTCCGCTGCTGACTGATCATCGACGGCCAGGTCGTCGAGGACGACCAGCGGCGCGGGGTCGTTCACCCGTTCCATCCGCACGATGCAGCCGACCTCCTCGTCGATCCACAGGCGCATCGTGGTCGAGCCGCGGAGCCCCTGGACCTCGGCGATCAGGCTCGGCCGGCCGGTCTCCTCCCGCCCGGTGACCTCACCGTGCGCATCGCGCAGCCGCACGAACCGCTGCGGCTCGACGGCGGAGGTGATCCACGCCTCGCCGACCAAGCTGGTGCCGGTCTCCGCAAGGCTGAACGCGCCCGCGCCGTCGTAGCGCACTTTCAACGGGTCCCGCCCGATCGCGTAGGCGGTGAACACGAAGGCTGGTTTGGGCGCGAGCATCCGCTCACGAAGTTCGGGCCAGTCGGGGAGGGTCACGGAGGGGAATCTTCCCACGGCATCCGGACCAACGCTTCGACCGTCCGGACGGGTTCCGCGAACAGGCGGGGGGTTACTCCTCGTCCATCTGGAGCACGACGGGCGCGATCGCCGCGACGGTCTCGCCGGGCTCGACGCGCATCGTGCGCACGCCCTGCGAGCTGCGTCCGACGCGGCGGATCTCCTCGGCGGCGACCCGCTGGACCTTCCCGGCCGACGAGATCGTCAGCAGGTCCTGATCCTTCGAACCGATGAACGCGCCCGCGAGCAGGCCGGTCTTGGTCGTGATCTGGTGCCCGATGACGCCCTTGCCGCCGCGGCCCTTGACCGGATAGTCGGCGAGCTTCGAGCGCTTGCCGTAGCCGTTCTGCGAGACGCTGATCATCTCCTCGCCCTCGGAGGACAGGCAGAGCTCGATGACCTCGTCGTCCTCGGTCAGGCGCATCCCGATCACGCCGGCGGTCGCGCGGCCCATCGGGCGGGCGAGGCCCTCCTTGAACCGGATGGTTTGGCCCTTCCGCGAAACGAGGAACACGTCGTCCTTGCCGTTGGTGAGCTTCACGTCGATCAGCTCGTCGCCGGGCTTGAGGTTGATCGCCGCGAGGCCCGTCCGGGGCGAGTCGTACTCCGGCAGGGCGGTCTTCTTGACCATGCCGCGCTTGGTCGAGAACAGCAGGAACCGACCCTCCTCGTACTCCTTGAGGTCGAGCACCGCCGACACGCGCTCGTCGGCGCTCACCTGCACGCCGGGGAGGTTGGCCGCGTACAGCCCCCGCGCCTGGCGCGACGCCTCGGGCACCTCGTGCGCCTTGACCCGGTACACCTTGCCCTTCGACGTGAAGAACAGCAGCCAGTTGTGGGTCGTCGTGATGAAGACGTTCGTGATGACGTCCTCTTCCTTGAGGGTTGCGCCCTTCACGCCCTTGCCGCCGCGCCCCTGTCGCTTGAACGCATCGATCGGCTGGCGCTTCACGTAGCCCGCGCGCGAGACCGTGATGACGACGTCCTCTTCGGCGATCAGGTCCTCGAGGTCGAACTCGCCCTCGTCGGCCTTGATCTGGGTGCGTCGGGTGTCGGCGTACTTCTTCCGGATCTCCCCGAGCTCCTCCTTGATGACGCCGCGGAGCTTCTTGGGGCTCTTGAGCAGGGAGTCGAGGTACTTGATCTGCGCGACGAGGTCCTTCTTCTCCGCGTCGAGCTCGGCGCGTGCCAGGCGCGTCAAGCGCCGCAACGGCATGTCCAAGATGTGGTTGGCCTGGATCTCGGACAGCTTGAAGCGCTTCATCAGCTTGGTGCGCGCTTCTTCGGAGTCCTGCGAAGCGCGGATGATCTTGATGACCTCGTCGAGATGGTCGAGCGCGATCAGCAGGCCTTCGACGATGTGCAGGCGCTCCTCGCGCTTGCGCTTGCGGTACTGCGTGCGGCGCGTGACCACGTCGACCTGGTGGTCGACGTAATACCCGATCATCTCGGCCAGGTTCAGCGTGCGCGGGACGCCGTCGACGAGCGCGAGCATGATCACGCCGAACGAATCCTGCAGCTGCGTGTGCTTGTAGAGCTGGTTGAGCACCACGTGCGGGTTGGCGCCGCGCTTCAGCACCACGACCAGCCGCATGCCGTTGCGGCTGCTCGAGTGGTCCTGGACGTCGGCGATGTCCTTGACCTTGCCGGTCTTGACGAGGTCGGCGATCTTCTCGGCCAGGCGCGCCTTGTTGACCTGGTACGGGAGCTCGTTGACGACGATCTGCGAGCGGCCGTTCGAGCCCTCCTCGATCGTCGACTTCGCACGGACCTTGATCGATCCGCGACCCGTCGTATAGGCGTCCTTGATGCCTTGCTTCCCCATCACGAACCCGGCCGTCGGGAAGTCGGGGCCCTTCACGAACTTCGTGAGGTCCGTGGAGTTCGCCTCGGGGTTGTCGATGTAGTGCGTGACGGCGTCGATCACCTCGCCGAGGTTGTGCGGCGGGATGTTCGTCGCCATGCCGACCGCGATGCCGCCGGCGCCGTTGACCAACAGGTTGGGGAACCGGCTGGGCAGAACGAGCGGCTCCGTCTCGTAGCCGTCGTAGTTGGGGACGAACTCGACGGTCTCTTCGTCGATGTCGCGGAGCATCTCCATCGCGAACGGGCCGAGGCGCGCCTCGGTGTATCGCGAGGCGCCGGCCGGGTCGCCGTCGACCGAGCCGAAGTTGCCGTGCGGGTCGATCAGCGGGTAGCGGAGCGAGAAGTCCTGTGCCATGCGGACCATGGCGTCATAGATCGCGCTGTCGCCGTGGGGGTGGTACTTGCTCATCACACCGCCGACGACGTTGGCGGACTTCCGGAACGGGCGGTCGGGGCGGAGGCCCTGTTCGAGCATCGACCACAAGATCCTGCGGTGCACGGGTTTCAGGCCGTCGCGCACCTCGGGCAGCGCCCGGCCGACGATGACCGACATCGCGTAGTCGAGGTAAGAGCGCTGGATCTCCTCCTCGAGCTGGATCGGCTCGACCCGGCCGCCGAACAGGTTCTGACTCATGCGTGCGCGCCTCTCGTGGGGCTCAGACGTCCAGGTTCTGGACGTACTGGGCGTTGGTCTCGATGAACGCGCGCCGCGACGGCACGTCCTCGCCCATCAGGACGGTGAACAGGCGGTCGGCGGTGGCGGCGTCGTCGAGCGTCACCTGCAGCAACGTGCGGTGCTCAGGATCCATCGTGGTTTCCCACAGCTGCGAGGCGTCCATCTCGGCGAGCCCCTTGAACCGCTGCGGATCGAGCTTCTTGCCGTCGCCGTTGGCGGTGCGCCACTCGTCCCATTCGCGCTCGGTGTAGAAGTAATGCTCCTGCTTGTTGTCCTTAACGAGGTACAGGGGCGGCTGGGCGAGGTAGACGTAGCCCGCGTCGATCAGCTCGCGCATGTTCCGGAAGAAGAACGTGAGCAGCAGCGTCCGGATGTGCGCGCCGTCGACGTCGGCGTCGGCCATGATCACGATGCGGTGGTAGCGCGCCTTCTCGAGGTCGAATTCGTCGCCGACGCCCGTGCCGATCGCGGTGATGAGCGCCTGGATCTCCAGGTTCTCCAAGATCTTGTGCAGCCGCGCCTTCTCGACGTTCAAGATCTTGCCGCGGATGGGCAGGATGGCCTGCGTCGCAGGGTTGCGTGCCGACTTCGCGGAGCCGCCGGCCGAGTCGCCCTCGACGATGTACAGCTCACAGCTGCCGGGGTCGTTGAGCTGGCAATCCGCGAGTTTGCCGGGCAACGATCCGCCCTCGAGGAAGGACTTGCGCCGCGTGAGGTCGCGCGCTTGCTTGGCGGCCATGCGGGCCTTCGCGGCCGACTGTGACTTCTGGACGATGCGCTTGGCCTCGCCGGGATGCTCCTCGAGCCACTCCGCGAACTTCGCGTTGACGGTGGTCTCGACGAGCGAGCGCATCGAGGCGTTGCCGAGCTTGGTCTTGGTCTGACCCTCGAACTGCGGGTCCTTGAGCTTGACCGACACGATCGCGATCAGGCCCTCGCGAACGTCCTCGCCGATCAGGTTGTCGTCTTTCTCCTTGAGGACGCCCTTGGTGCGCGCGTAGCGGTTGAGGACGTTGGTGAGGGACTTCTTGAAGCCCTCCTCGTGCATGCCGCCCTCGTGGGTGTTGATCGTGTTGGCGAAGGAGTAGACGGACTCGCTGTAGCCCGTCGTCCACTGCATCGCGATCTCGACCTCGCTATCGTCGGTCTTGGTCTCGACGGGGATGATCCGGTTGACCGTCTCCTTGCCCTGGCCGAGGTACTTCACGAAGTCGACGAGGCCGCCGTTGGCCTTGAAGATCTCCTTGGACTTGTCGCGCTCGTCGATCAGTTGGATCTCGACGCCCTTGTTGAGGAAGCTCAGCTCGTGCAGGCGCTCCGCGAGGATCTCCTTGCGGAAATCGACGGTCTCGGTGAAGACCTCGGGGTCGGGCCAGAAGCGGATCAACGTGCCGGTCTTCTGGGCGGCCTTGCCCTTGGCCAACTTCTTGGTGACCTTGCCGCGGGCGAAGGCCATCGTGTGGATCGCGCCGTCGCGGCGGACCTCGACCTCGAGCTTCTCGGACAGCGCGTTCACGACCGAGACGCCGACGCCGTGCAGGCCGCCGGAGATCGCATAACCGCCGCCGCCGAACTTGCCACCGGCATGCAGGACGGTGAGGACGACCTCGAGCGCCGAGCGGCGATCCTTCGCGCCGGGGATCGGCTTGACCGGGATGCCACGGCCGTTGTCGTGGACGCTCGCCGACCCGTCGGTGTGCAACGTGACGATGATGCGGTCGCAGTAGCCGGCCATCGCCTCGTCGATCGCGTTGTCGACGACCTCGTAGACGAGGTGATGCAGACCGCGAACGCTGGTGGTGCCGATGTACATGCCCGGCCGCTTGCGGACCGGCTCGAGACCTTCGAGGACCTGGATGTTCTGTGCGTCGTAGTCCGTGGACTTCGTGCGGCGTGCCTTCGCAGGTGTCTTGGGTGCTGCCTTCGTTGCGGTGGCCAAACGTCCTCCGATCGGGGCCGCGCGGAACCGCACACGGCGCGGTAGGAAGCGTGCGCGGGGGGACCGGGCACGACCCCTCTATGCTACCCGAGCCGGGCTGTTCATGACCGTAACCAAGGTCACGAAATCAGCGCGTTGACCTGCGGTTTTCTTGTGTTCCGACGACGATCCGGATGGTCGTCACGGCACCCCCGCCCAAGGCCTGGTCTGCGCGCTTGCGGATCTCCTCGGCGAGGTAGGTGGCCTGCGATCCCCAGGGCCCGTCGGCGGCCCGAACGACCAGGCAACCGCCCTCGAGTGAGACCGGTGCGGTCGCCTCAGCGAGCCGCTCGCCGACGAGTTCAGGCCACGCTTTGGTGAGCGTCGCCACGGGCATCCCACGGCGGAACGGCTCTTCGCCGAGCAACTCGTCCACCACATCACCGAGCGCCACGGGCCGCTCGGTGCGTGGATCGCGACGCTGGCCGAAGCCTGTGGAGTGCGGCATGCCGGCCCTCAGCCTCGCACCTTCACCGAGCCGGCGCGCACATCCCAGACCTGCGTGGCCTGCTTCGGCACGTCAGCGTCGTCGGCGACGCTGATCACGACCTGCCCGGAGCGCGCAGCAAGGCGCGCGGCCACGTGATCGCGCCGAGATGGATCCAGCGCGCTGTACGGATCGTCGGCGATCACGATCGGCGGCTCGCCGATCGCCGCCTCGACCGCGTCGGCCACCGCCAGACGTAGCGACAGCGCCGCAACCCAGGTCTCGCCGTGGCTCGCGAACCCGCGGGCGCCGAGGTCCCGGACGGCTAGCTCGAGGTCGTCGCGGTGGGGACCGACGAGCGAGGCCCGGCGCTGAAGCTCGTCCGCCCGCCGCTCGGCCAGGCGCTCCCGGAACGCCTCGGCGATGTCACCGTCTGCCTCCACGTTGGGTGCGTAACGGACCAGTAGCGGGTATCCCGCGACATCGTCGAAGACGCCGCTGGCCGCGTCGGCGAGCGCACGGACGGCCGCCGAGCGTGCTTCGATCACCGCGGTGCCCGTTTCGATCAACTGCTCGTCCCACGTAGGCAGATCGCGTGGCGCGCCCCGCCCGTCGTGCTCCTTCAACAGACGGTTCCGTTGACGCACGACCTTCTCGTAGGTGGACGTGAGCGTGTCCGACGCGGGGACGAGCGCGACCACCGCTTCGTCCATGAAGCCACGGCGGCGCGAGGGGTCGCCGGTGATCACTGGCAGGTCGAAAGGCCCGAACAACACCGAGCGCACCTGCTTGCGCAGATCGCGGCGGCGGCGCACCGGCGAGCGGTTCACCTGCACCTTGTTCGCGCCCTTCGTCTTGACCTCCGCCTCGACGAGCACCTTGCCGTCGCGCGTCTGGAACTCGCCGCGCACGAAGCCCGACGACGCGCCGTGTCGCACCAGCGGTTCGCTCGCGCTCGCTCGTGGGCTCTGCAACGCGTACAGGAAGTGCATCCCTTCAAGCAGGTTGGTCTTGCCTTCGCCGTTGGCGCCGACCGCGACGAGCAGCCCTTCCGGGATCGGCTTCAGCTTGGTATGCGCGTGGTTGCGGAAGTCGCGCAGCTCCACCCAGCGCAGCAACATGGCTGCAGGATACGCTGCGCCCGAAGCGCTACGGGACGGCCGCCGGAAGCCGCACCGGCATCACGAGATAGGTGAACCCGCCGCCTTCGCCGTGGACGACGCCGGGCTTCAAGCCGTCGCGGACGTCGAGCTGGATCGACTCCCCCACCGACGCGGTCAGCCCGTCGATCAGGTACTGCGGGTTGAACGCGACGGTCAGGTCCTCACCCTCGTAGCGTGCCTCGACCGTCTCGACCGCTTGGCCGAGATCGGGCGAGCTCGAGGAGAGCTTCACGCCGAGCGCATTGAACTCCATGCGCACCGGCGTGGTGTCGCGCGCGAGCAGACCGACGCGGCGCACCGCGTCGAGCAGTTGCTGGCGTGAGACCGTGAGCCGGCTCTCGTGCGTGTCGGGCAGCAGCTGACGGTAGTTCGGGAACTCACCCTCGATCAGCCGCGACGTGATCGTCAGCCCGCCTGCGCGGAACGACACCTGCGCGTCGTCGACCGCGATCTCGATCGAGCCCTTCTCGTCGGCCGCCGCGGCGCGTCCCGCCTCGGACAGCGCCCGCTCCGGCACGATCGCCTTGCCCTCGCCGTCGGCGGTGGCCACCAGCTCGCGCACCGCGAGCCGGTAGGAGTCGGTCGCCACGAGCATGCAGCCCTCGCGGCTGATCTCGACCAGAACCCCGGTCAGGACCGGCCGCGCTTCGTCGCGGCTCGCCGCCCGCCCGACCTGCGAGACGGCCTCGGCGAACGCACCGGCGTCGGCCTGGACCTTGGTGCCGCTCGGCTCCTGCAGCCCCGGGAAATCCTCGGCCGGCAGGAGCCGGAGCGAGCCCTCGTAGGCCGCGCACCGGATCTGGGCCTGTGCCCGGTCGGTCTCGACATCGACCGGGGCGTCGGACAGCGACTTCACCGTGTCGCCGAGCAGCCGCGCCGGCACCAGGGCAGTCCCGGCCTCGTTGACCTGCACGTCGATCGTCAGTCGCGCCGACACCTCGAGGTCGGTGGTCGTGAGCGTGAGCTGCCCGCCGTCGGTGGCCTCGAGCAACACGCCGGTCAGCGCCGGGATGCCCGGACGCGACGAGACCCCACGCTGCACCGTCTGCAACGCCTCGGACAGCGCGTCGCGATCACATCGGAACTTCACCTTGGGCACCTCCTGCAGTTCTTCTGTTCTGTTTGCTAACCAGTAGTAGTAGAGCCTGTGGAACGGTGGAGAACCGAGCGTTCTCCCAGCGTAGAAGCGGGGTCAGACATGTGGATGACGGGTGTGGAAAGGCTGTCTGTCTGATCTTTGGCCGGGACCCGGAGAACTTGTCCCCAGCGATCCACGGCGTTATCCCCCGTCCTCACACCGAGCTCCTGACCCGCCCGCGGACGATCCGGGTGAGGTCCTGGACCTGCCGGAAGGTGGCGTCGCGTGCCCGCATCTCGTCCTCGACCTTCTTGATGCCGTGCAGCACCGTCGTGTGGTCGCGCCCACCGAAGATCTCGCCGATCTTCACGAGGGACAGGCCGGTGCACTCGCGCATGATGTACATGGCGATGTGTCGTGCGGTGGTGAGCGGGCGCGAGCGCGACTTCGACACGAGGTCGCCGGTCGTGAGCGTGAAGTAGCTCGCGGTCTCCTCCATGATCAGCTGCGGTGGGATCTCGCTCTCTGCCTGCGGGATCAGGTCCTGCAGCGCGCGCTCGGCGAGCTCTTGATCGACGGGTGCGCCGGTCAGTTCGGACCAGGCGGCGACGCGGACGAGCGCGCCTTCGAGCTCACGCACCGATTGGTCGAACTTCGAGGCGACGAACTCGATCACCTCGTGTGGCACGACCAGCCGCTCGCGCTCGGCCTTGAGCTGGAGGATCGCGATCCTCGTCTCGAGGTCGGGCGGCTGCACGTCGACGCACAGGCCCCAGCGGAACCGGCTGACCAACCGCTCCTCGAGACCTGAGAGCTCATGCGGCGGACGGTCCGAGGCGATGGCGATCTGTTTCCCGCTGCCGTGCAAGTGATTGAAGGTGTGGAAGAACTCGGTCTGGGTCTCCTCGCGCTTGGCGAGGAACTGGATGTCGTCGACCAGCAGGACGTCGACCTCGCGGTACCGCTGGCGGAACCGATCGCTCTGCCGCTCGCGGACCGCCTTGATGAACTCGGTGAGGAACTGCTCCGACGTCACGTACTTCACGCGGATCCCGGGGTTGAGCCGGTACATGTGATGCCCGACCGCGATCAACAGGTGGGTCTTGCCGAGGCCCACACCGCCGTAGATGAACAGCGGGTTGTACGCGGTGGACGGCGGTGCCTCCGCGACCGCCATCGCAGCGGCGTGTGCGAACCGGTTGGACGGTCCGGGCACGAACGCGTCGAACGTGTAGTTGGGGAACGGCAGGCCGGGGGCGCCGAGGTTGGGGCTCGGCCGCGCCGCCTGCACCTGCGTGCCGCTCGTGACGGCGCGCTCCTCGTGCGGCGTCATCGGCTCCGGCGCGTCGCCGAGCGGGTGTCGGCTCCCCTCGCTCACCTCGAACTCGATCTTCACCGGATGGCCGAGCGTCTGCGCGGCGGCGTCCTCGATCAACGCGAGGTGGTGATGCTGGAGCCGCTCGCGCACGAGCGGGCTCGGTACGGATAGCGTCAGGACCTCCTCGTCGAGCCGCACGGGCTGGACGTCGGAGAACCACATCACGATGGTGGTGTCCGGGAGCTGAGATCGAGCCTTCGCCAGGACCCCTGACCACGTTTCGAGTGCTGGCGTATCGTGCACGATCGATCCCATACCTATTCCACAAGACCTTTCCACACCGGTGGATAACCCGTTCGGGGGGAAGGGTTCCCATCCGACGACGCCGGAGTGCGACGTGCCCGGGGGAAGGCGTCGGGGACCATAGCACGGTGTTTTTCCACACTTCACGCCGTAACACGGGTCTTGACGCACTTTCTGTTGTCAACCCCTGTGGGCAGCGACGATGCCCGTATACTCCACACGGCCGGCGAACCCGCCGGCCGTCGCATCGAGTGAGGTTCATGACTCATGGCCAAGGGCAAACGGACGTTCCAACCGAACAACCGCCGCCGAGCGAAGGTGCACGGGTTCCGCCACCGCATGCGCACGCGGGCCGGTCGTTCGATCCTCGCGTCGCGCCGCCGCAAGGGCCGGGCGCGACTCGCCGTTTGACCTGCAGGAACGGACGGGCATCGTGCGTTCGCGCGAGATCTCGAGCATCCTCGACAGCGAACGCGCGGTACGAGGACGTCGCATCGTGGTATTCCTCGCCCCGGGGTCGGGGCAGGTCGCCGCGATCGCGAGCAAGCGGATCGGCGGTGCGGTGCAACGCAACCGCGCACGCAGGATCCTGCGGGCGGCGTGGGCCGAAGTCGGTCCGCTCGCGGGCGAACACGATGCGGTTCTCGTGGCACGCGCCGCGATCGACGGGGCTTCGAGCCGGGAGTTGGTAGACGAGATGACGGCGCTGCTGACACGGACGGTGGATGCATGAGGGCGCGCGACCTCGCCTGGCAGGCCGGCGCGCCGGCGCGGTGGATCGCCGTCGCCGCGATCCGCGGCTACCGGTTGGTGCTCGCGGGTTCGTTCGGCGGGCACTGCCGCTTCTATCCGAGCTGCAGCCACTACGCCGAGGACGCGATCCGATCGCACGGCGTGATCCGTGGTGTCGCCCTGGGCACATGGAGGCTCCTGCGCTGCAACCCGTTCGGCTCGGGCGGCATCGACCCCGTTCCGACCAGAGTGGCGGCGCATGATGCCGTCATACAGAGGGTGAGGGCCGCGTGACCGTGCTGGCGTTCGCTCCGTGGCAGTCGTTGCTCAACGGCTTGGGCTGGTGCCTGGCGCAGATCTATTCGGTCGTGCCGAACTACGCGCTCGCGATCATCATCCTGACCGTCCTGATCCGGCTGCTCCTGCTGCCGTTCGGCTTCAAGCAGATCAAGAGCATGCAGCACATGCAGGCGCTCCAGCCCGAGCTCAAGCAGCTGCAGAAGAAGTACAAGAACAACAAGCAGAAGCTCCAAGAGGAGCAGATGCAGCTCTACCGCGAGGCCGGCGTCAACCCGCTCGGTGGGTGTCTCCCTCTGCTCCTGACCTTGCCGTTCCTGTTCGCGATGTACGCCGTCATACGCCCGCCCCTGCTCTTGGCGAACCTCGGCGCCACCGGTCAGGTTGCCTCGTATCAGATCGTGAACAACCACCTGCCCGAGGACAGCGAGCTGTTCTACAACGTCTTGACCCACCAGAACCTGGAGATGGCCGGGATCAACCTGCAGTGCTCGCTCGCCACGTCAGGCACCCAGGCCGAGCTCCGCGACACCCAGAAGCAGCCCATCCAGGCGGGTCTGCCGATCCTTGGCACGAACGCCCAGCCCATCCCGAACGCCACGTCCGAATCGTCGTTGGATTGTGGAACCAAGAAGTTCCCGGACGCGATCCCCTACGTCTTGCTCCTGGCGCTGATGCTTGCGAGCGCCATCTTCATGCAGCGCCAGATGACCAAGGCGAACCCCCAGGCCGCTCAGGCCGGGCCCCAGGCGGCGATGATGAAGTACATGCCCCTGATCTATGTGGTGTGGGGGTGGGCGTTCCCGGCCGGCTTGATCTTGTACTGGACCACCGCCAACGGGATCCAGATCGCGCAGCAGACACTGATGCTCCGCGCCGGCCACATCGGGCCGGACGCCCTCGAGCGGGCGAAGGCCGAGCAACGCCGGCGCCAGGAGGAGGGCGGCCCCAAGAAGAAAGGCTTCATGGCCTGGATGAACGAGAAGGCTCAGTCCGCCCAGGGACAGCAGGACTTGTCCAAACAGCAGCGCGAGACCAACCGGGACGGCAAGCCACAGCAGAAGTCGTCCCAACGCAAGCCCCAGGGTCAGCGCAAGCCCCAGCAGAAGAAGCCGGCGCAGGGCCAGAAGAAGCCTCAGGAGCAGAAGCCCCAGACCCCGACCAACGGCGACGCTGCCCCTGGATCGGCCGACGGCTCGACCAATGGCGAAGCCAACAAGCCGGCGAAGGGCGCTCGACCGGGCAATCAGCTGAGGCCGAAGAAGAAGCAGCCCTGAGCGGGGAGGTGGGATCGTGGCCGAACGACGTGACGACGACATCGATCTGGAAGAGCAGGCCGACGCCGTGGCGGACTTCGTGGAGGAGCTCCTCACACGGATGGAGATCGACGCGATCGCCGAGCCGTCGGAGCAGGCTGGCCGGATGTACGTCGACATCCTGGACGGAGACGACGCGGACATGGCTCTGCTGATCGGAAAGCAGGGGGCCACCCTGGACGCGATCCAAGAGTTGGCTCGGCAGGTGGTTGGCCGCCGGCTGGACGAGCGGATCCGCGTCCTCGTGGATGTAGAGGACTACCGCAAGCGCCGCACATCCAAGGTCGAGGAGACGGCCCGTTCGGCCGCCGAGCGGGCCCTGGAATCCGGCGAGGAGCAGTCCTTGGAGCCGATGGACGCGCTCGAGCGGAAGATCGCCCACGACGCCGTTTCCGGGATCGACGGCGTCCGTACCGAGTCCAAGGGCGAGGAGCCCGACCGGTACGTGGTCGTTTTCCCCGAGTAGGGCCGCTCGCCGGCCCGCAGGGCCTCCCTAGGATGTTTCACGTGAAACATGAGGCTTGGGCTCTGCAGGCCGACCGGCTCGGTGTCGCCCTCGGTTCAGACCAACTCGAAGGGCTGGCCGCCTACGAGGGGTTACTGAGCAGGATCGCCGTTCCCCGGGGGATGATCGCGCCCTCGGACGAGGAAAGGCTCTGGGAGCGCCACCTGCTGGATGGCCTCCGTGCGGTCGCAGAGATCCCGGCTGGGGCATCGGTGGCGGACATCGGAAGCGGCGCCGGCATCCCGGGCATCCCGCTCGCGATCGCCCTGCCGGCATCCCAGTTCTCCCTGATCGAGCCCCGGAGGGCGCGAGCCGCTTTCCTGGAAGCGGTCGTAGACGATCTTCGGCTCTCGAACGTAGCCGTACTGCCTGCCCGGGTCGAAGACCTTGGTGGCCGCTTCCAGGTGTGCGCCGCCCGGGCGTTCTCATCGGCGCCGGCGAGCTGGAAGGCAGCCGAGCGCCTCTTGGCGCCCGGCGGGATCCTCGTCTACTGGGGCGGCGAGAGCTTCGATCCGGCCGTATTGGCCGAAGAGGGGGTCCCGTGGCGGCTTTCCACCCACTCGGACCTTGCGCGAACCGGGCCCCTCGTTATCATAGGCCCGCAGTGACCAATTCCTCTTCCGGCTCCTCTTCGCCGTCCCCATCTGCCGGTTCGAGCGCGACCAAGACCCGAGGCAAGAAGCGTGTCAGCGTCCCCGACACGCCCGGGGTTGCTCGGATCATCGCTATCGCGAACCAAAAGGGCGGAGTCGGGAAGTCCACGACCGCGGTGAGCCTTGGCGCCGCCCTCGCCGAGCTCGGCTTTCGCATCCTGGTAGTCGATCTGGATCCGCAGGGCAATGCCTCGACGGGCATCGGGATCCGGCACGACAACCGGGAGGTGACGAGCTACGACGTGATCGTGGCCGAATCGCCCGTGACCGAGGCGATCGTCCACTCCGCGATCAAGGGGCTGGACGCCATCACCTCCACGATCGATCTGGCCGGCGCCGAGATCGAGCTGGTCAGCCAGTTCTCTCGGGAAGGGCGCCTGAAGCGGGCACTCGAACCCATCCGCGAGGGCTCGTATGACTTCGTCTTCTTGGACTGTCCGCCCTCGCTCGGGCTGATCACGATCAACGCGTTGACGGCGGCCGAGGAGCTGATCGTCCCGATCCAGTGCGAGTACTACGCGCTAGAGGGCCTGGGGCAACTGCTGCGGAACGTCAGCCTGGTCCAGCAGAACATCAACCCAGAGCTACGGCTGACGGGGATCGTCATGACGATGTTCGACCCCAGGACCAAGCTCTCCGAGCAGGTGGTCGAGGAGGTCCGGCGCTTCTTCGGGGACCTCGTGTACGACAACATCATCCCGAGGACCGTGCGCTTGTCCGAGGCGCCGGGCTTCGGGGTTCCGATCACGGTCTATGACCCGAAGTCCAAGGGCGCGCAGTCCTACCGCGATCTCGCTCGGGAGGTCGCGCTGCGGCCGGTCCCGGAGTCCCCGATGCCCGCCTTCGACGATGTGCCGACCATCTCGGTTCCGAGCTTCGCGGAAGGCGTCGTGCCGTCCGCGCCCGACGACGAGGAGGACTTCGCCGAGGTCCCCGAGATCCCAGACGAGGAGCCCGCCGTCGTCGAGAGCGTCACCGAGGAGCCCTCGATGGCGGCCGACGACGTCCCGCCTCCGGCCCCGGACGTACCCGAGGTGGCGCCTCCGACCCCGCCTCAGGCCAGTGCAGAGGAAGCGCAGTCGGTCACGCCGTCCACTATCGAGGCGGCTGCGGAGTCCGTGGCTCCGCAAGCGGATAGCGAGGACGAGATCTGGGAGACGCCCCAGGTGGATGCCAAGGTGAGGCCGGCACCGCGACCCACTCCCGGCTCGGCGCCTGAGCGCCGGGTCGTCGTGATCGACGAGGATGCCGAGCTCGGCGGGGGTGCACCCGTTCCGAAGCCTGGCGGCTCTGTCAAGGAGCGAACCGAGTCGATCGGAGCAACGCTGCATGATGACGACGGTCAGCGCAGGCGCTGGCGACTGTTCCGTAAGGGAGGCGAATGATGTCGAAGCGAGGCGGTCTGGGCAGAGGGCTGTCCGCGCTGATCCCCGGCGCCCCGGAGGGCGCTGACTCGGCTGGAGGGTTCCTCGAGGTCCCGGTCAACGCGATCGCGCCCAACCCGAAGCAGCCGCGGACCCATTTCGACGATGAGGCGCTCGCGGGTCTGGCGGCCTCGATCCGCGAGGTCGGGATCTTGCAGCCGCTCGTGGTCCGGCGTGCCGACGACGGTCGCTACGAGGTCATCGCCGGCGAGCGTCGGCTGCGGGCCGCCAAGGCCGCTGGTCTTCCGGTCGTCCCCGTCGTGCTGCGCGACTCCGGTGACGAAGAGCTTCTCCGCGACGCCCTGATCGAGAACATCCATCGGGAGGATCTCAACCCGATCGAACAGGCAGAGGCGTTCAAGGCCCTACTGGGAGAGCTGGGTCTCAAGCAGGAGGAGCTCGCAGACCGTGTCGGTGTGTCGCGATCACACATCGCTAACACGATCCGACTGCTTGCCCTCCCACTGGACGTCCAGCAGCTCTTGACCGACGACAAGATCACCGCCGGTCACGCCCGGGCGCTGCTCTCGCTCGGCGATAAGGAAGCGATGTCGACACTGGCCCTGCGGGTGTCCGCGCAAGACCTCTCCGTGCGGCAGACCGAAGAGGCCGTCCGGCGATTCGTCGAGGCTCCGACCGATGGGAAGGCCACGGCGGCCAAGGCCGCGCCCGAACCGCCGCCTGCCGACGCCGCGCTCGCCGAGGTCGAGGAGATCTTGTCCGAGCAGCTGGCGACGCGCGTCTCGATCCAGATGGGCGCCAAGCGCGGCCGGGTCATGATCGAGTTCGGCTCGACCGACGACCTCGAGCGGATCGTGTCCGAGATCGTTGGATCCGGCCCCGGCCTCGCGCCCGACTAAGGCTCGCGTGGCACGGGTGACGCCGTCACACCGAAGTTCTTGACCCCGTCGGCCACCTCCTGGTGGATCTCCGTCGTGGCCTCTTGGCTCAGGCCGCGCGCGAGGCCCAGCGCCCAGACGCCGCATCCCTTCGGATCGTTCGCGAGGACCGCAACCGCCTGGTGATCCCAAAGGCCGGTCACCGCCCGGATCTTCGGCTCGCCGGCGTGCGGCAGCTCGATGTCGATCAAAGCCTCGGCAACCGGTGTGCACGAGACGTCGTAGGTGATGTTGCCGACGTGCACGGTGGCCGGCAAGCCGTCGCCTGGAGTTGGATCGGGCGTCGCCGAAGGCGTCGTGCTGCCGCTCCCGCTCGTGCATGCCGCCATCAGACAGGCGAGGGCGACGGCAGCGGTAGCGGTGCGCGCGCTCAACCCGAGCTCGAGGGCTGTATGATGCGGTCGCACAGCTGCGCGAGCGACAGGCCAGCCGCCGCTGCAGCCATGGGGACGAGCGACGTGTCGGTCATCCCCGGCGACACGTTCGCCTCCAGCACCCATGGGCCTCCTTTGGCGTCGACGATCAGATCGACCCGTCCGACCGATCGGATCGCGAGAGCCCCCAAGGTCTGGGTTGCGGCGTTCCCGGCGTCGGTCGCCGTCGCCGGCTCCAGACGTGCCGGCGACCAGTAGTCGGTCGCCCCCGCGGTGTACCGCGCGCCATAGTCGTACACGCCGTCCTTCGGGGCGATCTCGACCAGCGGCAACAGCTCCAAGGGATCGCCGATCGCTGCGGCTGCGATCTCCGTTCCGGACACGTGCTGCTCGACGATCGCCGCATCGCTGTACGACAACGCCGCCATCACCGCGCCCGCGAGATCGGCTGTTCGTTCGACGACGGCGACACCCAACGCGGAACCGCTGCGCGACGGTTTCACGACGCACGGCAGACCGACGCGTTCGACGACGGTTGCGAGCGACGCGCCTGCACCGAGATCGCGGAGCGCCGATCCTTCGATCACGACCCAGTCGGGTGTCGGCACGTTCGCTCTCCGCATCACGTCTTTGGCGAGCACCTTGTCGAAGGTCAGCTCGCAATCGAGCGCGCGCGTGCCCGTGTATGGAACCTGCTCGAGGTCGAGCAGCCGCTGCACGGTGCCGTCCTCACCTTCCTTGCCGTGCAAGGCAAGCCAGCAGAGGTCCGGCGGGCGTTCGCGCAGCGCTTCAACCAGCTTGCGTTCCGACGGATCCACGGTCCACGTGTCGTGACCGAGCGAGGCAAGCGCCGTCGCGACGCGATGGCCGCCGCGCAGCGACACGTCTCGCTCTGGTGTTCGGCCGCCTGCGACGATCGCGATCCGCATCGCTCAGCCCCCGAGGCTCCGGTAGAGCTCCGCCTCGTCGTGTAGCAGTGCGCCGAGCGATGAGACCCCGTCGCGGATGCGGTCCTCGGTTGGATAGCAGAACGCGAGGCGCATCTGGTTCGCGCCGCGCCCGTCCGGATAGAACGCGGTGCCGGGGACGTAGGCGACCTGGCGCTCGACCGCGGCTGCGAGCAACGCCTTCGTATCGAGCCAGTCGGGGACCGTCACCCACACGTAGAACCCGCCGCCCGGGTGCGTCCACGTTGCCTCGGCCGCGAGGTGCTCCTCGAGCGCGTCGAGCATCACGTCGCGTCGCGAGCGGTACGTATCGACGAGTCCGGTCAGCGTGCCGCGCCACCGCGCTTCGTCAGAGAACCAGTGCTCGGTCATCAGCATCGTGAGGTTGGAGCTGCAGAGGTCCGCCGCCTCCTTGGCCAGCACCAGCCGTTGGACGACGGATTGCTCCGCGAGCGCCCAGCCGACCCGTACGCCGGGGGAGAACGTCTTCGAGACCGTGCCCAGATAGATCACGTTCTCGGGGTCGAGGGTGCGCAAGCACGGCTCCGGCTCACCCTCGAAGCGCAGCAACCCATATGGGTTGTCCTCAACGATGGGGATCGAGGCCTCACGGCACAGCGCGACGAGCTGCCGTCGGCGGTCGGCTGACATGGTCACGCCGGCCGGGTTCCCGAAGTTGGGCACGGTATAGACGAAGGTCGGGCGCTCGCCGCGCAGGAGCGCCTGCTCCAGCTGTTCGACCAGCATGCCGTCGTCGTCGATCTCGATCGGTAGGAACCGCGGCTGATACGCGCCGAACGCGGTGAGCGCGCCAACGTATGCGGGCGCCTCGACCGCGATCACGTCGCCGGGGTCGATGAACAACTTGCCGATCAGGTCGAGCGCCTGCTGCGCGCCGGCGGTGACCACGACGTCATCCGGATCCGCGTCGACGTCCTCTTCTGCCATCAACATCACGAGCCGCTCGCGAAGTCCGATCGACCCCTGGCCGCCGCCGTATTGCAACGCGACGTCGCCGTGTTCCTCCAGAACCGTGCGGGCGACCGCGGTCACCTGCTCGTCGGGGAGGGCCTGCACGAACGGCATCCCGCCGGCGAGCGAGATCACCTCGGGCCGTGACGCGACCGCGAACAGCGCGCGCACCTCCGACGCCGTCATGCCCGCGGCGCGCGCCGCGTATCGGTCCACGAAACGATCGATCGAGAATTCGGCCATCGAGCTGGAGATCGGGGTCGGGAAGGGCGAAAGCGTAGCAGCGCTACACGGTGCCACTTGGCGGTGGGGGCGGTGGCGGGGGAACCACGGGATGTTGCCGCGCAGCGGTTGAGCCCCCAGGCGGCCGTCCTACCGCGAGGTAGATGATCGCCCCGATCAGCCCCGCGAGCAGGATCACGATGACCCAGACGATCTGGGTGCCGCTCTTGAAGCTCGCATCGTTCGGCATCCGCACCACGTCCACCAGCGTCATGATCACCAGCCCGAGGGAGCCGAGGGCGAACACGAGGAACATCGTGAACGCGCTTGGAAAGGTCGACATCAGGGCACCGCCGGCATCACGTCGGTGGCCATCAGGTCGAGCATCTCGAGATCGTCGTAGAGCTCGTGGTTCAAGAAGATGCGCTGCACGCCGACGTTCGCGTACTCGTGCAGTCGGGCGATCGCACGATCGGGCGTACCGACGATGCAGTCGTGCTCGATGTCCGCGCGGTAGGCGTCGAACGGACCCGCGCTCGGATCGAGCGAGTGCGCGCGCCGCAGCTTCTCGAGGTAGGCGTCCTCGGTCGGCGCGACGAAGAACCACGTCATCAGCGATGTGACGAGCGCCTGAGGATCTCGGCCCGCTGCTTCGACGCCCGCGCGCGCCCGCGTGAAGCGCGCCCCGACCTCTTCAGCCGTGCCCCCGACAGTGTTGAACTCGTCGGCGTATCTCCCGACCAACGCTTGCATCCTGGGTCCGACCGTCGTGCCGCCGAGGATCAGCGGTGGCCGGGGCCGCTGGACGGAATGCGGCATCTGGTCTGCGCCCTCCAGCCGGTAGTGCTCGCCATCGAACGAGAAGGCGTCCTCGGTGAGAAGCCCGTGCACGATCGGGACCTGTTCCTCGAGCATCTGCCAACGCCGCTCGACGTCGTAGAAGGGCAGGCCGAAGCGCGTGTGCTCTTCCTCCCACCACCCGGCGCCCATCCCGATCTCCACGCGCCCTCCACTGATCAGGTCGACGGTCAGGGCCGACCGCGCGAGCACCGCCGGCGGCCGGAACGTGACGGGGGAGACGAGGGTGCCCAGCCGAAGGGTCGATGTTCGTTCGGCGAGCGCGGCAAGCACCGCCCACGCGTCGGTCGCGCCGACGCCCGAGACACCACGCGCGCTGAAGTAGTGATCGGAGCGGAAGAGCCCCTCGAGGCCGAGCTGCTCCGACCGGTCGGCCAGCGCACGCCAGTCCGCCCAGGTGACTCCCTGCTGGCCCTCGATCATCAGGCACGCCCGCACGCGCGCTAGCCTAGCGGCGATGGATGAGGCGCCTGAAACCCGCTATCTCACAGAGGTCGAACGTGGCACCCGTGCAGTGATCCTCGGGGCGATGCTCGGGCTTGTGCTCGCGGTCCTCGGGTGGCGCCGCTAGCCCTCGAAGAACCGCCGCACGCCTTCGCCGATCGCGCGCCCGATCCCGACGACGATGTCCGGCGCCTGGAGCAGCGCCGCCTCGGCCTCGTTCGTCGGCACCAACGCTTCGACCTGCACGGCAGGCATCTTCGTCTCACGGAGCATCGCGATCGACAGGCGCTGGAGCCGGCCGCGCACCCCACGCTCGTGCTCAAGCTCCTCCAGGATCATCTCGGCGAGGTGCCTGCCCGCCGGCGAGTACGTCACCTGCGAGCCGAAGTACGAACACGTCGGTCCGCTCGATTCGGGCGAGTCCTCGCCGAGGTGCAACGACACGATCGCGGCCGCGCTCATGTCGTTGGCCTCCGCGGCTCGCGCCGACGCGTCGCCGTCGCCGACGTGGATCACATGGGGCTCCGCGCCGATCCGCAGCAGCTCCGCGACGAGCGCGCGCGAGAGCGCCTGCCGGACGTCGCCGGGCTCCGTCACGGTGCCGCCGGCGTCGATCGCGATCACCGCGCCGAGCACCTTTCCCTGGATCGCGCGCAGCTGTTCGGTCTCGCGCACCAGCCCGCGACCGAGCACGTCCTCGAGCGGGCGCATCCGTTCCAGCGTTGCGAGCGTGTGCAAGCCGGCGACACCGTCGGGTTCATCGCCGACGTTGCGCTGGAAGTCGCGCACGGCGGCCTCGGTCTCGGGCCCGTACATCCCGTCCTGCTTGCCAGGGTCGAACCCGAGCGCGTCGAGCTTGCGCTGCAGGGCCCGGACGTCGTCTCCCCGCAGGTACGGCCCGTGGACGTAGAGGGTCCGGTCGCCGAGCCGGAACCCTGCCTCCACGAGCTGGCCCCAGGTGTCCGGTCCGACACGGCCGTCCACATGGAGGTGGCGTTCGGCCTGGAACGCCCGCACCGCGGCGTCCGTCATCGGCCCGAACGCGCCGCCGAGCTCGTCGGCGGGCAGTTCGTGGCCGAGGTCGGCCAACCGCTGTTGGATGTCGAGGATCTCGGGGCCCTCGTCCCCCTGGCGGTAGACGCGCACCGATGCAGTGTGCGCCCGGCCAGATGCACCGGCAACGAACTCAGGACAGGTGCGAGTTCAGGTCGCGCAGGATCGCGTCCTTGGGCTTGGCGCCGATCACGCGGGCGACCTCTTGGCCGTCCTTGAACAAGATCAGCGAGGGGATCGACATCACGCCGTAGGTGCGCGTGGCCTCCGGGTTCTCGTCGATGTTGAGCTTGGCCACCTTCAGGGCCTCGCCGCGCTCGTTGCCGATCTCCTCGACGACCGGGGAGACCATGTGGCACGGCACGCACCACTCCGCCCAGAAATCGACCAGGACGGGAGTGTCGGACCCGAGGACCGTGGTCTGGAAGTCGGAATCTCCGACCGAACCGATGTTCGCCATCGTCTGTGCTCCTTCAGGTGTCGCGTGTTCGGGCTCGTTCGCCGCATTGGGTGCGGCGCCCACAGGTTCTCAGAACCTAGCGCCGCCCAGAGACATTCCCCGGACGGCCCTGGTTACCCGGCCTCGTCGGTGAGGAAGCGCTCGGCGTCGATCGCCGCCTTGCACCCCTGGCCCGCCGCGGTCACCGCCTGCCGATAGGTGTGGTCGGTGACGTCGCCGGCCGCGAACACGCCCGGCACGTCCGTCTCGGTCGAGGGTTCGTGCACGACCAGGTACCCGTTCTCGTCGACGGGGAGCTGATCGCGGAACAGCGCCGTCGTTGGGTCGTGTCCGATCGCCATGAACACGCCGTCCGCCGCGATCGTGCGCGTGTCGCCGGTCACGACGTCGCGCGTGACGGCGCCCGTCACCGCGTCGTCGCCGACGATCTCCTCGAGCACCGTGTTCCACATGACCTCGATCTTCTCGTTCGCGAAGACGCGATCCTGCATCACCTTGGACGCGCGGAACGCGTCGCGTCGGTGCACGATCGTGACCTTCGACGCGAACTTCGTGAGGAACGACGCCTCTTCCATCGCCGTGTCGCCGCCGCCGACCACGAGCAGCTCGCGATCGCGGAAGAAGAACCCGTCGCACGTCGCGCACGCGCTCACGCCCCGGCCGCGGAGCTTCTCCTCGCCGGGGATGCCGAGCCATCGGGCGGTGGCGCCCGTCGCGATGATCAGGGTCTTCGCCCGCCAGGCCTGGTCGCCGGCCTTTACGAGGAACGGCCGCGACGACAGATCCGCCTCGGTGACGTGGACGGCGAGGATCTCGGCGCCGAAGCGCTGCGCCTGCTTCTCCATCTGGTCCATGAGCTCGGGGCCCATGATCCCGTCGGCGAACCCGGGGTAGTTCTCGACCTCTGTCGTGAGCATCAGTTGGCCGCCGGCCTCGA
>DASYOY010000019.1:0-8191 GCA_036007245.1 Actinomycetota bacterium | reverse complement strand
CAGCTTCGAGACGCGCTCGAGGCGTACGTCGATCTCGGTCACGAGCTACCCCCTTAGCCAACGACCTGCGGGATGTTCCCACAGAGCGGCGGCGATTATCACCCGATGAGGGCGGATTTGAACAGCCTTCAAGGTCGAAGGAGCGTGCGACGGGTTATACGGCATGGCTCTTCCGAGGGGTTCTGCCCGCCTCGCGACGCTTCAGAGATCCTCAGACTCGTTTCGTTCCGGAGCATCCTTGGCGTCGGCTTCCGGGGCCGAGACCTCGGGAGCATCCCCGATCGCGTCGGCCTGTTCAGGTTGGTGGCCGTTGCGGTGGCCGTTGCCCGTGCGCCGGCGGTTCAACCGTGGCAGCGCCGTGACGAGGAACAGCGTCGCGACGCCGATCAAGATCAGCCCGACGATGAGCCGCCCGTTGATCGCCCACACGGCGAGGGCGCCCGCAGACAGCAGCAAGCTCCACAGGTACATCAGCAACACGGCCTCCCGGTGCCCGTGGCCGATGTCCATCAGGTGGTGGTGCAGATGCTCCTTGTCGGCGTATCCGATCCCTTGCCCGCGCCGGGTCCGCCGCACGATCGCGTAGGCGACGTCCAGGAACGGGATCATGAGGACCAGGATCGGGACCGCGATCGTGCCTGCCACCGCCGCGATATCCCCCGCGCTCGGCTGCGTGATCGTGCGGTGCACACCCTCGATCGTGGTGATCGACAAGAGCATCCCGAGCAGCATCGAGCCGGCGTCGCCCATGAAGATCTTCGCGGGATGGAAGTTCCACGGTAGGAACCCGACGCAGACGCCGCACGTGATCGCCGCGAGCAGGGCCGGCTGGGAGATGATCCCGAGCGGCCCCGGGCTCCGCACGCTGTAGACGAAGAACACGACGGCGGCGATCCCGACCATCCCCGCCGCCAGCCCATCCAAACCGTCGGCGAGGTTCACGGCGTTGGCGACCGCGACCACCCAGATGATCGTGATGATCACCGGCAGGTCGCCGGACAGGATGAACAACCCGAAGCCGGGGAGCCAGAAATAGGAGAGCACCACCCCGAGCAACACCAAGACGCCGCCGACGAAGATCTGCGCGACGAGCTTCGTGAGCGGCTGGATCCCGCGGGCGTCGTCGATCACGCCCAACCCGAGCATCAACGTGCAGGTCACGAGAACCGCCGCCGAGTTGTTCACGAGGTTCAGCTGCCGGAAGAACGGCAGGATCTGCGACGCGATCAAGGCCGCGACGAGTCCCAGGTACATCGCGATGCCGCCCATCGTCGGCAGCGGCACCTTGTGCACCGTTCGGTCGTTGGGCTTGTAGATCGCCCCGACCCGGATCACGAACCGCCTGACCAGGGGCGTCGCCAGGAAGGTCACGGCCGCGGCCACGGCGAAGACGGCGAGGTAGGAGGTCACGTCACCGGCAGTGTGTCCGGCGTGGCCGCGGTCGGCAAGGAGCCGTTAAGCGTAGAGCGGGAACCGCTGCATCAGATCGCTCACGCGACCCCGGGCCTTCTCCTTCGCGCCATCGTCGTCGGGCGTCCGGACGACCTCGCCGATGATGTTGCCGATCTCGCGCATCTCGGTCTCGTCCATCCCGAGGGTCGAGCACGCCGGGGTGCCGAGGCGCAACCCCGACGGCGCCGACGGCGGGTTCGGGTCGAACGGGATCTGGTTCTTGTTCACCGCGATCTGGACCTCGTCGAGAACAGCCTCGGCCTTCTTGCCGTCGATCCCGACCGGGCGCACATCGGCGAGCATCAGGTGCGAGTCGGTGCCGCCGGACACGATCCGGATGCCCTCGTCCTCGAGCGACGCAGCCAGCGCGCGGGCGTCGCGCACGACGCGGGTCGCGTAGTCCTTGAAGTCGTCGGACATCGCTTCCTTCAGGCACACCGCCTTGCCGGCGATGCAGTGCTCGAGCGGGCCGCCCTGCATCATCGGGAACACGGCCTTGTCGATCGCCTTCGCGTGCTCCTCCGTGCACAGGATCATCGCGCCGCGCGGACCGCGGAGGGCCTTGTGCGTGGTGAACGTGACGACGTCGGCGTAGGGCACGGGCGACGGATACGCGCCGCCGGCGACGAGGCCGATGAAGTGCGAGGCGTCGACCCACAGGAGCGCGCCAACCTCGTCGGCGATGTCGCGGAACGCTTTGAAGTCGATCTCACGCGGGTACGCGGTGTACCCGGACAGGATGATCTTTGGCCGGTGCTCCTTCGCCAGGTCGCGCACGCGGTCCATGTCGAGCTGCTCGGTTTCGCGATCCACCTCGTAGCCGACGAAGTTGAACCACATCCCCGAGACGTTCACCGGTGAACCGTGCGTGAGGTGGCCGCCGTGGGCGAGCACCATCCCGAGCACCTTCTCGCTCTGATCGCCGGGCGTGAGGAACGCGCCGAACACGGCCATGTTGGCCTGCGCGCCCGCGTGCGGCTGTACGTTGGCGTGGTCCGCACCGAAGAGCTGCTTCGCTCGATCGATCGCGAGCTGTTCGGTGATGTCGACGAACTCGCACCCGCCGTAGTAGCGGCGTCCGGGATAGCCCTCTGCGTACTTGTTGTTCATCGTCGAGCCCACCGCGGCCAGCACCGAGGGGCTCGCGTAGTTCTCCGAGGCGATCAACCGGAGGTTGGTCCGCTCACGGTTGAGCTCGCCCGCCACCGCGTTCGCCACCTCGGGGTCGGTCTTCTTCAGCGCTTCCCAGTCGGCTGCGTACTCACGCATGCTGCGTCTCCTCTCGTTCGATGGCCGCGATCAGCTCGATGCGCGGCACGTGCCGTCCTCCCTCGAACGGCGTCGCGAGCCAGGCCGTGACGATCTCGCGCGCGTAGGCGGGCGCGATCACGCGCGCACCCATCGCGAGCACGTTGGCGTCGTTGTGCTCCCGTGAGAGCCGGGCGAGGTACAGGTCGTGACAGAGCGCGGCGCGGATCCCGTGGACCTTGTTCGCCGCGATCTGCTCGCCCTGGCCGGAGCCGCCGAGCACGATCGCGCGATCGGCCTCCCCCGCGACGACGGCGCGTGCCGCCGCCGCGCAGAACGGCGGGTAGTCGACCGTCGCCGTCGAGTCGGTCCCCACGTCGAGCACCTCATGTCCCTGCTCGCGCAGGTACCCCGCAAGGTCCTGCTTCAACAGGAACCCGGCGTGGTCGGCGCCGATCGCGATCCGCATCAGGCGCCCTCCGCCCGCGCGGGGACCGGTCCGTACAGCGCGGTGACGAGCCGGTCGGTCCACTCGTCGATCTCCCACGCGATCGCCCGGTACGTGTCCAGGGGCATCCCGAGCGGATCGACGACGTCCTCGTCGAACCGGTTCGCCGGCGCGCCGCTCGCGCGCGCCTCAGCGGCGACCCCGACCCGGGCGTCGAGGCGCTCGTCGGACTCCGTGGCGGGTCGCGACTCGAGGACGCGCGTGAGTTCCTTCAGCGTGAAGGTTCGCGGGACGGCGCCCGGCACGAGTCGCCGCACGGCGTCCCGGTGTTCTGCCGCCATCGTGACGACCAGGTCGGCTTCGTCGATCAGCTCGGGCGTGAGCAGGCGCGCCGCGTGCGTCCGGATGTCGACGCCGCGCTCACGAGCCGCCTCGATCGACTCGGGCATCGCCGGCGCGCCGTCGATGGCGATCGTCCCGGCCGAACCCACGACCGGCGCCGCGTCATCGAGTCGCCGTTCGAGCGCGCGCCGCAGGAGTCCCTCCGCCATCGGGGAGCGACAGATGTTCCCGCTGCACACGACGAGGATCGCTGCCATCGGAAGGGCCCGGAGTCTAGCAGTGGCCCTCAGCCGGCCGATAGCCGCGCGACCGTGTCGGCATCGATGTCGCCGGTGCGCAGGATCACGGGCTCAGGACCCAGGAGCGAGACCACCGTCGAGGCGCGGCCGACCAGGGGCTCGTCGTCGCAGAGGTAGAGCGCCACCTCGTCGCCGAAGACGGCATGCAGATCGTCACAGGTCGTCGCCGGCGGCTCGCCCGAGCGGTTCGCGCTGGTCGTTGCGAGGGGCCCACCCGCGAGCACCGCGCGGGCGAGTCGGTGGGCGGGGATCCGGACGCCCACGGACGCGCCGTCGCCGCCAAGCTGCCACGGGGCGCTGCGCGCGGTCCGCGGAACGATGAGCGTGAGCGGGCCCGGCCAGAGGGCGGCCGCGAGGCGCTCCGCGCGATCGTCGAGCGCGGCGATCGCGCGCGCGTCCGCCATCGAGCCGGCCAGGACCGGCAGGGTCAGGTCGCGAGGCCGTCGCTTCGCGTCGAACAATCGGGCGGTGGCCGCGGCTTCGTCCGGGGCGACGGCGATCCCATAGACGGTGTCGGTCGGGAACACGATGAGCTCGCCGCGCCGCGTCGCCGCGATGGCCTGCGCGATCGGGTCGTCGCTCACGTCCGCCGCCCCGACACCACGCGGTCGCGCCCGGCGAGATCGCGCTGGACGACGACGTCCTCGAAGCCAGTCACGGACGCGGCGGCGACCACCCACGACGCGGCGTCGTCTTCGATCTCGACCGCGACCGAGCCTCCCGCGCGCACCCACGCATACGCGTCGGCGAAGATCCGCTGATACAGCTCGGGCTCGCCGAACACCGCGATGTCGGGATCGGCCAAGACGTCGGGCGGCAACTCGTCACGGCGCGCGCGCGAGACGTACGGCGGGTTCGCGCACACCACGTCGACCGTGCCCTGGAGTTCCACAGGGAGCGGCTCGAACAGGTCGCCCCGCTCGACGGTGATCGGCAGACCGAGCCGATGGGCGTTCACACGGGCGAGCGCGACCGCCTCCTCGCTCACGTCGGTGGCGAACACCGTCGCGCCGGGATGTTCATCGGCAACGGCCAGCGCAACCGTTCCGCTCCCCGTACAGAGATCGACGACGACCGGCGCGTCGACCGACGCGATCGAGCGCAGCACGACGTCGACCAACACCTCGGTCTCCGGTCGCGGCACGAACACGCCGGGTCGAACCTCGAGGACGAGCCGGCGGAACCCCTGGTCGCCCGTCAGATACTGCAACGGCGACCCGGTGCACCGGCGGCAGAGCGCGCGCCCGTACGCCTTCGCCTGAGCCGTGGTGAGGCCTTCGTCGCGGGTGAACAACGTGGAACGGTCGATGCCGAGCACGCGCTGCATCAGCATCTCGGATTCGGCCGTCGCGAGCGGGCCATCGATCCCGTGCCTGCGCAGATACTCGGCGCCGCGACGCGCGACCTCGGCGGGCCGCATCAGTCGTCGTCAGCGAGCTGCGCGGCTCGTTCTGCCGCGAGCAGTTCGTCGATGAAGCCGTCCAGGGACTCGCCGCCTTCGAGCACGTCGTCCAGCTGATGCGACGTGTGCTTGATCCGGTGGTCGGTGACGCGACCTTCGGGGAAGTTGTAGGTCCGGATCTTCTCCGAACGCTCCCCCGTGCCGAGCTGCGCGCGCCGCTTCGCCGCCTCCTTCTCGTGCGCCTCGTCGAGCGCGATCTGGTGCAGCCGTGCCCGCAGGTATCGCATCGCCTTCTCCTTGTTCTGGAGCTGCGACCGTTCCTCCTGACACTCGATCTTGATGCCGGTGGGCTTGTGGACGATGCGCACCGCCGAGTTGGTCGTGTTCACCGACTGCCCGCCCGGGCCGCTCGAGTGATACACGTCGATCTGGAGGTCCTCGGGCCTGATCTCGACCTCGACCTCCTCGGCTTCCGGCATCACCGCGACGGTCGCCGTCGATGTGTGGATCCGCCCTTGCGACTCGGTGACGGGAACCCGCTGGACCCGATGGACGCCGGCCTCGTGCTTGAGACGGCCGTACGCGTCCTTGCCGCGCACCTCGACCGAGACCTCCTTGAACCCGCCGAGCTCGCTCGGCGACGAGGCGATCACATCGGTCTTCCACCGATGGCGTTCGGCGAGACGCCGGTACATCTCATAGAGGTCACCGGCCCAGAGCGCGGCCTCTTGTCCACCCGCGCCACCGCGGATCTCGACGATGACGTCTTTGCCTTCGTCGGGGTCCTTGGGCACGAGCAACGTCTCGAGCCGGCCCTGGAGTTGGGCCTCGCGACCCTCGAGCCGCTCGAGTTCCTCGGCGAGGTAGGCCGTCATCTCCGGATCGGTCGCGTCGCGGCCGAGCTCCCGCGCTTCGGCCACCTGCTCGCGGACGGCCTTCAGCTCGCGGTACGGGCCGACGACCTCACCGAGCTCCGCGTAGGCCTTCCCGAGATGGCGCAGCTGGTCGGGGTCGCTCGCGACCGCAGGCGTGGCCATCTCGGTCTCGACCTGCGCATAGCGCGCCTCGATGTCGGCGAGCCGATCTTCCATCCCCGTTGCCATGCCTCGATTGTGGCAGGCAGGCGACGGGTTCCGGCCCGACTACTCCTTCTTGTCGTCGTCGAAGTCGATGTCGAGCGAGGACAGGTCGGGGATGTCGACATGGCGCGTCTCCGTCGAGGCCCACATGTCCTCATAACGCGGGTCGACGGTTTCGGACTCGGTCGCGGCCTGCCCCACCGGGACGGGCGCGGGCTCCTTGACCGACTGGGACTCCGGCATGGTCTGCACCCCGCCCTCGGAGGCCGGCCGTTCGCCGCCCGGCGCCGTCGGCTGCGGCTGCTGCTCGGGCGCAGACTGCTGCGCCGGCGCCGCCGTGTGCGCGCCCTGCGCCCCCTCGCCGTCGGGGATCTCGAGGTTCTGCGCGACCGCGAGCAGCCGCGACTGCATCTCGTGCATCTGCCCCAGCAGCGATTCGCGGCGCTGTTCGAGTCCACCGAGCACGCGGTCGGACTCCTCCTTGGCCCGTGCAAGCTCCGCCTCGCTCGCCGCGCGCGCTTGCTCGGCGTTGGCCTGCGCGTCGACGCGGATGCGGTCGGCCTCGGCGCGAGCGTCCTCGAGGAGCTTCGTCGCCTCGGCCCGCGCCTGATCGATCAGCTTCTGCGCCTCTTCATCGGCGGACTTGAGGACCGTCGCGAACCGCTTGCTGATCCGCTCGTACGCCGCCTCCTCGGTCTCGGGCGCGACCGCGGCGGCCGTCGCCATCGCCGGGGGCGCCATCATCGCCGCGGCGGGCACCTCAGCCGGCGTCTCGACCGGCGCCTCCGCGCCGCTCGGCCGTTGCCGCGCCGCGTTGAGCCGCTCGTCGCGCAGATCGGTCTCGAGCGCCTCGACCTGTTCGGCGACCTGCTTCAAGTAGTCGTCGACCTGGTCGGGGTCGTAGCCGCGACGCACCGTGGCGAACTTGCGGCGGCGGATCTGGTCGGCGCTCGGCAACAGCGGAAGATCGAGATCAGACATGGCGGGGAACCTCCATATGTGGAATACCCATCATCGATTGCACGAGCTTACGAATCAACGACCCAGGTTACGAGGGCCGTTCGGGTGATGGTGCATCCGCCTCGCGGCGCAACACTTCTCGGAACGAGGCGACCGCAACCTCGATCTGCCCGGTGTCCGGCTCTTGCGTCGTGATCCTCTGCAACCAGATCCCCGGTCGCATCAACGCCCGCATCCACACCGAATCGGGGAACCGCGCGCCGAGGCGAAGCGCCTCGTACGCGAGCCCTGCGATGATCGGGATCGCGATGACGCGCGACAGGAGCCTCCACAGCAGGCCCGGCGTCCCGAACATCGAGAACACGAACACCGTGATGATCATCACGATGATCAGGAAGTTCGTGCCGCAGCGGACGTGCTCCTTCGGATAGCGGTCGATCTTCTCGGCGACGAGCTCGTCGTCGTGTTCGTAGGCCGCGATCGTCTTGTGCTCGGCGCCGTGGTACTCGAACACCCGGTGGATGTCTTTGGTCCGGCCGAGCACCCACAGGTACCCGACGAACAGCCCCACGCGGAACACGCCTTCGGCGACGTTGACCAGCACGCCGTGGGCCTGGACGCGATCCTGCAGCCAGACGAACAGCGTGGTCGGCCCAAGCACGAAGATCGCGACGAACGCGACGAGCGCGATCGTCAGCGCGACGCCGATCTGCGTCGACGTCAGCTCCTCGTCGTCGTCGGTCGCGTGGTTCGACGCGATCATGAGCGCGCGGATGCCGATCCGCAGCGACTGTCCGAGGACGAGGATCCCGCGGAAGAACGGCGCCCGCCAGATCTTCTGACGGGCGGCGATCGAGTCGACATCGTGCGACTCGACGTAGATGTCGCCGGCCGGCTCGCGGACGGCGACGGCCCAGTGGTCCTGCCCCCGCATCATCACGCCCTCGACGACGGCTTGCCC
>DASYOY010000018.1:0-53386 GCA_036007245.1 Actinomycetota bacterium | reverse complement strand
CGCGAGGGTTCCGCAGCACTTCACGACCGTGAGTTCCTATCAGCAGTTCCCTCTCGGTCTTCGGACCGATGGCCCCCGAGCAGCGGTCAGGCTCGTCCGGGCACAGGAAGGAGGGAACGAAAGATGGCTACAGGAGCTGTGAAGTGGTTCAACGGCGAGAAGGGCTTCGGCTTCATCACCCAGGACGACGGTGGCCCCGACGTCTTCGTGCACTACAGCGCGATCGCAGGCGACGGGTTCCGCAACCTGGAGGAGAACCAGAAGGTCGAGTTCGACGTGTCGCAGGGCCAGAAGGGCCCGCAGGCCGGCAACGTCCGCGTCGTCGCCTAACAACCAACTCAGCAAGTGATGGCCGCTGCGCGTTCGCGCGGCGGCCATCCCACTTCTTTGGTCAGCGGAGGGGATCCGTGCTCGGCGCCAATGCGTGCCGGCGCGTGGCGGTCGTGTGGAGCCAACACGTCGTCGACGCGTTGTAGGTCGACAGCACGGTCTCGCAGTTGATCACTTCACACAGTCTTCCGGCCTCCGACCGTCTCGCGGCTTGTCTGCTCGCAACGGGTACGCCGTACTGCACGGTGCTGCTGTTCGACCGCTTCATCTGACTTCCCTTCTGTTCGGATCGCGGCTACGGACGATCCGTCGGGGGCGAAGGGACGAGTGCGGGAGCAACACGTCGGTCGCGCGTGGCGAACCTTCAGGAGACGCCGGTGTTCGAGCGTATCACGGCCTTCCGTGCACGCGACCGTTCTGTCGCGTACAGTGACCGTGTTCCTTTCCGCGAGCCTCGAGCGTTCGAGGCGACGCGCGACGGCGTCTCGCTGATCCCCACACGTTCGCACCTCGTTCCTGTGCGGCTCCGCCGGCACTCTTCGCGCCGCGTGCCACCCACAGGAAGTTGAGGTCACGATGCATCAGCACCCAACCCGGGGTAGCGTTGCGCTGTCCCCCCGCCCATCGACGTTCACCGAGCTCGGCGTCTCTCCTCGGACGGCCGAGGCCCTTCGCATGCGCGGGATCGACGGTCCGTTCGAGATCCAGTGTCGCGTGATCCCGGATGCGCTTGCCGGCCGTGACGTGCTTGCGCGCTCGCGCACCGGATCCGGCAAGACGCTCGCGTTCGCGGTTCCGCTCGTGGAGCGCTTGACACCGAGCGGCCGCAGCCCCGCCGCGCTGATCTTGGCGCCCACGCGCGAGCTCGCCAGCCAGGTGACCGAGGAGTTCCGCGCGATCGCCGACGTCGCCCACCTGCAGGTCGCGGCCGTGTACGGCGGGGTCGGCCTCGGGCCGCAGGCCAAACGCGCCCGCCACGCGGATATCGTGGTCGCGACCCCAGGACGGTTGCTGGATCTGGTCCAGCGGAAGCTGCTCAGGCTCGACCGTGTGGGCATCTGCGTGCTGGACGAGGCCGACCGGATGCTCGACATGGGGTTCCTGCCCGACGTGCAGCGCATCCTCGAGATGCTCCGCCCGGCTCGGCAGACGATGCTGTTCTCGGCGACGCTCGACGGCGAGGTCGGCCGGCTCGCGAAGCGGTTCACGCACGATGCGGTCCGCCACGAGGTCGGCGACGGAGGCGTTACGATCACCGACGCACATCACCGGTTCATCGCCGTGGAGCATCCGAAGAAGACCGAGGCGCTCGTTCGCGAGCTCGCCGCCGATCGGGGGCTCGCGCTCGTGTTCGTCCGGACGAAGCACGGTGCGGACCGACTCGCCCGGACCCTCCGCAAGCAAGGGTTCCACGCCGGCGAGCTGCACGGGGGGATGTCGCAGCCGCAACGCGAACGCTCGCTCGGCCGGTTCGCGACCGGCGCGAACGATGTGCTGATCGCAACCGACGTCGCCGCAAGAGGGCTAGATCTCGAGGACATCACGCACGTCATCAACTTCGATGCGCCCGCCGACGAGAAGGCCTACGTGCATCGCGTGGGCCGAACCGCCCGGGCCGGTCGGGGGGGAGAGGGCGTGACGTTCGTCACGCCGGAGCAGCGGTTCGAGGTCGGGCGGATCGCGAAGGTGCTGGACCTCAACGCGGAGTTCGTCAAGGCAGGGTTCCCGACGGATCGCGAGCCGTCGCGCCGGCCGAACGAGCGCGCCGGTCGTCCTCGCGATGGTCGGAGCCGAGGCGGGCGCCGGAACCGCTAGCGGCGCTTCGAGCCGCGGAGCCCTTCGCGGATGTTGGACGACGCCAGCGAGTCCGCGATCGAAAGCAACGCCCAGGCGGTCGCCACACGGATCGCGATGTCTCTCGTATGCACCTGCGATGACTCGTCGGCATCGATGAACTGTTCCATCAGACGGTGCGCCTCGAGCCGAGGGTCGAGTTCGGCCTTCTTCCGCGTTTTCTTGGCCGGGGGATCGCTCATACCGACGTCCTTTCTCATCGCATCGCGCGGTCTGCGTCACACGTGCCCTGCGGGCGAGCGGTTCACCTGCCCCGGCGGGGTTCTGCAGATCGGTAGCGCCGCAGCTTGTAGTAGGCACGCTCAACGAAGAACCGTGCGTCGTCGGACGTCGGATCTGCCAGCGCCGACGTCAACCAGTCTGTCACCTCATCGATCTCGAGAGGCTCGGCGACTCGCCCGCTCGCCCGCGTGAATCGTCGCCCGGAAACCATCGGCGCAAGGTGCTGGATCGCTCCCTCTACATCTCCTGCCCCAACGAGGTTCAGCGCCCCGGATAGGCGGTCGACGTCGAGCGGCTTGGGCGCGGTCATCTCCGGACTCGGGTTCCACGGGCCGCGTGGGCGCCATCGAGAGCGTGGGGCAGCCGGTCGTCATCACATCGTGCCATGATCCCCCCGCCGACCCGGCTGGCGCCGCGACGTCTGCTTACGCCTTGACGAACACCCGCGACGGTTCTGAAGAAGGCGGCGTTCGAGAGATCGGCGATGACTGCGTGATGCGCATCCGGGCCGAGGTCTGTCGGACGAGTTCGAAACTACCGCTCAGGCTAGCGCATCCCGTGAGGAGATCGTGGACGGTCGCGGCTCTGGCCGAAGCTCTCGAGACACCCTGGAAGCAAACTCCGAGAGCGACCGAAGCTACGGCCGCGTTCGAGCCGACCCGGGGAAGAGGTCTGATCCGAGGTACTTGATGAGGATCAGGGTCCGTTGCAAGGGCGGGTGAAGAGGGCCACGGGCGTCCGCCCGCGGCCCTCTCCGTGCGTTGTTGTCTACGCCTCGACGATCGCGACGCCGAACGGGGTTGCCCCCGTCGGGAGCGCGGTAGGCGAGGACGAGAGCTCGGTCAACGAGCCACCGTCGACCGCGAATCCACTCACCGACGCGATCGCGGCGTCGACGACGTATAGATGCGTTCCCGCCGCGTCCAGGCGAGCGTCGAACGGCCGGATGCCGAGGCCACTGCTGAACGGCGTGCTTCCGATCAGCGACAGCGTGCCGTTCGCGTTGATCCGATAGCTCGAGATCGTCGTGCTGCCGGTGTTCACCGCGAACAGGTAGCGCCCATCGTGGGAGATCTCCACCCAACACGGAGCGGTCTGCTGGTCGGCGAACGGCGAGCCCGTGATCGACTTCACCTTCGCGTTCGGATTCACGGAGAACGCCGACACCGAGCCGTTGTTCGTTCCGCCGTGCGCGTTGGAGACGTACAGGCGGTGCGGGTCGGTGGGGGAGAAGGAGCTCCCGAACGGCCCGGCGGCTTCCGCGGGGAACGGCGAGCCGGCCGCCGCGGTGAGTCGTCCATCGGAGCCGACCAAGAAGCTGTCGATCCGGAACGTGCTCGGATCGGTCGTGCCGACCTCGATCCCGATCAGGTTCTTCCCCGTTCCGTTGAACAGGATGTCGCCGGGCAGCGCGGTCGGAGGCAGCGCCACGGTCGAGTTCGACAGCGGCGTGAGCCGGCCGTCGTTGCCGAGCGTGAACCCCGTGTAGTTGCTGCCGGTGCTCCCGTTGCCCTCGTTGGCGACGTAGACCAGGTCGCCGTGGACCGCGATGCTCACCGGCTCGATCCCACCGGATGAGACCGGGCTGCCGGTAGCGGGCGTGAGCGACCCGTCGGCACCGACAGCCAACACGGAGATCTGATTGCTGCCGGCGTCGGCCGCCAGCACCCAGTTGCCGTCCGAGGTCGACTGGATCGACCCCTGTGAGCCGACGATCGTGCCGGTGCCGGCGCCGCCGGCCGAGAACGGAGAGCCTGCCATCGTGGTGAGCGACCCATCGGCATGCTGATCGAACGCGCCGATCGTGTTCGCGCCGGCGGTGTTGTCGTTGACGTACACGTGACCGACGACGGGCGTTGTTGCCCCGGCGATCGTCGGCACCGCGACGAACGCGGCTGCGACGAGCGTCGCCAAGCCGGCGCCTCGTGCGAGTCGTGCGAGCAAACGCATGGAACCTCCCTACGTTCGAAGAACTCGGATGCGGGCTGTTCGAGCTCGAAGGTGGAACGTCGCGATGCGTACTCCGTGTCACTCGCGCGCGAGGCGTTACGGGATCCGTTCAAGATCCGGCGACGTTCGCCGGTTGTTCATGCGCGATCGGTGATCGGTTCCCACGTCATCATGTGGACGCGCAATACGACGTTGAAACCGTCTCCCTCGTCGCGGGGACGAACCTCACCCTCGAGCGCACAGACGCGATCGTTGAGCCACACGTATCGCTCGTCGTCGGTCACATGTTGGACCATGCCGAGCAGCTGGCGCATGCCGGAGGGCGTCATGGTCGCGAGACCCTCCCAGTGGAACAGGATCGTCGCACCGTCGTCGGTCTCGAGCACACCGCGGAAGGACGGCTCGAGTGCCCCGTCGGCGCGCCGCCGCGGATAGTTCGCCGCGCGGTACCTGGCCGAGAGGCGGCCTTCGGCGCGCCCCTCGGCGATCAGGAAGCTCTGTCCTTCGGGATCACCCGGACCCGGCCGGGTGACCGTCCACGACTCAGGCGTCGTGAACGTCACCCGGTACAGGTCCTCGAGGTGCATCAGACGGCCGCCAGGCCGGCGATCGTCGTGGGCAGACCGCCCCACGATCCGGCGTCGGTGAGCCGTCCCTCGTCGTCGACCGACCAGGCCACGATCTGGCCCTGGTCCGCGTCGATCGCGTACAGCTGCCGTCCGTCGTCGGACAGGTCCTCGTCGCGGAGGCCCGGCCGACCGTCCTCGGTGATCGCGGCGGTCGCGTCCTCCAGGGTCAGCGAGCCGTCCATCCCGATCGCGTAGCGCGAGACGGCGCCGTCGGCGAAGTTCGTCGTGAAGGCGTACCGGCCGTCGTTCGTGATCACGGCCCAGCAGATCTCGCTGCGGCCGTTGCCGATGCTCGGGGTGCCCGCCATGATCGCGTCGCCGTCGATCCGGTAGCTCGAGGCCGCCGCCGCGCCCTTCTCGGCGCGGAACGCCTCGGTCACGACGAGCGTGCCCTCGTTCGAGATCGCGAAGCCGTACGGGGTCGCGCCGAGCGAGGCGATCGTGCGCGCCTCGCCGAGCATGCCGTCCATCCCCACCGCGTACGCGGAGATCTTGTCGCCGCCGCGCTCGGTCACGACCAGCGCGCGGCCGTCGGGCGTGAAGCCGACCTGGGCGCCGTCTGGTGTCGACAGCGGCCGCATCGCGCCCTCGATCGGAACCAGGTCGCCGTCGACCAGGCGGTGGCCCGTGATCGTGGCGTCGCCGGTGTTCAGCACGAAGACCAGGCCGTCGTGCTCCGCGACGCTCCGCGGCGCCATACCGACGGGCACGGTCTTGGTGAGCTCGAGCATCGCGCCGTTCACGGCGAAGACGCTCACGTCGTTGCTCGCGACGTTCGTCACGAGCAGGTGCCGGCGATCACGCGTGAGCGTGACCGAGCCCTGCGACGGCAGGTGCGCGTTGTCATCGCCCGCGCCGCCGGTCGCGAACTCACCCGCGCGCGTGAGCGAGCCGTCGGTCGCACGCGAGAAGGCGATCACCTCGTTGTGGGCGGCGTTCGTCTGAACGAAGACCGCACCTTCCATGGACATCTCCATGTCCGTCCCCCTTCCGTTCCGTTCCGGACGGGGTGTCGTCATGCCAGGAGTCGCGTGCGTTACACGATGATCGAACGGATCTCGGAGCGGCCGTCCCAGGAGCCTCGGATCAGGTTCGCCAGTCGCGGAACGCGGCCAGGAGCGACGCCTTGTCGTCCTCGGGCACCTGTTCCTCGGTCACCATCCCGCTCAGCCGGATGGTCTCCCGCATCTGCTCGAGGTAGGTGGTGCAGCCGTCGCAGATCGCCAGGTGCTCATCCACGCGGCGGTGCTCGTCGGCGGACAGGGCGCCCTCGATGTAGTTCGAGAGCAACTCGATGACTTCATGACATGTCAGCGGCTGCTCGCTCATCGGTCCCGTCCCTCTGACAGGTAATCGCCGAGCTCTCGCCGGATCCGGCTCCGGCCGCGGTGCAACAACACCCGTTGGTTGGTCTCCGAGAGATCCAGCGCGTTACATACCTCTTCCGACGACCATCCCTGCACGTCACGGAGGCGGACCACCTCGGCTTGCATCGCCGGCATCCCGTCCAACGCGCTGGAGATGTGGTCCATCGTCTCCCGGCCGAGGAGCCGGTCCTCCGGGACCCCGCGCCAATCGTCCGGGAACGTCCGCCACCCGCCCGGGAACGGATCCTCGGGACCTTGGAACCACGAGGGGTCGACCGGATCGTCGTGTTCGCCGGCCAGTGCCGAGAAGGGCAGTGAGCGGCCCTCGCGGACGCCCCTCGTTTTGGCCACGTTGGTGACGATCTTGTACATCCAGGTCCGCAGCGAAGATCGCCCTTCGAACGCGGCGAGGCCCTTGAGGATGCCGATCCAGGCTTCCTGGACGACCTCTTCGGCGACCGCCCGCGAGGAGACGTACATCTGGGCGAGACGGAGCATCGCGGGCTGGTGTTGGTCGACGAGCATCATGAACGCCATCTCGTCGCCCGCGAGCAGCCGTTCGACGGTCGCGGCGTCCTCTGATGGAGCGATCGTTCCGCGCTCGGTCATCGCCGCATCGTAGCGTCCACCCGGGCTGAGAAGCCCCTGACGGATACGCTCCGATCGAGGCGACCCGGGCGATCCTTGGGCTAGCGGGACGGCTGGTCGGCAGACGCGTTCTCGTTCTGCGGGTGCCACCCGATGGATGGTGCGATCTCCCGGGCGATCGTTGAGAGCATGGCGGTGTTGTACTCGACCCCCAGCTGGCTCGGAACCGTGAGCATGAGCGTGTCCGCGGCCTGCACCGCCACATCGTCCGCCAGCTCGGCGGCGATCTGGTCGGGCGCGCCGGTGTAGCTCCGACCGAACCGGCTCAGGGCCCCGTCGAGCCATCCCACCTGGTCCTCCTTGGCGTCACCGCCGAAGAGGCGCTGATCGAGCTCCGAGGCGATCGGCATAACGCTTCGACTGACCGAGACCCGAGGTGTGCCGGCATGGCCCGCCGACTTCCACGCGTCGCGGAAGATCTCGATCTGCTCCGCCTGCAGCTCGTCGAACGGCACTTTCGTGTCCTCGAGCAGCAGCGTCGAGCTCATCAGGTTCATCCCTTGCTCGCCGACCCACGCCGCGGACTCGCGTGTGCCGGAGCCCCACCAGATCCGCTCGGCCAGGCCGGGGGACTGCGGCTGGATAGGAAGCAGGACATCGCCGGGACGGCCACCCGCATCCGCGCGAACCACGCCGGCCCCGGAGATCGCCGCGCGGAAGATCTCCGTCTTCGTCCGAGCGTCGTCTGCGTCGATCGTGTAGCCGAACGCTTCGGCGCCGTGCCAGGCCGGTTCGGGTGAGCCTCGGCTGATGCCTAGCTGCAGGCGACCGCCGGCGAGCAGGTCGGCTACGGCGGCGTCCTCTGCCATGTAGAGCGGGTTCTCGTACCGCATGTCGATGACGGCGGTGCCGATCTCGATCCGACTGGTCCGAGCGCCGATCACGGCGAGGAGCGGGAACGGCGCGGACAGCTGGTGCGCCCAGTGGTGGACACGCAGGAACGCGCCGTCGATGCCGATCTCCTCCGCGGCGACCGCGAGCTCAAGCGTCTGTTGCACCGCGTCGGCCGCGGAGTTCGTTCTGCCCGCCGCAGGGTGCCATGCGCCGAACGATAGGAAGCCGATGCGTTGCGGGTGCTCCACCTGCCTACCATACGAAGCATCCGGCGCGGCTATCCCACCGGCGCACATCGGTCAGCGGGCGTTCAGGCGCGAAGCGATCAGTCGCTCAGATCGATGATCATCGTGTCCATGTCTACCCACTCGGGCCACTCGGAGCTGTCGAACACCTGACGCGTCTTACCAGTTGCGGGGTCGATGACGAACAGCCCGTCGTGGGTATCGTCCGCGTACGCGATCTCCGAACCGTCGGGTGACCAGCGCGGCAACCAGATCCGGCCGTCGACGAGCTTGCGAGGGTTGCTTCCGTCGGATCTCGCGATGTAGAGGTCGTGCACGTCGTCCTGCCCGGCGACCCGTGCGAAGGCGATCAGGTCGCCGCCGGGCTGGGCGTCGGCGGCGATCGCGTTCCGTATCACCAGGGTGGGCTCTCCGCCAGTGGCCGGAACCGACCAGATGTCCCACCGCAGATGCCTGCCGTCCGGACGAGGAGCGATGGCGGTCGGCTGCGTGAACAGCACCGACCGACCGTCCGCCGAAAACGCCGGTGCCATGTAGTACAGGCCGGCGGCCATCGGACCGAGGTGCGTGATCTGGTGGACTTGTCCGCTCGCGACGTCGAGGACGAAGAGGTTCCCGATCTGGGCGCCGGCCGCCTTGCCCTGGTACACGATCTTCGTGCCATCGGGCGACCAACGAGGCGCGGTCGCGCCGCCCGGGGTCTGCGTCTGAGCGTACGCCGCGAGCCCGGTCCCGTCGACGTTCGCCGTCCACACGAGATCGTTGTCGCCATACGTGATCTTGGAACCGTCCGCCGTCGCGTCGACCTCGGACCCGCCGGGGATGATCCCGGTTCCGGTCGTCGCGCCGGTCGCGAGGTCGACCAAGGCAAGATCGGAGACAGCAAGCGGAGGGGCCACGCCGGTCGGGGTGTCGGCCGGGCGAGGGCTCGAGTCCGCCCTGTCCAGTTCTCTCAGGAGGAGGAACACACCGACCAGGAGCGCGGCCACGAGCGCGAGCGCACTGAGCTTCCGCTTGCGCGCCGCCCGTCGCATGCGTCGTTCTTGTTCCGCCCAGGAATCCAGGTCTGGTTCGGTCTGCTGCCGGACCATCTCGAAGACCTCCCTCAGGTCAGGCATGGCTACCTCCCGAGGCGCGGAGCGCAGCTCTGCCCTGCGTGGCGAGGGCGCGGACGGTCGATGGACGAACACCCATGATCCGCGCGGCCTCCCCGGAGTCGTAGTCGTACAGGTCGAGCAGGAGGAGGGCTGCGCGTTGCCGTGGCGTGAGTCCCTGAAGCATCTGGCGAACATCTTCGCGAAGCTCGATCTCATCGAACGGGTCGTGCACGACCCCCAGGGGGATCCGTCGACGAGCGGCACGCCGGGCAGTGCGCGCCCGTGTCCGGTTCGCGTTCAGCGCCACCTTGAAGAGGTAGGCGTGCACATCCTGGATCTCGTCGATCGCATCCCAGCGTTCCCACATCTTCAGGAACGCCTCGTGCATGAGGTCGGCGGCGTCGTGACGGTTCCCGGTGACGAAGTACAGTGTCTGGAACAGACGCCGGTGCTCGTCCTCGTAGAACGTGCGGAAGTCGCGGGGGCTCCCCGCGACCTCGCGAAGCTGCCGGGCCTTACCCTCTGCCTGCATCACCTATCTACGATGTCGACCCCCCTGGGAACGCTTAGAGGTTGACGAAGAATGGCACGGCGCACGGAGTCGTGCTCAAGCTCGTTGCTCGCTCTCGCGTCGCCTGGGCTGGAGGGCAACCGAACGAACCGAGGCCCGGGCGTGCGCCCGAGCCTCGGTTCCCCACCGTCAAGCAGGTCAGGTCTTGTCACACCCGGCCGGCTGCGGCTGATCGATCCTGAACGCCCCGCCGATCGGAACGTCGAAGTACACGACGCCCAGCACCACGTTGCTGTCGGTCTCGTTGCGACCGACGTGGATGCTCGACGGCAGCTCGACGAACGAACTCCCAGGCCCGTACGTCATCGCATGGCAGTCGTCGTGGTAGACGGTGAACGTCCCGGACTGCACCACCACCAGGGTCTTCCCGGGGTGGCTGTGCCAGCCCGTCGACGAGTGTGGCCCGAAGGTGTACGAGGCCACGACCGTGTTCGTGCCGGGATGGACGTTGAGGCCCATGCCGCCGCTCGGCATCGACCCCGCCGCGATGACCGTTCCCGTGATGGGACCGCTCCCGGGTGACGCGAACGCCACCGTCGCGAGACCGATCGTGACGGTGAGGACGGCCGCTCCGACAACGGCGACCACCCACCGGATCCGCTTGCTCTTCATGTGCCCGCTCCTTCCAGATTGCGGTCGTACCGGTCGAGCAGGAAGAAGTGGGTACATCCTTGCGCCGCGCGCGCGTGGAGCATCTTGCGAACGTCTTCGCTCGGCTCCGCCTCGTCCGGGTCGTGCACAACCCCAACGTGCTGCGGCACGAACGCACCTTTTGCCGCACCCTCTGCCTGCATCACCCATCTACGATGTCGTAGCTCGCCTGAACGCTTAGGCCGTGGTCGAAGATCGGTGCGAAGTGAACGAACGCCGAGCATCGATGTTCCTCTGAAGCCCCGAGTGACTGCTGAGCATCCAGGTCGCGCGGGTCGGCGGCGTCCCGAGACTGCGTCGGGGCGAAGTTGCCAAATGGCAGTACCGCTCCCATGCTGCCCTCAAGGTCTGTTGCGAAGGAGGGGGCGTGAGCGAGACTCACGGAGTCGAGCACTGGGTCGCCGAGGAGTTCGAGCGGAACATCGTCGGCCCGATCGAGGACTTCCAGGACCCGAGTCAGGAGTGGCGGCGCCTCTTCTCTGAAGTGCTCGGCACCTTCTTCCTCGTCCTGGTGGCCGCGGGCGCCGGGATGATGAACCAGGCGTTCAGCGGTGCGATCGGTCGCGCCGCGTCCGTGACGGCACCCGGTCTGATGGTGTTGGCCGTCATCTTGTTCATGGGCAAGATCTCGGGCGCGCATCTGAACCCGGCGGTAAGCCTTGCGTTCGCCGCGCGCGGGAACTTCCCCTGGATCCGGGTGCCGGGCTACATCCTGGCGCAGTTGATCGGCGCCACGCTGGCCGCGCTGTTCCTCCATGCAGTCATCGGCGTCTCGGCGACGTACGGCTCCAACTATCCGGCGACTGGCTTCAGCGCGACGAACGCCATGTGGATGGAGCTGATCTTGACGTTCGGCCTGGTGAGCGTGATCCTCGGGACCGCGTCCGGCGCGCAGAACCTCGGCGTGGTCGGTGCATTCGGCGTCGGCAGCTACATCATCCTCGCCGGATTGTGGGCCAGTCCGCTCTCGGGCGCCTCGATGAACCCGGCGCGCACGTTCGGCCCTGATCTGGTCGGCGGGAACTTCACCGACTACTGGGTGTACATCGTCGGGCCGCTCGCCGGAGCCGCGTGCGCGGTCGGTGCTGCGTTCGTGCTCCGTGGCCGCGGAGGCGGCCGATCCGGGTCCGCGGCGGCGCAGGGTGGTTTGTTCACCGAGGCCGCGCACCCCGACGAAGCCTGATCCGCTCCGATCTCGACGGGGGGAACGACGTGATGGACGGGACGGGTGCCGAGAACGCCCTCGACCATGTCGTGGTGGCTGTTCGAGAACGGAGTAGAACTCCTGCAGGCCCGAAAGAGCGAGAGAGGGTCTGAAGCGGGGTTGCACGATCTGGCCATTTCGAGGGTTCATACGCCGGAATGACCGAACGGATCGGCCCCTCGGACGCGGCGCTGGACCTCGAGGCATCGCGCACCTTCGAAGCCTTCTATGAGGCCGAGGCCAAGATCCTGTTCCGAAGGCTCTGGCTCGTCACCGGGGATCGGGCCGAGGCCGAGGAGCTGATGCAGGACGCATTCCTCGTCGTGTGGCAGCGATGGGACCGGGTCGGCCGGATGGACGACCCGACCGGCTACCTCTATCGATCCGCGATGAACTTGTTCCGCAAGCGGTACCGGCGGGCGATGCTCGCGGTCCGCCGGACGGTCGGGCTCTCGCCATCGAGCGACGACTTCTCCGACGCCGACGACCGCCAGGTCGTCCGCCATGTCCTGTCGACGCTTCCCCCGCGGCAACGAGCGGCGCTCGTGCTGACCGAGATCTTGGGGTTCACGTCGAAGGAGGCGGGCGACGCGCTCGGCGTCACGGACGCGACGGTCCGCTCGCTGACACGCCACGGGCGCGACGCGTTCCGCAAGGTGATGGAGGTCGAGGATGCCTAGGATCGCGGACGCCCTCGAGCGCGAGAGCCGGAGCGTCGAGCTCGAGCCGGGCGACTTCGAGCGGCTGCTCGTCCGGCGCGAGCGCAAACTGCGCAACCGGCGGATCCGCGCGGGTGTCATCGCCGTCATCGTGGCGCTCGCGACGGCCGCATTCCTCCTTCGCGCGATCACGCCGAAGTACGTTCCGGCTGATCGGGTGATCCCGCCCGCGGCCGCGCCGGGCACGCTCGCGTACGTGCTCGACGGTGACATCTACGTCGCCGATCCGGACGGGTCGAACGCGGTCAAGATCGCGGACGGCTGCTCCGAAGGTACGTGCGGTCACGGAGACCAGAGCTACTCGGCCGAGGGGCCGATGTGGTCGCCGGACGGGAGGTACCTCGCATATCGCTCCTTGAAGGGTGGCGTTATCAGTGGCGCTGAGGGCAACGTGGTCGCGACCTTCCCGCTCGACGGTTGGCAGATTGCGTGGTCGCCGGATTCCACCCGCGTGGCGGCGTGGGACAGCGTGTTCGAGACGATCGGCGTCTACGGGCTCGACGGCGCTCGTCAGGCGCAGCTCGCGATGCCGTCCGGATGGAGCCCGTCGGGCGATCACGACCCGGAATGGATGCCTGACGGCACCGCCGTGTGGGTTGAGAACTGGGAGCTACCTCTCGACGGCAGAGCGCCACAACGGCTTCCAGCGCGCGGCGGTGACCCGTACGCCACCTACTCGCCCGACGGATCGCTTGTCGCGTACGGCGTGTATTCGTCAGGTCCCCCGGAGCACTCGTCGCTATGGGTCGCCCGCGCCGACGGTTCCGAACCTCAGGAGGTGCTCAGTAGAGGCGCCGGGGCTGATAGCAACTGGGGCTACGCGTGGTCCCCGACGGGCGACCGGATCGTGGTCTCCTCGAATGGCCTCCGCATCGTGGATGTGGCGACCGGATCGGTGACGCAGCTGAGCGACGAGGAGCGTGGAACGAGCCTCTCAGCCATCGGATTCTCACCGGATGGCGACCGCATCCTCTTCAGGAGGGACCGAGGGAACAAGTCGTCGCTCTGGAGCATCGGGGTGGATGGGTCCGACGCCCGTCTCGTCGTCGACGGGACATGGCAAGGGGAGTGGCTGTCGTGACGAACATCTCGCTGCCGCCATGAAGCCTCCCACTCCGTAACTGAGGCTCCAGATACGCGACCAAACCCGCCAGGGCAGTCTTCGTGCTGCCACGGACAGAAAGGAAGAGCCAGATGGCAACCACCAGTTCGGTGTCGAAACGAGCGATGGTCGTCGCGATAGTCATGATCATCGCGTCTGCGTGCTCGGCATCCACGACGAGCTCGTCTACGGCTTCGGCACCGTCGAGCACGCAGACCTCGAGCGAAGCACCCGTGAAGGTCGTCACCGACCCTTTGAGGGGAGGTCGTTACCGTTTCGGTCCGTTCGGGGACCCGTCGGCGTCGTTCACGATCTCGGCGAAGGGACCGAACGGCTGGACCGGTTACCCCGACTGGGCGATGGACGGGCCCTCGCCGTTACGTGCGGACGCGCCCAACGGGATCGGACTCGCCTTCTTCACTGCGGACAGACTGTTCAGCGATCCATGCCATTGGGACTGGAAGGGGACGGGGCAGGCGGATGTCGGCGACGTGAAGGTCGGGCCGAGCGTGAACGACATGGTTGCCGCGCTCCGCGAGAACACGTACTACACCTCAACAGCAGCGAAGCCGGTGATCATCGACGGCCACAGCGGCAAGGAGCTGACGCTGCAGCTGCCCAACGAGTCCTACACCCACTGCGACAAGGACGATCCGTCGGATACGGGCGGGCACGTGTTCGTCTTCTCGGGGTCAGGCCTCTACGCGCAAGGCCCGGCCAACCGCTGGCACGTCTACCTGCTCGATGTCCATGGCACGAGGCTCATCGCGACCGTCCTCTCTTACGCGAAGACGCCTGGATCTGACGTCCGAACCGCAGAGAACGTCGTCAAGACGCTCCACGTTGAGGAATAAGTCGTACCGGTTGACGAACAGCTGCGCATGAAGAGAAGGCCGCTGCCGGTGCGAGCCGGCGGCGGCCTCGCACGAGGTCCCGACGGGCTCCTGCTCCTCCTATTGGGGAACGTGCGTTTTGTGCGGTGCCACGGCGAAACCAGGCATGGACGCCGATCCTTTCCAGCGGTGGTTCGGCTTCGGACGCGATGCGCGGGAGTCGCCAAACCGATGTACCCCGAGGCCCGTCCAGGCGATCGCCGTCGGGATCTCGGAATCAGAGTGATCCGCCCTCTCACATCGTGCGAACCACGGCACGACTAGCCATGGGAAGGGGTGAGCGCATGAACGCGTTCAGTAGGCGGTCGTTCCTCCGGAAGGCATCGATCGGGGCTGCGGCGGGGGCGATGGCGTCCCGCGGGCTCGTGACGAACGCCGCGGATGCGATGCAGAAGCAGTCGGAGCGGACCGATCCGATCCAGGCATCCGACGACCGGGTCGTCGCGTTCGTGCGAGCCGGAGATCGCGATGAGGTCACCGTTCTGGTCGGCGAGCGGGAGATCGTTCGCCGCGACGCGCGGTTGGCGCGGCTGCTGCTTCGCGCGGCGCGCTAAGGCATCCGTCAGCCTCGTCACTCAGTCCAGGGGAGGGAATAAGGTATGTCGTCCCATCGTGAAGCGCCGGGTACCGCGCAGGACCCCGTTGCTGACAACACCGACCTCTACGCGTTCGTCAGCCCCGACAAGCCGAACACCGTCACGCTCATCGCCAACTTCATCCCGTCCGAGTACCCGCCGGGCGGCCCCAACTTCTACGAGTTCGGCGACGACGTCCTGTACCAGATCCATATCGACAACCGCGGCGACAACGGCGACGAGATCACGTTCCAGTTCCGCTTCTCGACCCAGGTGACCGCGGAGACGTTCCTGTACAACGTGGGCCCGATCTCGTCGCTCACCGACCCCAACTGGGTCCGCCGTCAGACGTACTCCGTCACGATGGTGCGCAACGGCACGCGCCATGTGCTCGGGAACGGCCTCCCGTGCCCACCCGTGAACATCGGTCCGCGGTCGACGCCGAACTATGGCGCGCTCGCCAACGCGGCGGTCAACGATCTCGGCAACGGGATGCAGGTGTTCGCGGGCCAGCGCGACGAGGCGTTCTTCGTCGACCTCGGCTCGATCTTCGATCTCGGAGACCTGCGGCCGTTCCAGAACCTGCATCTGATCCCGACGCCGGCAGCGGAGGGCATCAACGGTCTCGGCGGGTTCAACGTCCACTCGATCGCGCTCCAGCTGCCGAAGACGATGCTTACCCGCGACGGGTCGAACCCGACCGACGCGACGAAGCCGGCATCCGTGATCGGCGTGTGGGCGTCGGCCAGTCGCCGCCGCTCGACCATCCGCGACGCGGGAGGCAAGATCGAGGGGAGCGGCCCGTGGGTGCAGGTCTCCCGGCTCGGCAACCCGCTGGTCAATGAAGTCCTGATCCCGATGGACGAGAAGGACCTCTGGAACTCGGTCGGGCCGACGGACGACGCACAGTTCGTGAAGTACTACGCGCATCCCGAGCTCGCCACGCTGCTCCCCATCTTGTATCCGGGCGTCTTCCCGAACCTGAAGGGATTGGGCGCGTCTCGAGCCGACCTCGAGGCGATCTTGCTCACGGGCATCCCATCGGGCATCGTCCCCGGGTTCCAGAACTTCACGGGCGCCGCGCCCGGCGACATGCTCCGGCTCAACATGGCGATCCCGCCGACCGCGAATCCGGATCGGCTCGGCGTGGTCGCGGGAGACCTCGCAGGGTTCCCCAACGGCAGACGGTTGCCGGACGACGTCACCACGATCGAACTTCGTGCGATCGCCGGCCTCACCTATCCGTTGGTGCAGCCGTCGTACACGCCGGACGGGGCGGCGTCGGCGATCCAGGACGGGTCGGTGTCGGGCCAGGACGTGGACACGCCGTACCCGGGGGCGTTCCCGTACATGGGCACGCCGCACGCCGGATACTCGACCGATCCGCCGCATCGGTCGTGACGACGATGGAGCACGAGCGAGACACCGTCCGCGAGCTCACCAGCATCATGGTGGAGCCGGAACCGGGCGCGGGCTCGCTCGTGCTTCACGCCGACGCCGGCGACGTCGGCCGCGAGGTCGAGGTCGAGGGCATCACCGGACGGCAGCACGCGATCGTGTGGACCGTCGAGTCGGGCTTCGGTACCAGCCATCTGGCCGTGTTCCCCTCGCTGGCGGAAGGGTTGTACGACCTGGTTTCGAGCGACGGTCGCCTCGATGGCCGGACGGTCGCGATCCGCGACGGTCAGGTCACCGAGACCCCGCTCCGTTGATCGCGGAGACCCCGCGGGGCCGAAGGCGCTGGCGGGAGGCGGGAGACCGGCTCCATCCTGTATCGTGCCCGCGAGGGTTCAGCATCACTTCACGACCGTAGTTCCATGTGCAGTTCCCTCTCGGTCTTCGGACCGATCGCCCCCGAGCAGCGGTCAGGCTCGTCCGGGCAAGGAAGGAGGAACAGAACATGGCTACAGGAACCGTGAAGTGGTTCAACGGCGAGAAGGGCTTCGGCTTCATCACCCAGGACGACGGTGGCCCTGACGTCTTCGTGCACTTCAGCGCGATCGCGGGCGAGGGGTACCGGAACCTCGAGGAGAACCAGAAGGTGGAGTTCGACGTCTCGCAGGGCCAGAAGGGCCCGCAGGCCGGCAACGTCCGCGTCGTCGGTTGATCAGCAGCTGCGATCGGTGGCCGCCGCGCGTCGCGCGGCGGCCATCGCGCTGTCCAGGGTGGAACGCCGACAGGCCCTTGGCCGGGGAACGGCGGACCAGTTAGCGGATGGGTTCCGCGTTCGGCGCGAGCGGGTGCCGGGGCGTCGCCGTCGTGTGGAGCCAACACGTGGTCGAAGAGTTGTAGGTCGAGAGCACGGTTTCGCACGCCGGGAACTCGCACAGCCTTCCGGCCTGCGCTCGCCGAACGGCCTGCTTGTTCGCGACGGGAACGCCGTACTGCACGTTGCTACTGCTCGACCTGTTCATCCCATCCCCTCCGTGCTCCGACCGCGGCAGCGGATGATCCGTCGAGGCGGAAAGACGAGTGGGGGAACACGTCGGTCTCGCGTGGCGAACCTTCAGACGACGCCGAGATGCGAGCGTATCACCGTCGCGCGTTGTTTCGAAAGGTCGAGGCGCACGTGAGAGAACCTCTTCAGCGGCGCGAACGACGTCTTGATCCCTCGGGTTCAGCCACGCCTCGCGCGTGACCTATCGGGGCACGATCTGAGGAGGGATGGTTCGTTCAGCCCGGCGGAGCCTCGGGCGGCGTGTCGTCGTTCGCGGGAGAGGTCGCCTCGTCGGGCTGGTTCCCTTCGCGGACGCCTTTCCTGAACTCGCCTTGCGCACGGCCGAACGAGCGGGCCATCTCAGGGAGGCGTTGCGCGCCGAAGAACACTGCGACCGCGATCACCGCGACGATGAGTCCGTCCGCGCCGAAGATCTCCGCAACCATCTGTCACGAGTGTAGCCCTGCGACTCCTGACACAGGAGTGCCGAAGCATTGCGAAGATGTGACCGCTGCGGCCATCCGCCTGCAGGAAGGGTTGGCATCCATACGATGAACCGATGCCTTCGGACCCCGCCGATAGCCCACCTGAGACGAGCCGCGGGCGACGGCGATGGTGGCGTATCGGCCGGTGGTTCGTCCTCGCCGTCGCGTTCGTGGTCCTCCTGTCGGGGGTCGCGGTGGCGCTTCGTCCCGGCATCGTGGGCAAGGTTCGACGGCGTCTGTTCCCGCCAACCGTCGGCGCGGTCCACGTCTTCGGCTCGGGCGTGCCCGCCGTACAGCCGGGGCCCGGTCCGGTCCAGGGGCCGATCAACACCTCGTTCCCGGGACTCACGACGTTCCGCGGTAACGCCAGCCGCGACTACTACGGCGAGGGACCCGTTCCGAGCGATCCGCAGATCGACTGGACATACCCCTCGACGGGCAAGCTGTGCATGCAGTCGATCGACAACGGCATCACGTTCCAAGGTGCGGTGCAGCTGTGGTGCGGCACCGGGTGGACCGGTCAGCCGAACGTGATCCAGCAGCCCGACGGTTCGACCGAGGTCCGCATCGGCGCGTACGACGGCGCGTATCACTTCCTGAACGGGCAGACGGGGCAGCCGGTCAGTCCCGACCTACCGACCGGTGATCTCGCGAAGGGTTCCGCGACGTCGGACTCGGACGGGTATCCCTTGTATTACGGCGGGTCGCGCGACAACCAGCTCCGGGTCATCGCGATGGATCGCAACAGGCCGACCGTGCTGTGGGATCTGGACTCGATGACGTCGGTTCCGCATCCGGTCTGGAACAACGACTGGGACGGCGCGCCGCTGCAGATCGGCGACTACCTGTTGGAGGGCGGCGAGAACTCCTGGTTCTACGTGATCAAACTGAACCGTTCCTACAACGCGCAGGGCCTGGTCGAGGTGAACCCGAAGATCGTGATGAAGGTCCCGGGCTATGACAACAACCTGTTGCAGACGATCGGGGATGACGACGTCTCGATCGAGTCCTCCGTCGCGTTCCACGACGGCGTGGCGTACTTCGGCAACTCGGGCGGCCTCGTCGAGGGCTGGGATATCTCGGACGTCCTTCGCGGCGGCACGCACTACAAAGAGGTGTTCCGGTTCTGGGCCGGCGGCGACATCGATCCATCGATCGTGATCGATCCGCAGGGCTACCTCTATGTCGCCCGGCATATCGAGGACAACGAGCCACGGCCGCAGTCGACGGCTCGCGACCAGCAGATCGGCAACATCATGAAGCTCGACCCTCGGAACCCCTCCAACCCGGTCGTGTGGTCGACCTCGGTCGGCAGCCTCGCCCGGGGCCAGGGGATCCTCGGGACCCCTGCGCTGTACAACGGCGTGGTCTACGACACGCTGACCGACGGCGGCTTCTTCGGGGTCAACGCGTCGACGGGGCAGCTCCTGTGGACGGTCTCGCTACCGGGGAACGCGTGGATGTCACCGGTCCCGATCGACAACAACCTGTTGATCGGCGACTGCACCGGCCTGTTGCACGACTACGACATCTCGAACCCCACCTCACCGCCGCCCGAGCTCTGGAACATCCAGCTCGACGGATGCGAGGAATCCACCCCCGCCGTATGGCACGGGATGATCTACGTCGGAACGCGGGGAGGCCAGATCTACGGCATCGGCCAAGCAACCGCTCCTCCCACGGGTAGCTCCGGCGGTTAGCAAGCGGGAAGGCCGGAGAAACCAACCGAAAGCAAATGTGAAACGTGCCTCGGCGAGCCGAGGCCCTGGGAGCATCGAGCTGTGGATCCCCGAGATGGTCGCGGCGCCAACGCACCTGGTCCGGTTCTGCGCGGATGGGATGCACTCATCGCGGCGGTCGGAAGCGGGGTCGCATCGCTGAGTCGGTCGATCGGCGCGGGAGCGGGAACGAGCGTGCCGGGCGTCGTGATCGAGCGGCTTGACCCCGGGTTCATCCGACGCCGCGCGCGGACGTTGCCGTTCACGACGGTGGTGTCCGGCACGAACGGCAAGACGACGACCGCTGCGATGCTCGCAACCATCCTCGAAGCAGAGGGTGTCCGCGTCCTCTCGAACGCGAGCGGCGCGAATCTCGTCCGGGGCGTCGCCGCTGCGCTGGCGAGCGCCACCGGGAACGAAGGCGCAGCCGTGTTCGAGGTCGATGAGGCTGCGCTTCCGCGCGTGGTCGATTCGGTTCAGCCCGACGTTCTCGTTCTGACGAACGTTTTCCGTGATCAGCTCGACCGATTCGCGGAGCCCGAGATCGTCGTTCGGCTCCTGAGCGATTCCGCCCGAGCGCTCCCAGCGGGATCCGTGCTCATCGCGAACGTCGACGACCCATCGCTCTGGCATGCGGTCGAGGAGCTCCATCCGATCGGCTTCGGCGTGGAGGTCGGCGTTCCGACGACGAGCGGGCATGAGTCCGATCCCGAGGTCTGTCCTCGATGTGGCGGGGCGCTGCGGTATCGCCGCCGGACGTTCGCCCATCTCGGGGCGGTGGGATGCGCGGCGTGCGGGTGGGACAGCGCACGGCCAGCGTTCCTCATCGAGGCCGCCGACGAAGGGCGCGTCGACCGGCTGCGGCTGTCGATCGGAGGACGTTCGCAGGAGCTGAAGGTCGGCGGCGAGCACAACGCGTACAACGCGGCCGCTGCGATCGCGGCCGCGTCGTCCTTCGGGATCCCGCCCTCCAGGTCGATCGATGCGCTGGCCTCGTTCGCTCCGAAGTTCGGTCGCGCGGAGCATCTCGCCTTCGACGAACGGTCGTTCTGGGTGTTGCTTGCCAAGAACCCCGTGAGCTGCGTCACCGCGACGCGACAGATCGAGTCAGATCCCCGGATCCGAGCAGTGGTGGTGCTGGTCAACGATCTGGCTGCCGACGGTCGCGATGTGTCCTGGATCTGGGATGCAGGTCTCGACGAGCTGGTCCGACTGGGGGTGCCGGTGCTCGCCGGCGGGCTTCGCGCACACGACATCGCGCTCAGGTTCCGATACGCGGGCGGAGCGGTGGATGTCGTCGAGCCTGATGTACGTTCCCTGCTTCGAGCGGTCCGGACGATCACGCAGCCCGGCGATGATGTGGCGGTTCTCGCGACCTACACCGCGATGCTCGAGTTCCGTCGAGCCGTGCTCGGCTCGAGACGTGCCGGCGTCGCCGACGCAACGGAACCGGTGCTTCGATGACCGATCTTGTCATCGCGGACCTCTATCCGGGGCTGCTTCGGACGTACGGAGACCGTGACAACGTCGTGGTCTTGGCTCGGCGCGCCGAATGGCGCGGGTTCAGTGTTCGCATCGAGGAGGTTGGTCGCGGCGAGGCGATCCCCGCCGATGTGAACGTCATCGTGCTGGGCGGTGGCACCGACAGCGTGCAGCAGATCCTCGGCCGCGACGTTGCGAGGCGTGCCGATGAGGTTCGCGATGCGGTCGCGCGCGGGGCCGTCGTCTTGGGTGTGTGTGGCGGCTACCAGCTCCTCGGTCGGAGGTACATCCTCCCGGACGGGTCGGAGATCCAGGGCCTGGGGATCCTCGACGTCGAGACCCGGGCTTCGCGTGACCGGATCGTCGGACGCGTTCAGGCCGATGCCCGGCTCTGGGGTCGGTCGTTCGATCTCGTCGGGTTCGAGAATCACGGCGGCCGCACGACCCTGGGGACCGGAGCGGAACCGCTCGCCTCGATCCGTCGCGGTCATGGGAACAACGGCCACGATCGGATCGAGGGTGCTGCGCAGGGGTCGGTCGTCGGCACCTATCTCCATGGGCCGGTGCTCGCACTGAACCCCGAGCTGACAGACGCGATGCTTGCGCGTGCGCTCGCCCCGGTCACGGGAGGCAAGGAGCTCGATCCCCTGGATGACGCGCTCGAGCGTCGCGCCCACGATGGTCTCGCTCGGCGCGTGCGCGACGACCGGCGCCCGGCACGGCGACATCGGCTCGTGGTCGCCGCGGTCGCGGCGGTCATCATCCTCGCGGCGATGGGATCGTCCGCTGCGGTCGAGCGGCACGAGGGCAGCAGCAGCGTGAAGGGCTGGTTCGAGTCCGGATGGATGGACATCGCGCAAGCCGGGCGCCTTGCCTCGACGCCCGTCCCGATCACCTAGCTCGCGGCCACACTCCCCACGCGGTGTTCCGACCCGGGGCTAATGTCCTGGAGGTATGGCTCGAGTCTTGATCACCGGTTCTGCAGACGGTCTCGGCCTGGCCGCCGCCGATGCGCTGCTCGACCAAGGACACGACGTCGTCGTCCACGTCCGGAACCGGGAACGGCTCGCCGCCGTCCGCGCTCTGCAAGATCGCGGCGCAACGGCGGTCATCGGCGATCTCTCCGACCGAGAAGAGACGTGCGGGGTCGCCGCACAAGTGAATGACGTTGGGCCACTGGACGCAGTCATCCACAACGCCGGCGTTCTCCGTGGCCCGTCGATCTTGCCCGTCAATGTGGTGGCTCCGTACATCCTGACCGCGATGATCGGATGCCCCGATCGGCTCGTGTATCTCAGCAGCAACATGCATCGCGGTGGCCGAGTGAGACTCGGCGAGATGGACTGGAGCGGTCGGCGCCCGTCTGGCTCCTACTCGGACAGCAAGCTGATGGTTACGGCGTTCGCCATGGCGGTTGCCCGGCTGTGGCCAGACGTATCCAGCAACGCGGTCGACCCGGGATGGGTGCCGACCAAGATGGGCGGTGCAGGCGCCCCCGACGATCTGGAACTCGGACATCTGACCCAGGAATGGCTCGCCACCAGCGATGACCCGGAGGCGACAACGTCCGGCGGTTACTGGTACCACCAGCAGCGCGCCGAACCGGCGCCGAGCGTTCACGACCAGCGATTCCAAGACGAGCTGATCGAGGAGCTGGCGCGAACCACGGCCATCCCGTTCGTGAACGTCGGCGGCCATCTGTGACGAAGGCAGCCCGCGATCAGCGGATCGTGGTCAACGGGATCGAGCACGAGGTCGAGCTCGAGTCGGGTCGCAGCCTGCTCCACGTGCTTCGCGAAGAGCTCGGCCTCACGGGCGCGAAGTACGGATGTGGCGAAGGGGCGTGCGGCGCGTGCACGGTCCTGATCGCCGGCAGGCCCGTCCGGGCGTGCACGATGCCGATCGCCGACGTCCGCGGTCCGGTGATCACGGTCGAGGGGCTCGCTCCTGCGGGCGTGCTTCATCCGGTGGGCCGCGCATTCCTGGAAGCCGGCGCGATGCAGTGCGGCTACTGCACACCGGGGATGGTGGTTGCTGCCGCCGCGCTCCTGCAGACGACGCCACATCCCGACGACGAGCAGATCGTCGAGGCGCTCGACGGCAATATCTGTCGCTGCGGCGTTCATCAACGGATCGTGCACGCGGTGCGGCTCGTGTTCGATCAGACGCAAGAGGCGGCTGCCGTCGCGGAGGCTTCAGTCGAGTTGGGGCGCCCGTCGGCACCGTGGGACCTGACACCGCCGTCTGATCGGGACTACTTCGCCGTGCTTCCCGAGGGACTGGTTGTTGCGCTCGACGCCGGTCCGGAAGACGAGGGGAGCTGGTCCACGACGCGCGATGCTTGGATCCATGTCGGCGGCGATGGGCAGGTCACGGCGTTCATCGGGAAGGTCAACGTCGGCCAGGACAACCGCACCGCACTTCGTCGGCTCATCGCGGGTGAACTTCGGCTGCCGGTCGACCGTGTCAGCCTTGTGATGGGTGACACCGATCTCTGCCCCTTCGACATGGGGACGTTCGGCAGCCGGTCGATGCCGGACGCAGGTCCGGTCGTGCGTGCTGCGGCTGCGGCGACCCGGAACGGATTGGTCGCGATCGCTGCGGATCGTTGGGAGGTCGACCCGGCGGACGTCTGGGTGGTCGACGGTGAGGTCCTTCCGAGGCGTGGAGGGGCCCCTCACGTACGGCGACCTGGTCCGGGGCGATCGGCGGGTGGCCGTCGTTCCCCTGGTGGAACCGGAAGTGCCGCCGGTGGTCGCTCCGAGCGGAGGAGAGGGCGTCGGAACGGTCACCGGCGCTCGCGCGTTCGCGTCGGACCTGACGCGGCCGGGCCTCCGACACGGTGCGGTGCTGCGGCCGCCGGCGTTCGGTGCCTCGTTGCGATCGTTCGACGGCACGGACGCTGAAGCGCTCGGAGGCGTGTCGGTCGTCCGCGAGGGCGACTTCATCGGCGTGGTCGCGCACGACCCGGTCGCCGCGGCCCGGTCGCTCGGGTCGATTCGGGCCGGGTGGGATCTGACCGGCATCGTGGAGGTGGCCGACGCGGATCTCGATGCGTACCTCCGCGCTCACCCGGCAGAGGCGCAGGGCTGCGGCGGTGGGTTCCACCATGAGGACGGCGACCTCGATCGTGCGTTCGTCGAGGCGGATGTCAGCCTCGAGCGGACGTACACGGCCGCGTACATCGCGCATGCTCCACTCGAAACGCGGGTCGCGCTCGCCGAGTGGGAGGCCGATCGACTCACGGTGTGGACGGCGACCCAACGGCCGTTCGGCGTTCGACAGGAACTCGCCGCTGAGCTCAAGGTCCCCGAGAGGGATGTGCGCGTCATCGTGCCCGACGCCGGCGGGGGATACGGAGGCAAGCACACCGGCGAGGTGGCGATCGAAGCCGCTCGTCTCGCCCGTGCCGTCGGCACGCCGGTCAAGGTGCGCTGGAGCCGTGAAGAGGAGTTCACCTGGGCCTACTTCCGGCCCGCCGCCGTGATCGACGTGCACAGCGCGGTGCGGGGCGGCGCCCTGACCGCCTTCCGGTTCACGAACATCAACGCCGGCGCGCCGGGGATCGAGACGCCCTACGACATCCCGAACCAACGGATCGCCTTCCAGCCCGCCGACTCGCCGCTGCGACAAGGGTCGTATCGCGGGCTCGCCGCGACCGCGAACCACTTCGCTCGTGAGTCGCACATGGATGAAGTGGCGACCGCCATCGGTGCCGATCCCGTTCGGTTCCGTCGCGACCACCTGTCTGACGAACGGCTGGTCGCGGTACTCGAGACCGTGGCCGAGAGGGCCGGATGGGGCTTCGATCGGGAAGGCGAGGCGGCGCTCGGGATCGCGTGCGGAACGGAGAAGGACGCGTACGTCGCGACGTGCGCCGAGGTGGTCGTGGAGCCCACCGGCCGGTTGCGGATCCTTCGACTCGTCACCGCGTTCGATTGCGGTGCGATCGTCGACACCGACAACCTCGTCAACCAGATCGAAGGCGCCACGGTGATGGGCCTGGGAGGCGCGCTCACCGAGCGGATCCGGTTCTCGCACGGTCGGATCGAGAACGCGAGGTTCTCCGCATATCGGGTCTCGAGGTTCAGCGATATCCCGCCCATCGAGGTGGCGCTCATCGATCGCCCGGACATCCCGTCGGCCGGCGCGGGGGAAACGCCGATCGTCTGTGTCGCGCCCGCGGTGGCGAACGCGGTCGCGGCCGCCACCGGGATCCGGCTCCGATCGATGCCGCTCGCCGCGGACGGGATCGTCCCTACCGTCTGACCGCCAGGAAGAAGGAAGGTAACGTTCCCGCCGTGCGGCGTTGCGGCAACTGCGGGCGTGAGGTTCCGGAGGACTTCGCCTTCTGCCCTGCCTGCGGCGCAGCGCTTACCGCCGAACCGCGAGCCGGCGCACGCCGAACGGTCACGATCTTGTTCGCAGACATGGTCGGCTCCACCGCGCTCGGTGAACGCCTCGATCCCGAGCGGTTACAGGGCGTGCTGACCCGCTACTTCGACGCGCTGCGAGGGGTCATCGAGCGCCATGGTGGCACGGTCGAGAAGTTCATCGGCGACGCGGTGATGGCCGTCTTCGGTATCCCGCAACTGCGGGAAGACGACGCGCTCCGTGCGGTGCGAGCGGCCGCCGAGCTCGACGACGCGCTCGGTGACCTCAACACCGAGCTTGAGGGGTCCATCGACGTGCGCATCCGGATCCGGGTCGGGATCAACACCGGCGAGGTGGTGGTGACGAGCGGCGCCGAGGGCACGCTGGCCGCAGGCGATCCCGTGAACGTCGCGGCTCGTCTGGAGCAGGCGGCCGGCGCGGGCGAGATCCTCATCGGTTCCGAGACGCACCAGCTGGTCCGTGACGCGGTCCTTGCCGACGCGCTCGATCCGCTCACGGTGAAAGGCAAATCGGAGCCGCTGTCGGTGTTCCGCGTGGAAAAGGTAGATCCGGTGGCGGCGGGCTTCGCGCGTCGGTTGGACGCGCCGATCGTCGGCAGGCATCGCGAGCTCTCGCTGTTGGTCGGCGCCTTCGATCGATCCGTTTCCGACAACGCTTCGCAGCTGTTCACGGTGCTCGGAGTCGGTGGTGTCGGGAAGTCGCGACTGCTCGATGCGTTCGTCGTCGAGCTTGGCGACCGCGCGACCGTGATGCATGGCCGGTGCCCTCCGTACGGGGACGGCATCACGTTCCTTCCGGTGGTTCAGGGCGTCCGGGAGGTCGTGGGACTCAACGGTGTGGAGGACGCCGACGAGGCGCGCGAGCGCATCGCCGCCCTCCTCGCCGACGACGATCGCGCCGGACGGGTCGCGCAGCAGGTCGGGCACGTCCTGGGGATCCCGGGAGGAGAGGCGAAGCCCGAGGAAACACTGTGGGCGATCCGGCTGCTGCTCGAGGCGATCGCTCGACGGCGCCCGCTCGTGTTCCTGATCGACGATCTGCAGTGGGCGGAGCCCACGATGCTGCAACTGGTCGAACACATCGCGGATTGGTCCACGGATTCTCCGATCCTGCTCGCCTGCATGGCGCGACCCGAGTTGCTCGAGGAGCGGCCCGATTGGGGCGGCGGCAAACACAACGCGACCTCGATCACGCTGGAGCCGCTCTCCGATGACGAGTGCGCGACGCTCGTCGCCAACCTACTGGCGTCCGACGAGGTGGCGCCCGAGGTTCGGACGCGGATCGCGACCGCGGCCGAAGGGCATCCGCTCTTCGCCGAGGAGCTGATCGGCATCCTCATCGATGAGGGTCGGCTGACATTGGACGGTGATGTCTGGCGACCGACCGGCGATCTCAGCGACCTCAAGGTCCCCCCGACGACGTCCGCACTGCTCGCTGCGCGGATCGACCGCCTCGATGCGGCAGATCGAACGCTCCTGATGGCCGCGAGCGTCATGGGTCAGATCTTCTATCGCCAGGCGCTGGATGTGCTTGCAGGCGACGTCGATGTCGGCGCGCACCTGTCGTCGTTGATGCGCAAGCAGTTCGTGCGGCCTGAGCGCTCCGATCTGTCGGGTGTGGAGGCGCTGGCGTTCCGTCACCTTTTGATCCGAGACGCGGCGTACGACGGACTGACCAAGGCTGCCCGCGCAGATCTCCACGAGCGGTTCGGCGACTGGCTCGAGGCGAACGCTCCAGGGCTCCCCGAGGTGATCGGCTATCACTTCGAGCGCGCGTGCGGATATCTGCGGGAACTCGGCGACGACGCCGGACGCGCGGAGCCGCTCGCGGCGCGAGCGGGTGCGTACCTGCGAACCGCGGGCAGCGCGTCGTTCGCGCGCGGCGACATGCCTGCCGCGATCAGCCTGTTCACGAGAGCCGCGGGCCTGTTACCGCACGACGTCTCGTTGATCTCCCTCTATATCGATCTTGGTCAGGCGTACGGCGAGACAGGCGATCTGGGTTCCTCGGAACAAGTGATGCAGCGTGCGGTCGGCCTGGCCGCCGCCGATGGTGACGAACTCCTCGTGGCTCGAACCAAGATGGCGCAAGGGATGCTCGCGTTCTGGGGAGAACCGACGGCCGAGTTCGTCCTCGGGATCGAGCGAGATGCCCTCGAGTGGGCTCCTCGATTCGACGCTGCCGGCGACGTCGCGGGTGCGGCGCTCGCGTGGGCCGCCGTCGGCGACTTCGCATGGATGCGGTGCCACGCCGACGATGCGGCCACAGCCTGGCGCAAGGCGATCGACAGGTTCCGAGCGACGGGTAACAAGCTGCTCTTGTCGGAGCATCTCGGTTGGCTCGCGTCCACCATCGTGTGGGGACCGATGCCGTGCCGCGATGGCGTCCTCGCCCTGCAAGCGCTCGCCGAAGAAGCGCATGACGCACCCGTCGCGGTCTCGGACATCAGTGAATCGCTCGGCAACGTTCGCCTGTTCCTCGGAGAGGTGGATGAAGCGCGGGCGTTGTTCTTAGAGGCCGACCGACAGAAGCGCGAGATGGGCAGGACGCTTCCACAGGCGCATTCATCGCAGCAGCTCGGCCTGCTCGAGCGCTTGGTCGGCAACGCCGCCGAGTCGGAGCGAGTCCTGCGGGCAGGCGTCGCCGCCTTGACCGAGGCGTCGTCTTCGGCGGTGTCGATCGTCGCCGCGTTCCACGCTGAGGCTCTGTACGACTTGGGCCGTTACGACGACGCGGATCTGGCTGCGGCGATGGCGATCAACTCATGGGGGATGGACGTCGCGTCGAGCGTGATCGGGATGCGGGTTCGTGCCATGGTGAACGCCCGGGCGGGCCGGTTCGACGTTGCCGAACGGATGGCCAGAGAACAGATCGCGATCGTCGACGAGACGGACTTCATCGTCGACCAGGGCGATGCACGGATCGGGTTGGCCGAAGTCCTCGAGTTGGCCGGCCGTCCGGACGAGGCGGATGCGGCCACGACAGAAGCTCTCGCGCGGTACGAAACGAAGGGCAACGTCCTGCAGGCCGATCTCGCGCGCGTCAGGCTCGAACGGCTGCGTTCTTGATGCCCGGAGCCGACGTCCTCATCCGCAACGCACGGGTGCACACGGTTGATGATGCGCTGCCGTCCGCCGGCGCACTCTCGATCTCGGGGGGAACCGTCGCGTGGGTTGGCGAAGACCGAGAGGCGCACGAGCACGCGTCGCCGGGCGCCGTCGAGATCGATGCCGCGGGCCACACGGTGATGCCGGGGGTGATCGATAGCCACAACCACGTGCGCCTCGGGCTCGATCCGCAGGCGGTGGACCTGCACGGGGCGCGAACCGAGACGGAGGTGCACGAGCGCATCGGCGCGTGGCTCCGTGCCCACCCCGATGCCGAGTGGGTGGAGGGCGAAGGGGTCGCGTACGAGGCCGCCGAAGGCCGGGAGCTCCGCGATCTGTTCGACGAGTCGGTGACGGGCGGCCGTCCGGCGTTCGCGACGACGTACGACGTCCACAACGCGATCCTCAACCGCACAGCGCTCGACCGGTTCGGCATCACGCGCGATCTCGGTCGCGTCCCGTTCGGCCACGTCGAGATGGACGCGAACGGGGGACCGAGTGGCGTGATCCATGACTTCGCCGTGATGGGGCTCGAGCGCGCCGGGCAGGCGGCGCTCGCGGAGGTCGTCCCGGCGTTCTCCGACGATCGCCGGTACCAGCGGCTGCTGCAGAGTCTCGATCTGGCGATCGGGTTCGGCATCACGACGGTCGTGGAGCCGCAGAACTCCGTCGACGACCTGCCGCTGTTCGAACGCGCTCGCGCTGAGGGACGGCTTCGCTCGCGGCTGGTCGCGGCGCTCTTCCACCCGCCTCAGACGACGGACGACGACCTTGATGCGTTCGCGGAGGCAGGTCGGCGCTTCGACGACGATCGGTTCCGGGCCGGCCCGATCAAGCTGTATATCGACGACGTGGCGGAGGCGCACACGGCGGCCTTCTTCGATCCGTACGCCACCGATCCGTCAACGAGCGGCGAGCTCTTCTACGAGCCCGATGCGTTCGCCGAGCTGATCGCGAAGCTCGACGCGCGAGGGTTCCAGACGTTCACCCACGCGATCGGCGACCGAGGCATCCGCACGGTGCTCGATGCGATCGAGCACGCGCAGCGAGCGAACGGCGGCCGGGACGCTCGTCATCAGCTCGTGCACGTGGAGTGTCCGGCGCCCGCGGACGTCCCGAGGTTCGCCCAGCTCGGTGTGGTCCCGTGCATGCAGCCGCGCCATTTCGCACCAGACGTGGCGTTGCAGTGGCGGGAGGACGTCGGTCCGGGGCGCGACGCGTGGGCGGCGCCGTGGCGGTCGCTCTCACGGTCCGGCGCGGTCCTCGCATTCTCGAGCGACTGGAACGTCGCGGAGATGGACCCGATGGTCGGGCTCTACTCGGCTGTGACGCGCGCCGACCTACGCGGCGAGGGCGCGTGGAACACCGGCGAGACGGTCGATCTGGCGACGGCGATCCGCGCGTACACGATGGGCGGGGCGTACGCGAACCATGTCGAGGACCGGCGCGGCTCGATCACGCCCGGCAAGCAGGCCGACGTGATCGTGCTGTCGGAGGACGTGTTCGCGTTGGAGGACGAGCCGGCCGCGCTGCTCGAGACCACGGTCGACGTCGCCATCGTGGACGGCCGCATCGAGCATCAGCGCTCCTCGGCCGGGCGTGTGACCGGACGGTCCGCTATATAAAGGAGTGCGATGACGACGACCCCGACGTTCTCGGAGCAGCTCCGCACCTCGAGCGACCGCATCTGGCAGGGCCTGCATGCCCATCCGTTCATCACCGAACTCGCCGCCGGCACGCTGCCGATCGACAAGTTCCGGTTCTTCATCGAGCAGGACAACCTCTACCTGGTGGATTACGCGCGATGCCTCGCGATGGGCGCGGCGAAGTCGCGCGATGAGGTCGAGCTCCGCTACTTCTCGACCCACCTCGTGCAGGTCCTCGAGCACGAACTTCCGACGAACCGCGATCTCCTGGAGCGGGTGACCGCGATGGGCGCCGTGGACCGGGGCGGCGCATCGGGCATGGCGCCGGCGAACGTCGCGTACACCAGCTACATGCGTTCTCTGGCGCTCCACGGCGGCCCGCTCGAGATCATGGCGTCGCTGCTGCCGTGCGCGTGGTCGTACATCGAGATCGCGACCGCGTTGGCGGACACGGTCGATCACGACCATCCCGTCTACGCAGATTGGGTCGGCTACTTCTCCCTGCCGGTGAACATCGAGATGGTCGCCGAGATGCGCAGCGACTTCGATCAGCTGGTCCAAGACGAGGCGTCGAGCGGGGCTCGCCGAGAGGAGATCGGCCGGATATTCGCCACGTCGTCCCGGCTGGAGCACCAGTTCTGGGAGATGGCGTACACGCTGGAGCGCTGGCCCGACCTGGCCGAAGATTTCGTCGCCCCGTAGCGCCGTACACTCCTTGCGCCCCAAGAGATTTGACCTCTGCCGCCGGCGTGGCTACCGTTCCGCCTATGCGATGTGATGCCTGAGATATCAGATATCAAAGGCATCGGAGGGGTCCGTTGGGAGAGCAGTCGGTCGGCGTGAACGGTGACGGCGCGGTCGCCTCGGCGGGGAGCAACGTCGGGATCGCGTTCCAAGGGGTCGGCAAGGCGTTCGGCGATGTCGTCGCGCTCGACGGCGTGACGTTCGAGATCGACCGCGATTCGCGCATCGGGATCGTCGGGCCGAGCGGCGGCGGGAAGTCCACGCTGCTGCAACTCACCGCCGGTCTCCTCGAGCAAGACGTCGGCACGATCAACGTCGAGGGCGAGACCACGACCGAGGGCCGGCTGAGCCGATGCGCGATGATGCCGCAGCGCGACCTCCTGCTGCCATGGCGGACCGCGCTCGACAACGCGATGATCGCGATCGAGAACCGCGGCGTGACGAAGAAGGACGCGCGCGCGAAGACCCGCCCGTTCTTCGAGCACTTCGGGCTCGCCAAGTTCGAAGACGTCCGCCCCGACGCGCTGTCGGGCGGGATGCGCCAACGGGTCAGCTTCCTGCGCACCCTGATGGCTGAGAAGGACATCCTGCTGCTCGACGAGCCCTTCGGCGCGCTCGACTCGATCACGCGCGGCCAGATGCAGGAGTGGCTGCTCCGCGCGCTCGGCGACGTCCCGCGCACGGTCCTCCTGGTGACCCACGACGTCGACGAGGCGCTCCTGCTATCGCGCACCGTCGTCGTGATGTCGGCGCGTCCCGGCCGCGTCGTACGCGTGATCGACGTGGGTCTGCAGACCGAAGGGCACTCGCGCCGTGAGATCGTGACGAGCCCCGAGTTCATCGAGCTGAAGGAGTCCGCGCTGGAGGCCATCGAGTGAGCACGCAGGCTCCCGAGCAGCCGGCGGCGGACGCGATGGCGGCCGAGGCGCCCCCGGTCCGGAAGCGCCCGTCGGTATGGGTGCGCTTCTGGCGGAACTACGGGCTCGCGCTCCTGTTCGTCATCGCGATGATCGTGATCTGGCAGCTCTGGATCAAGATCTTCGACGTCCCGAAGTATCTGTTCGCCTCGCCGACCGCGATCGTCACGTCGCTGCAGAAGGACTGGGCGCGATACCTCGAGCCGAACATCTGGCCCACGCTGAGCGAGGTGCTGATTGGGTTCGGGATCTCGGTCGTCGTCGGGGTCGGGCTCGCGATCATCCTGCACCTGTTCACGCCGCTGCGTCGGGCGGTCTATCCGCTGCTGATCGGTTCGCAGACGATCCCGATCGTTGTGTTGGCGCCGATCCTCGTGATCCTCCTGGGGTACGGACTGTTGCCCAAGGTGGTGATCGTGGCGCTGATCTGCTTCTTCCCAATCGTCGTCAATGGCCTCGACGGCCTCCGGCTCGTCGACGACGACTTCATCGCGATGATGCGCACCCTGGATGCGACCCGGTGGTCGATCTTCCGCAAGGTCGAGTTCCCCGGCGCGTTGCCGTCGATCTTCTCGGGGATGCGCGTGGCCGCGACCTTCGCGGCGATCGGCGCCGTGTTCGGCGAGTGGGCGGGCTCGAGCCAGGGGCTCGGGTATCTGATCCAGGCCTCGACGCCGAACCTGCAGACCGCGCGCATCTTCGCCGCCATCTTGTTGCTCACCCTGATCGCGATGGCGCTGTTCGGGCTGGTCTCGCTCTTGGAGCGGATCTTCTGCCCATGGGTGTCGAGGGGGGGTGCGTTGTAAGGGCTCGGCACGACCTGGAGAGGGGCGGCCGCGGGAGCATCCGGCGAGCCGCAGGACGAAAGGACGATCGCAGATGATCCGAACGCATAGGAAGGGCCTGGTTGCGGCGGCCATGGTGGCCGTTGTCGCGCTCGTCGCCGTGGCCTGCAGCAACAACAGCTCGAGCTCGAGCGCCGGCGCGTCCACCTCGGGCACCTCGGCGGCCGCGACCCTGAACGTCGAGCTCGACTGGGTGCCGAACCCCGACCACGTCGGGCTCTACTACGCCCAGGACAAGGGCTATTACACCGACGCGAACCTGACCGTGAACTTCCGGCAGCCGTCGAACGCCGCCGACCCGATCAAGCTCGTCGCGCTCGACAAGGTCGACCTGGCGATCACATACGAGCCCGAGATGTTCTACGGGCAGGAGAACGACCTGCCGGCGATGGCGGTCGCGACCGTCGTCCCGGTGCCGCTCAACTCCTTGATCGTCGACCCGGATCAGCCCATCACCGACCTGTCGCAGATGAACGGCAAGACGGTGGGCGTCACCGGGATCCCAAGCGATGACGCGTTCTACACCACGATGCTCAAGACGGCCGGCCTGACGGAGAGCCAGGTGCCGAAGGTGAACGTCGGGTTCAGCCTCGTGCCCTCGATCCTGTCGCACAAGGTCGACGCGATCATCGGCGGCTACCAGAACGTCGAGGCGATCCAGATCCAGCAGGAGACCGGGAAGAAGCCCTCGGTGTTCCCCGCCGACAAGCTCGGTGTGCCGTCGTACGCGGAGCTCGTGATCGCGGCCAACGCCGATCGCTTGCAGTCCGACCCCGCCTACGCGGACGCGGTTCGCCGGTTCGTCGCCGCGGTCGTCAAGGGCACGGACGGCGCGATCGCGAACCCCGACGAGGCGACGACGATCATGGAGAACGACACCGACTACAAGCCGACGTTCCTCGAGCAGAGCGTGCCGTACACGCTGCAGCTCCTGAAGCCCGCCGCGGGAACGAAGACCGGCTGCATCGACGTGGCCAACTGGCAGAGCTACGGCGAGTGGATGTCGTCCAACCAACTGATCACGAGCACGCCGGACGCGAGCGCGATCGCGACGACGGACTACATGCCGTACAGCTGCTCGTGACGCTGGCCGCACGAACGAACAACGAGGAGACGCCGTGGATGTAGGCATCGGGCAGGCGATCGCGACGAGCGTGCTGGACGCGCTCGATCTCGATCGCGCGGTCGAGCTGGTCCGCGAGGTCTGCCGGATCCCGAGCGTGCTCGGCGAGGAAGGTCCGCTCGCCGCGTTCCTCGCGGCCACGATGCAGGCCTCGGAGTTCGAGGACGTCGAGCTCCAGCCGGTGCTCGAGGACCGTCCCAACGCCGTCGGCCACGTCTCCTTCGGAGGAGACGGGCCGACGGTGGTCCTCACCGGGCACATGGACACGAAGCCTGTGTCGCACGGCTGGGAGGTGGCCGAGCCGTTCTCGGGCGACCTGATCGACGGGTCGGTCTACGGGCACGGCGTGATGGACATGAAGGCGGCGCTCGCGTGCCAGATCGTCGCCATGGAGGCGGTGCGGGCGAGCGGGTTGCCGCTCGCCGGCCGCCTATCCATGGCAGCGGTCGCGGACCACATGGGCGACCAGCTCGGATCGATCGCGTTCTTCGATGCGTTCCCGGCGGACATGGCGGTGCTCGGGGAGCTGACCGACAACCAGGTCTGCCTCGGGCATCGCGGCCGGTACTACTTCGACATCACGGCGATCGGGAGGTCGGCGCACACCTGTCACAAGCCGCAGGCGATCAACGCGAACGTGCTCGCGGCGCAGATGGTGCTGGCGCTCGACGCCTCGAAGTACGAGCCGGAGCTCGAGCCATGGATCGTCGATCTGTTCGGCGCGGAGACCTACGTCGTGCCGGGGCGGATCTACGGCGGGCTGCCGCCTGGCGGTCCGTCGATGATCCCGGACGAGTGCGTGATCCGCGTCGACACCCGGCCGCAGCCGGGCGTCACGATCGAACAGATGCGCGCGGAGATCGACCGGTGTGTGGCTCGGGCGTTGGACGCGGAGCCGCGGCTTCGATATTCGATCGAGCTCGCGGATGTGAAGTCGGGGTACCTGGCGGCGCCCGAGGACCCGGTGGTCGAGCTGATGCGGGCGGCGGTGCGCGAGGTGCGCGGTTCCGAGCCGCCGCTCGTCGTCGAGAACTGGCTCGGCGACACGGCCAGCTTCGGCGAGAAGGTGCCGACGGTGATCTTCGGGCCGGGCGGGCCGCCCGTGTACTGCCCCGACGAGCACCTGACCGTCGACGACATCCATGAGGCGACCAAGGTCTACGCGCTGTTCGCGGCCGGCGCGTTGTCCACGGAAGGAGCATGACCGCACGGTGGAAACCCCCGCCGGCTTCGCGAACGTCCTGGACCGATGTCTCGCCCTGCGACCGGGCGAGCAGGTCCTGTTCCTGACGGATGCAGGCACCGACCCAGAGGTGGTCGAGGCATTCGAGGCGGCCGTCGCGGAGCGGCGCGGCGTTCCCGTCGTCTCGCGGATGCCGGTTCCTTCGTTGCCGGGGCAAGAGCCGCCCGCAACGGTGGCGGCGGCGATGCGGTCGGCCGGCGCCGTGATCGAGCTGACGAGCCTGTTCATCGGGTCGAGCTTGGCGCGGCGAGCGGCGACCGCGGCGGGCGTGCGGTACCTCGCGATGCCCGGCGTTCGGATGGAGACCTTCCGCGACGACGGCCCACTCGCGGTCGACTTCGATCAGATCCGTTCGGATGCGGAGCGTGTGGGTGCTGCCTGGGGGTCGGGCGACACGTATCGGCTGACGACGCCGGGCGGGACAGATCTTCGCGGCTCGGTGAGCGGGCGGCCCGGACGTGTGTTGCACGGTCTCGCGCGCGAGCCCGGCGACTACATGGCACCGCCCGATATCGAGGCGGGCACCGCGCCGGTCGAAGGCTCGACCACGGGCGTCGTCGTGGTCGACGCCGATCTGCTGTTCATGGGGGAGGGGCCGCTGCCGTCGCCGGTCGTGCTCCATCTCCGCGACGGTGCGTTGCTCGGCGTCGAAGGCCAGGAAGCTGGCCGGCTCCAGGAGATGCTGGATCGCTGCGCGGATCCGCGGATGGCGAACCTCGCCGAGGTCTCGGTCGCGTTCAACCCGAAGGGACAGGTCTGCGGGGTCGCGATGGAGACGGAGTCGTCGCGCGGAACCGCCCACGTCGCGCTCGGGAACTCGATCGCGTACGGCGGCACGGTCGATGCGGTCGCACACCTGGACTGCGTGATGCGCGACGCGACGCTCGAGCTTGACGGCGAGCCGGTCATCGTGGCCGGGGTGCTCGCGTGAGCCCGACGCGCGTGGTGCTCGCGAAGCCCGGCCTGGACGGCCACGACCGCGGCATCAAGGTTGTGGCGATGGCCCTTCGCGACGCCGGCGCCGAGGTCGTCTACCTGGGGCTCCGGCGCACGCCGGAGGAGATCTGGCGTGCGGCGGTCGAGGAGGACGCGGACGTCGTCGGCGTCTCGATCCTGTCCGGCGCGCACGTCGCCCTCGCCGAGGGGCTCCTCGCGGAGCGCGCCCGGGCCGGCGTCGAGATCCCGCTCGTCGTCGGCGGAACGGTTCCGGCCGAGGACGCCGAGAAGCTGCGGGCGATGGGCGTCGAAGCGGTGCATCCGGTCGGGACGAGCTTGCCGCTGGTGGTGGACAGCGTCCTTGCGCTCGCGAAGGAGCGAACGGCGTGAGCGCGACCGACACCACGGACGCGGGGATCCCGGTCGCCCCGGTGTACGCCGAAGCCGATGTCGCCGCGGGACTCGCCGAGCGGTTGGGCGCCCCGGGCGCTCCGCCGTTCACACGTGGCCCGTACCCGACGATGTATCGAGGCCAGCTCTGGACGATGCGTCAGTTCGCGGGGTTCGGGTCGCCCGAGGACGCGAACGCGCGGTTCACGTTCCTGCTCGAGCGCGGACAGTCGGCGCTGTCGGTCGCGTTCGACCTGCCGACCCAGCTCGGGTACGACTCCGCGCATCCGGCGGCGCGCGCCGACGTCGGGCGCGTCGGCGTCGCGATCGACACGGCCGACGACATGGTCGATCTCTTCGACGGGATCCCGCTCGATCAGATCTCGGTGAACTTCACGATCAACGCGACCGCCCCGATCATCCTCGCGATGTATCTGGTCGCCGCCGAGCGGCAGGGCGCCGCGACCGCCGATCTCGCGGGCACCCTCCAGAACGACATCTTGAAGGAGTTCCTGGCGCGGAAGACCTTCATCTATCCGCCGGCGCCGTCGCTGCGGCTCAGCTGCGACGTGATCGAGTACGCAGCCGCCGCGCTGCCCAGGTTCAACCCGATCTCGATCACCGGCTACCACGCGCGTGAGGCCGGATGCGACGCGGTGCAGGAGCTTGCGCTCGCGATGGCGAACGCGATCGCCTACGGCGAGGCGTTGGTCGCGCGTGGGCTTGCGTTCGATTCGTTCGCCCCTCGGCTGTCGTTCCACTTCGCCACGACGATGGATCTGTTCGAGGAGGTTGCGAAGCTGCGTGCGGCTCGCCGCCTGTGGTACCGGATCGCGACCGAGCGGTTCGGGGCGACGGAGCCCGCGTCGGGCCGCCTCCGGTTCTTCTCGGGGAACTCCGGGACGACGCTCACGGCGCAGCAGCCGTTGAACAACGTCGTCCGCTCGACGATCCAGTGTCTGGGCGCGGTGCTCGGCGGTGCGCAGTCGATCCACGTGATGGGCTACGACGAGGCTTACGAGATCCCGTCGGAAGAGGCCGTCACGCTGTCGCTGCGCACGCAGCAGATCATCGCGCTGGAGTCGGGCGTCGCGCGGACCGCTGATCCGCTCGCGGGCTCGTACTTCGTCGAGGCGCTCACCGACGAGCTCGAAACGCGCGCGCGGCGGCTGCTCGACGAGCTCGACGCGGCCGGTGGTGCGGCCGCCGCGATCGAGGCGGGGTTGCCGCAGCGGTGGATCGCCGAGTCGGCGTATCGATCGGAGCGCGAGCTCGCGAGCGGCGATCGCCCGCGGGTCGGTGTGAATGTCTACGCGAGCGAAGGCGACGACGCCGAGCTCGGCCAGATGTTCGCGGCCGATCCGGGCGTCGCCGAACGACACGCAGCGCGGACCGCTGAGCGGGTTGCCGCGCGCGACGAGGACGGGTGTCGCGCCGCGACGGAGGCGGTGGCGGCTGTGGCACGCGACGGCGGCAATGTGATGCCGCCGCTGATCGAGGCGGTCGGGGCGGGCGCCACGTTGGGTGAACTCGCCGACGTGTTCCGTTCGGCGTTCGGGGAGTTCCGGGAGCCGCAGCTGTGGTGAACGGGCCGCTCGCGGGGCTTCGCGTGTTGGACCTCACGCGGTTCGTCGCGGGGTCGTATACGACGGCGCTGCTCGCCTCGTTCGGCGCCGACGTGATCAAGCTCGAGGTCCCGCCCGACGGCGATCCGTATCGCGTCCAGGGGACGGCGCGGATCGGCGACGAGTCGGTGTTGTTCCTGTCGTTGAACAGCGGGAAGCGGAGCGTGGCGCTCGACTTCCGGAAGCCCGAGGCGGAAGACGCGCGCGAGGCGCTGCTCGCCTCGTCCGATTTCCTCGTCGAGAACAGCAGGCCGGGGAGCCTCGTCGCGCATGGGTTGGATTGGGATGGCGTGCACGCACGGCACCCGGCCATCGTGTACGGCTCGATCTCCGGGTACGGCGAGGTCGGCCCGGACGCCGGGCGCGGCGGGTTCGACCTGATCCTGCAGGCCGAAAGCGGCGTCATGAGCGTGACCGGAAGCGAGCAGAGCGGGCCGGTGAAGGTCGGCGCGCCCGTGCTCGACATCGGTGCTGGGTTGTCGTGCGCGGTCGGTTTGCTCGCTGCCCACGCTGAGCGCGTGCGCACGGGGATCGGCGCGCATGTGTCCTCGTCTCTGTTGGAGTTCGCGCTGTCGGGGCTTGGCACGCTCGCGACGGCGATGTTCGTGACCGGCTCTGTGCCGGGGCTGCTCGGCACGCATTCCCCAACCTTCGCGCCGTACGGCGGGTTCCGCACGCAGGACGGGTGGATCGTGCTGGCAGGCGCGGGCTCGGAGGATCTCTGGCGGCGATGCTGCGCGGTGCTCGGTGGTGACGACCTCGCGTCGGACCCTCGGTTCGTCGACAACGCGGCGCGTGTTGCGCATCGCGATGAGCTGACGGCGGCGCTCGAGGAGAAGCTCGGTGTGCTGCCCACCGCCGCGTGGCTGGAGCGATTCGCCGGGGCGGGTGTCCCGGCAGCGGAGGTTCGCGACCTCGCGCAGGTCTTCGACAGCGAGCAGGTGCGAGCGCTCGGCGCGGTGCAGGAGCTCGATCATCCGACGGCGGGTCCGTACCTGGCGGTCGCCCCGCCGGTGCGCACCGACGGCGAGATCGCGTCGTTCCCACGGCCGGCGCCGGTCTTCGGCGCGGATACCCGGGGCGTGCTGCTCGAAGCGGGTCTCACCGACGCCGACGTGGACGCGCTCGTCGCGAAGGGTGTGGCCGCCGCGTGAGCGCGCAGAGCACGACGCTCGTGGACCAGGTCGTGGATCGCACGATCACGCTCGCGTCGATCCCCGCGCCGACCGGCGAGGAGGCGGCGCGCGCCGAGCTGATCATGTTGTGGTGGCGCGCGGACGGGTTCGACGAGGTTCATAACGACGCGGTGGGCAACGCATGGGCTCGTGCGCGAGCCGGCGTCGGCCCGGCGATCGTGCTGGCCGCCCACCTCGACACGGTGTTCGGTCGCGACGTGGCGCACGAGATCGAGCGGGACGGGGACACGCTGCGGGGTCCGGGTGTCGGAGACAACGCGGTCGGCGTCGTGGGGATCGGCGCGGCCGGCGCGGCGATCGCCGCCGACGGGCCGCCGGTCTGGCTGTGTGCAACGGTTGGGGAGGAGGGGCTCGGCAACCTCCGGGGGATCACGGCCGCACTCGAGTCGCCGCCCGAGGAGATCGGCGGGGTGCTCGCGGTAGAGGGCAACTACCTCGGCCGGGTGTCCACGATCGGGGTCGGGTCGGCGCGACGCCGGGTCCGCATCGACGGGCCGGGCGGACACGCGTGGGAGGCGGCCGATACGCCGAGCGCCGTCCATCACGCCGCCACGCTGATCGCCGCGCTCGGGGCGACCCCACGGGCACCCGGCACGGCGGTGAACGTCGGCCGCGTCGGCGGCGGCGAGGGCATCAACGTGCGCGCGCGCGAGGCGTGGTTCGAGGTGGACCTCCGTGCCGACGATCCGTCCGCGCTCGCCGAGCTCGTGCGGACGCTCGAGGAGATCGTGGCCGGCACCCCTGCACCGCTCCAGGCGCGGCTCGAACCGATCGGGGACCGCCCCGCGGGCCGCGTCGATCCCGGCTCCGCGCTCGTCCGTGCGGCCGAGGCGGCGCTCGCCGACGAGGGCATCGCGGTGACGAACCCGGCGACCAGCACCGACGCGAACGCAGCGCACGCACGCGGCATCCCGGCGGTCGCGCTCGGCGTTACCACCGGCGCGGAGGAGCACACCACCGAGGAGTGGATCGACCTTCCGCCGGTCGCGAGCGGCATCCGAGCGCTGGCGGCGACCGTCGATCGCGCCGGAGAGGCGGTCCGATGACGGCGGCGCGGTCCGGCGTGGTCCTGCAGGGCGCGTACCCGCCGGACGAGTTCACCGGGATGGTCGAGCGCATCGAGGGACTCGGGTTCGACAACCTGTGGCTCACCGACTCGTCGCTGCACGCTCGCAACGTCTATGCGTACCTCACGCTCGCCGCGAGCCACTCGTCGACGCTGCAGCTCGGCACCGCGGTCACCAACCCGCTCACGCGTCACCCGGCGATCACCGCCGTCGCGACCGCGACCGTCGACGAGATCTCCGGCGGCAGGATGGTCCTCGGGATCGGTGCGGGCGACCGGCCGCTGCTCGCGCTCGGGCTCGACCCGGCGCGGCTCGAGACCGTGCGCCACGCGATCGAGGCGGTCCGCGCGCTGTGGGCAGGCGAGACGCTCTCGATGCAAGACCGGGCGTTCATGTTCGACGAGGCGCACTCGCGCGTCGTCGCCCGCGCGGACATCCCGATCTTCCTGTCGGCGAGCGGACCGAAGATGCTCGAGCTCGCCGGTGAGATCGGCGACGGCGTGATCGTGCTCGTGGGCCTGTTCGCCGACGGGCTCGCGTGGGCGATCGAACAGGTCCAACGCGGCGCGACCGCCGCCGGCCGGCCGCGGCCGCACGTCGCGGTGTTCGCCTACGGGGCGATCGACGAAGACGAGGATGCGGCGCTCGAGTCGGCGCGCACGATCGCCGCGTGGTTCCCGCAGACCGCGCCGATGGTGTGTGAGCTGTGGGGGCTCGCGCCCGGGCTGGTCGCGGCGGTTCGCGACGCATATCGGGGCGGCGAGTTCCAGGAGGCCGCGGCGGCGGCCAAGCTGCTGCCCGACGACTTCGTCCGCGAGGTCGCGCTCGCCGGCGGACGCGAGCAGGCGCGCGGCCGCATCGAGGCGGCGCTCGCGGCCGGCGCGGACTCCGTGCATGTCTTCCCCCTCGGGCAGCGGCGGATGGAGACGGTCGAGGCGTTCGTCGCATGCTTCCGCGACGTCGTGGGGGTGCGCGCGTGAGCGACTGGCGCGTGACGGGTCTGCACCACGTCGCGGTCGCGAGCGGCGAGGACCGCACGGGCGAGGCGTTGTTCGCCGCGCTCCTCGGCTCGCCGGTCCACACAGAGGAAGGTGACGGGTTCACCGAACGCATGTACGAGGTCGGCGGGCCGTTCGTGCAGACGTTGGAGGCGGGTGACGAGGGCGTGGTCCGCCGATTCCTCGACAAGCGCGGGCCGGGCCTCCATCACATCGCGTTCGCGGTGGACCGGCTCGACGACGCGCTGGCGGATCTGGATCAACACGGCGTCGCGTTGATCGATCACACCCCCCGGCCCGGCGGGATGGGCACCCGGGTCGCGTTCCTGCACCCGTCCGCGGCGGGCGGCGTCTTGATCGAGTTGGTCGAAGATCCGGAAGGAGACGTGGTCGATGGCTGAGTCCACGCCCAGCACGAGCGAGCCCGAGGGAGCGGTCTTCCGGCCGCGCCCCGATCGACAGCTCGTGACGGACTGGGTGTATGAGGAGATCCGCGGCGCGATCGTCGATCTCCGGCTGGAGCCCGGCGCGCCGCTCCGGGAAGCGGCGATCGCGACCCAGCTGGGTGTGAGCAAGACGCCGGTGCGCGAAGCGCTCGGCCGCCTCGAGCAGGAAGGGCTCGTTGAGGCGACCTCGTTCAAGGGCGCGGTCGTGACCGACTATTCCGAGCGCGACCTGCAGGAGATCTACGAGCTGCGCGAGCTGCTCGAGGGCGTCGCCGTCCGCGCGGCGGCGACCGACGCCGACGACGAGACGCTTGCCGCGCTCCACGACGTGATCGAGCGGAGCCGGACGGCCCGCGACTCCGGCGACCTCGCGCGGCTCGCCGAGCTCCTGGGACGGTTCGACCAGATCGTGTTCGACCAGGTGGCGAACGTGCGCATCCGCGGCCTGATCGAGACCCTGCGTGCGCACCTCACGCGGATCGGCAAGCTCACCGAGGAGATCCCCGGCCGCGTGGAAGCCTCGGTCGAGGAGCACGCCGCGATCGTCGAGGCGATCTCGCACGGCGACGCCGACGGCGCCGAGCGAGCGATGCGCGTCCACATCGCGAGCGTGCGCGGCGACCAACTCGCCGGCATGGACGAGAGCGTCCGATGAGCGACCGGCGTGTCTCCGAGATGCTGCACGAGACCGGTGCCGAGACATGGGCGGCCGCCATCGCTCATCCGATGGTGCGCGAGATCGCCGCCGGTTCGCTGCCGCACGAGACCTTCCGCGGGTACTTCCGGCAGAACGTGCTCTACCTGGAGGGGTATGCCCGCGCGATCGGGCTGGTGATCGCGCACGCCCCCGACCGCGAGGCGCTCGACGTGCTCACGCGGTTCGAGGCGCGGATCGTCGAGACCGAGGTCCCGGCGAACCTCGCGTTCCTCGACAAGCTCGGCGGCGACGAAGAGATCGCAACCGGTGGGGGCCGGATGCACCCGACCACAGCCGCGTACACCCAGCACCTGCTGTCGGTGTGCTCGATGCCGGATTGCGCGGCCGGGCTCACGGCGTTGCTCCCGTGCCAATGGAGCTACGGCGAGATCGCACGGCCCTTGATGGCGGCGCGCCCCGCCGATCCGATCTACGCGGACTGGATCGCGCTGTTCGGTGACGACGACTACGACGCGCTCGTCGGCGAGACGACCGCGGTGCTTGACCGTTCGGTCGATCCGAACGACGCACCGCGCGTCGCCGAGCTATCGGCCATCTTCGATCGCTCGATCTCGTTCGAGCACGCCTTCTGGGACATGGCGTACGAGAGCGGCGACTCCCCTGAGGAACAAGCCAACGAACGAGGAGGACAACCCTGATGCGTGCTGCACGGATCCACGAGGACCTGGTCCTGCGCGTCGACGATATCGATGAGCCGAAGCCGGGACCCGGCGAGGTGCTCGTCCGCGTCCACGCGGCGGGGGTGTGCGGTACCGACCTGCACATCCTCGACGGCATGATCAAGCCGGACCCCTATCCGATGACGCTCGGCCACGAGGCGGCCGGGGTCGTGGAGGCTGTGGGCGACGGCGTGCGCACGCCGGTGGGCACGCGCGTTGCGATCTACAACAAGATCTTCTGTGGGCGCTGCGAGCAGTGCCTGAAAGGCCGGACGAACATCTGTGACAACGAGCCCGAGCAGCTCGGGTTCAATCGCGACGGCGGCGACGCGGAGTACGCCTTGATCCCCGAGCAGAACGCGGCGCCGGTTCCCGACGGGGTCGACCTCGCGACCGCGTCGGTCCTCACGTGCGCCGGGATGACGGCGATGCACGCGACGAAGCTGTCGGGTCTTCGTCTCGGCGACACCGCCGTGGTCGACGGGATCGGCGGCGTCGGCGTCATCGTCGTCCAGGCGGCCGCCCACGCCGGCGCACGCGTCCTCGCGATCGCCGACTCGGCCGAGAAGCTCGAGCTCGCGAAGTCCCACGGCGCGGCCGGCGGCGTCGTGCTCGGCGAGGAGGGCTACGGGTCCGTCGCCGACGAGATCCGCGGCCTCACCGACGGCCGGGGCACCGACGTCTTCTTCGAGCTCGTCGGCACCACGGCGTCGATGCTCGCCGGCATCCGCTCGCTCGCGAAGGGCGGACGGTTCGTGTCCACGGGGTACACCGGCGAGTCGCTCGAGGTGCACCCGATCGAGTTCATCCTGCCGGAGACGATCTTCGTGTCGACGGTGGCCGCGACGCGTCTGGACCTGCAGGACGCGCTCACCCTTGCCGACGCCGGCGCCCTGACCGTGCCCATCGCCGCGTCGTACCCGATGGACGGCGTGCACGACGCGCTGCAAGCGCTGCGGGCACGTTCGGTGCTCGGCCGCCAGGTGCTCGAGCTCGCATAACCGAGGAAGGAGACCCATCACGATGGCATCTACCGACACCCAGCCGCGGATCGACTTCCTCGAGGAGCCGATGCGCCTGTACATCGATGGCGCGTTCGTCGAGACCGACGAGGGCCTGCCTTCGCTCAACCCAGCGACCGGCGCGCAGCTCGCCGAGGCGCCGCTCGCGTCCACGCGCGACGTCGACGCCGCCGTCGCGGCGGCGGCCCGCGCGTTCGACGAGTGGCGGTTCACCCCGCCGACCCAGCGCGCGAAGCTGATCTGGCGTCTCGCCGATCTCCTCGACGCGGTCAAGGACGAGTTCGCGACGATCGAGGTGCTCGACAACGGCAAGCCGATGTGGGAGGCGCAGCTCGTCGACATCGCGCTGACGATCGAGCTGCTCCGCTATTACGCCGGCTGGACCACCAAGATCGACGGCAAGGTCCTGCCGAACTCGATCCCCGGGATGTTCACCGTCGCCAAGCGCGAGCCGGTGGGCGTGGTCGCCGCGATCACCCCGTGGAACTTCCCGCTGCTCGAGGTCGCGTACAAGCTCGGGCCGGCGCTGGCCGCCGGGTGCACGATCGTCGTCAAGCCCTCGGAGCTGGCGCCGCTGTCGACCCTGCGCCTGATGCAGCTGGTCGACGAAGCCGGGTTCCCGCCGGGCGTGATCAACGTCGTGATCGGCGGGCCCGAGGTCGGCGCGTCGCTGGTGCGACACCCCGGCGTGCAGAAGGTGGCGTTCACCGGACAGACCGCGACGGGCAAGGAGATCATGCGCACGGCGGTCGACGGACTGAAGCGCGTGACGCTCGAGCTCGGCGGCAAGAGCCCGAACATCGTGTTCGCCGACGCGAACCTCGAGGCGGCGGCCGCCGGCGCGTTCGGGGGGATCTTCTTCAACCAGGGCCAGGCGTGCGTGGCCGGCTCCCGGCTGTTCGTCGAGGCGCCGGTCGCGGACGAGCTCACCGAGCGCGTCGCCGCGCAGGCCAAGGAGATCCGGCTGGGATCCGGGCTCGACCCCGAGACGCAGATGGGGCCGCTGATCTCGTCGAACCATCGCGCGCGCGTCAAGGGCTACGTCGAGAACGCCCAGGAGGAAGGCGCCAAGCTCGCTGCGGGCGGCCACGAGGCGACGGTCGCCGGACTCGAGGGCGGCTTCTTCCTCGAGCCGACGGTGCTCGCCGGCATGCGCAACGACATGAAGGCGGCGCAAGAGGAGATCTTCGGGCCGGTCCTCGCCGTGATCCCCTGGGAGACCGAGGAGGAGCTGCTCGCCCTCGCGAACGGCGTCGACTACGGGCTCGCGTCGGGGATCTGGACCGCCGACACGAGCAAGGCGCTGCGGATCGCCGACCGGCTCGACGCCGGCACCGTGTGGATCAACACGTACGGCATGTTCGACGTGGCCGTGCCGTTCGGCGGCCGCAAGCACTCGGGGTTCGGCAAGGAGCTCGGCGAGGAAGCGCTCGAGCCGTACCTGCACTCCAAGTCGGTCTGGGTCGACCTGACCTCGGCCGTGCCGTCGGGCGGTCAAGGCATCTCGCGATAGGGAAGGGGTTCGCCATGAGCGAGCGCGACAGGATCATCATCAAGAACGGCACGGTCGTCACGATGAACGACGATGACGACGTGGTGTTCGGCGGCACGGTCGTGATCGAGGGCGACCGGATCACGCAGGTGGGCAAGGACGTATCCGTCGACGAAAGCGGCGCGACCGTGATCGACGCCACGGACAAAGCGGTGCTGCCCGGCCTGGTCGATCTGCACTATCACACGGCTCTCGGCAAGGGCTGGAGCGACCACCTGCCGCTCTGGGAGTACCTCGAGACCTGCTGGTATCCGATCATCCGTGCACTCAACCCGGAGGAGGCCTACTGGGCCGCGCTCGCGAGCTACAGCGAGTCGATCAAGTGCGGCGTGACCACCGTCAACGATATGTACCGGCGGCTCGACGGGCTCGCCAAGGCCGCCGAGGAGATCGGGATCCGCGCGGTGCTTTCCAACGACATCGCCGACGACGAGCACGACCTCGACACGCTCGAGGACAACCGGATCGCCTACGAGCAGTCGCACGGCGCGGCGAACGGCAGGATCGAGGTCTACATCGGGATCGAGTGGCTGCCACTCGCCTCGGAAGGGCTGCTCAGCGACGCGCGCAAGCTCGCCGACGACCTCGACACCGGGATCCACATCCACCTGAACGAATCGCTCACCGAGGTGGAGAACTCGAAGGAGCGGTTCGGGCGGCGTCCGACCGAGGTTGCGTACGACTGCGGGATCCTGTTCGACAGGTGCATCGCGGCGCACTGCGTGTGGCTCTCGGACAAGGAGATCGCGCTGATGCGCGAGACCGGCACGCAGATCTCGCACAACCCGTCGTCCAACGCGAAGCTCGGCAACGGGATCGCGCGGGTGCCCGAGATGCTCGCGGCTGGGATCAATGTCGGGCTCGGCCACGACGCGGCGGAGTGCAACAACAGCCGCGACCTGTTCGAGGTCATGAAGTTCGCGTCGCTGATGCACCGCGCGAGCCGCGTCGACCCGAGCCTGCAGCAGGCGCCCGACGTGGTTCGGATGGCCACGCGCAACGGCTCCGCGGCGCTCCGCCACGAGACCGGCGAGGTCACCGCCGGGAAGAAGGCCGATGTGATCCTGATCGACCTTGACAACCAGATGTTCACGCCGTTGTTCCCCGAGTCGAAGGCGCACCTGTATTCGCACCTGGTGTTCGCGGCCAACGGCAGCGCGGTGAACACGACGATCATCGACGGACAGGTCGTGTACCGCGACCACCAGTTCACGACGATCGATCAGGGGAAGGTGCTGCACGAGGCGAACGTCGCGTTCCAGCACGTGCTGGATCGCATGGTCGTCCCGACCGCGTAGCCGGGGTCGCGCGCGATGCTGCTGATCGACGACGCGATCGTCGTCACGATGAACGACGACCACGACGTCTTCTTCGACGGCGCGGTCGCGATCGACGGCGACCGCATCGTCGCGGTCGGCACCTCGGACGATGTGCGCGCCCGCGTGCCCGAAGGCAGCAAGGTGCTCGACGCGCAGGGTGGGGCCGTGATGCCTGGCCTGGTCGACCTCCACTACCACACCGCGCTCGGACGAGGGTGGGCGGACCATCTCCCGCTCGCCGAGAATCTGCAGCGATTCTGGTATCCGCTCGTCCGTGCGATCGATCCCGAGGCCGTTTACTGGGGCGCGCTGCTCAGCTACGCCGAGTCGATCCGCTTCGGCGTGACGGCGGTGAACGACATGTACCGCCACATCGACGCGATGGCGAAAGCGGCGGGTGAGATCGGGGTCCGTGCCGTGCTGTCGAACGTCGTCGCCGACGAGGAACACGGTCTTGACACACTTGCGAGCAACGAAGCGGGCTTCCGCTCGTCCAACGGCGCGGCGAACGGGCGTGTTGAGGTCAAGGTCGGGATCGAGTGGCTTCCGCTCGCGTCGATGGGACTGCTCCGCGATGCGAGCGCGCTGGCAGCCGACCTCGGCACCGGCGTGCACATCCATCTGAACGAGTCGATGGGGGAGGTGCAGAGCTCGCTCGAGAAGTTTGGCCGGCGGCCCACCGAGGTCGCCTATGAATGTGGGCTGCTCGGCTCGGAGACGATCGCGGCGCACGCCGTCTGGCTCTCGGACACCGAGATCGGTCTGATGCGCGATACCGGTACGCAGATCTCGCACAACCCGACGTCGAACGCGAAGCTCGGAACGGGCGTCGCACGGCTGCTCGACTATCGTGCGGCCGGGATCAATGTCGGGCTCGGCCACGACTCGGTCGAGGGCGTGAACTCGAGCGACATGTTCCAGGTGATGCAGTTCGCGTCGCTGGTTCAACGCGCCGTCCGGATGGACGCGGAGCTGCTCGGGGCGGCCGACCTGCTCACGATGGCGACCCGGAACGGCTCCGCAGCGCTCGGGCACGACGCCGGCGTCCTCGCCGAGGGGAAGAAGGCCGATCTGATCGTGATCGACCTCGACGATCCGTCGTTCACGCCGCTGGTCCGTGGGAACCGGAACCAGCTGTATGCCCACCTGGCGTTCGCGGCGCAGGGTCGCGCCGTCCGCACCGTGGTGATCGATGGTGCCGTGGTGATGGACGACCGCACGCTCCTCACGGTCGACGTGGCAGAGGTCGAGGCGAAGGCGACCGAGGCATTCGTTCGCGTCCTTGCGGCTGCTGGGGTCGACGACGAGATCGCGGCCGGGGCTCCGACGACACACGGGATCGGAACACCGTGATCATCGACGCGCACAGCCACATCCTGTCGCTCGCCGAGGACCCGGCATTCACCGTCGACTACGGCCGCGAGGGCTCGCTCTGCATCTACCGATCGATGGGAACGCTGCCGTCGCACCGGATGCCCACAGAAGAAGAGTGGGAGGCGAGCGGGTTCACGCGGGCCGGCTGGCCGGTGATCGGGCCGACCGAGTCAGTTCGAGATCACGTGGGCTTCGACAAGAGCATCATCCTGGGGGTCTCGCCGCAGTGGCTCGACGGACGCCTGATCGGAACGGTCGACACCGAGGGAACCCTCGGCGTCGACGGGCCGCCGAATCCCGAGAGATGCAACGACTACATCGCCGCATGCGTTCGAGCCGACCCCGACCACCTGATCGGCTACGCATCCGTGAACCCGACATTTCGGGGACCGCAGGCCGCCGTCGAGGAGCTCGAGCGCGCCGTCATCGAGCTCGGCCTGTCGGGCGTGAAGCTCTATCCGATGTACCAACACTGGCGAGCGAACGATCCCGAGATCGCGTTCCCTGTGTACGAGCGGGCGCAAGCGCTGGGCATCCCCGTGATGATCCATCAGGCGGGCTCGACACGGATCGACGCGAGCCTCGAGCTCGGCCGACCGGCGCTCCTGGACGACATCGGCCGGACGTTCCGCGACCTCCGGGTGATCGTCGCCCACACCGGCTGGCCGTGGGTCGATGAGGCGCTGTTCCTGCTCACGAAGCATCCGAATTTCTACGCGGAACTCTCGTACCTGATCGCGAGCATCAGCCGGCGAGACCTGTTCCTGCTGCTGTCGAAGTGCGAGCCGATGTTCGTGCCGCTCGAGAAGCTCTTCTTCGGAACGGACTATCCGGGGTTCCTCTACGACCCGGTGAAGCTGAAGGACAAGCTGCTGTCGGTGAACGAAGAGGCGGACGCGTGCTCGATGCCGCCGATCCCGCAGGGCAAGCTCGACGGGATCATGGGCACGAACGTCGCGAAGGTCCTCGGCCTGATCCCGGACTAGAGACCCGGGCGTCGCGGTTCGGGCCGGGTCAGCCGGCCCTTCGGATGCGGGACCACAAGCCCTCCCAGCCGTGACGCGGCCGTGAAAGGCTCGCTCTAGGAACCGTGCGTCGGAGGGAGGCTGAGGACGATGCAAGCGGCGACGAAGGATGATGTGCACGCTGTTTCACCGCACCGACCGGCGGACGAACCAGGCTCGATCTCCCGACGAACGATCGCCGGAGTACTTCTCGCACTGACCGGCATCGGCACGATCATGGCGATCATCACGAACGAGGCGCTGTATCCGGCCGATAGGCACTACAACACGTTCACCAACTCGATCAGCGACCTCAGTGGAACGCTGCCACCGAACAGCTACATGGTCCAACCGAACCGCGAGATCTTCATCGCGACGATGGCGATCGCCGGCGCGATGGTCTTGGCTTCCGCATACCTCTTGTGGTCGGTGATCGCGCGGCGCCGCGTGGTCGTCGGGCTGGGCGTGCTGGGTATCGGACTCGTCGGGATCGCCGTGTTCCCCGGCAACGTGGAGAACTGGCACCCGATCTTCGCATTGCTGTGCTTCGTGGGCGGCTCCATCACCGCGGTGATGTCTCGGAAGGTTCTCGGCCAACCGTTGGGTTCCTTCGCGCTGGGACTCGGCGTGATCGCGCTGCTCGCGACGGTCTTCGGCCTCGAGACATTCGAGGGATGGGGTCCACAAGCCTCGATCGGGATCGGAGGGACAGAGCGGTGGATCGCATATCCAGTGCTGTTGTGGCTGACGATGTTCGGCACCGCGCTGATGCACGAACGGAACACGCTCAGTCGATGAGCGGCGGAGGGGAGCTCGGCTCCGGTCGATCCTCTCGATGACCGCCCCGCTCCGCGCCGATCCCAGCCACCACGACCAGCGTGATCCCGATCACCTGGAGCGCAGTTGGCACCTGCGAGAGCAGAACGGATCCGACGGTTAGGCCGAAGGCAGGTTCGAGCGCCATCAACGTCCCGAACGCGTGTGTGGTCAATCGTCGTAGCGCCAGCAGCTCGAGAGACATCGGCAGCACTGGCATGAGCAGCGCCAATCCGGCCGCAGCCCCGACGATCGGCCAGCTGAGGTGCCCAGCTGCCTCGGGTATCCCGAAGGATGCCGCGGCGATGGCGGCGATCGGGATGGTGAGCGACAGTCCCTGCAATCCCGCGAGCCGGTCGCCGACACGCTGGGTCAGCACGATGTAGGTGCCCCATCCGCAGGCCGCCATCGCCGCGAGGAGCACGCCGACCGGGTCGATCGAGGCTTGCCACGGTTCGGTGAGCAGCACAACGCCGGCCAGCGCCAACGCCGGCCAGAGGAGTCGCCGCCGGTCTGGATCGTGGAACACCGCAACGCCGAGCGGTCCGAGGAACTCGATCGCGACCGCTGTGCCCAGCGGGATGCGGGCGATCGCGGAAGAGAAGGCCACCGTCACCAGGCCGGTCGCGACCCCGAGCGCAAGCACGGTGCCCTTGTCGGAGCGCGAGAGCCTCCGAACGCGGGGCCGGCTGATCCCAAGGAAGACGATCGCGCCGAAGGTGAGCCGGAGCCACGCGGTGCCCGCAGGTCCGACGGTGTCGAACAGGTGCGTCGACAAAGCGGCCGCGACCTGGACCGAAAGCATCGCCGCAACGGCGAGCGTCCAAGCGGGCGCGCGATCCGTCAGGCCGCGCTCGCCCGGGGCGGGAGTCGAACCGGCGACCAACGCTATGCGACCCCGTCTCGCGCAGGAGCTATCAAGCCTGAGCCGTCGATCCGCGGATCAACCGGACCGCTTCGGAGGTGCCTCCCGTCCACGGATCGCCGTGGCCCGGCAGGACCCAGTTCGCGTCGATGGCTTCGAAGCGCGTCAATGAGTCCAGCGCTTGCGCTGCGTCGGCGGTGAACGGCGAGATCTGTGGCCCATGTGCCCCGGTGGTTACCGCGTAGGTGGCGAGCGCATCACCAACCAACAGCGCGTCTCGCGATGCGAAATGAAGGACGGCGCTGCCCGGGGTGTGTCCCGGCGCCAGGATCACCTTGGGAGAGCCCGGTACGTCGAGCGTGGCACCGTCACCGAAGGTCGAGACCTCGCCGATGTGCCGGGTGCGGAGACCGCCTCGAACGAGCGTGAACCAGAGGAAGCCGGCGATCGGTCCGATCTTCGTCGGTCCGAGTCCCTTCGAGGGGTTCTTCACCTCTCCGCGAGCCAGCGAGGCGTCGGCTTCGTGCACCGAGACGGGAACGTGACGTTCGGTGCGCAGCCGCTCGGCGAAGCCCACATGATCGCTGTGGCCGTGTGTCAGCACCAAGGCCTCGACGTCGTCGATGGTCTGGCCCATGTCTGCCAGCTCCACCCAGAGATCCGCATAGAGCCCGGAGACGCCTGCGTCGACGATCGTGACCCGGCCGCCCTCTTCGATCAGGTACGAGTTGATCCTGCTGTCGCTGCCGATCCGACGGATGCCGGGTGCGACCTCCATGCGTCCTCCTCAGGGAATCATCCGGGACCGTACACCGGGCGCGGCCAAGTCGAGTTCCCTCAGACCCTCCGAGACGGATCAGCCCGGTCCGGTCAGAGGAGACGCCAGGAAGAGGCAGAATGGCGTGCATGCCGAGGAGGGAAGCATGGACCAGGTGACACCGACGCCCACCGATGTGGCGATCCGCACCGAGGCTCTTTCCAAGCGGTTCGGGACGACGGATGCACTGATCGACCTCGATCTCGCGGTTGCGCGCGGCGAGGTGCTCGGGTACCTCGGACCGAACGGCGCCGGGAAGACCACGACGATCCGCCTGCTCCTCGGCCTGATCCGCGCGACGAGTGGCCGTGCGGAGGTCTTCGGGATCGACGCGCAAGCGGATCCGGTCGAGGCTCACCGCCACGTCGCCTACGTCCCGGGAGAGGCGAACCTGTGGCCGTCCCTCACCGGAGAGGAGACGCTCCATCTGCTCGGCCGCGTGCAGGGCCGCGCCGACCCCGACTACCGCCAGGTGCTGATCGATCGGTTCCAGTTCGACCCGTCCAAGAAGGTCCGGACCTACTCCAAGGGGAACAAGCAGAAGCTGATCTTGATCGCCGGCCTGATGGGCCGCGCCGACCTGCTGATCCTGGACGAACCGACGAGCGGGCTCGACCCGCTGATGGAGCGCGCGTTCCGCGACTGCATCGCGGAGGCACGGGAGCGCGGCCAGACCGTCTTCCTGTCGTCACACATCATGTCCGAGGTCGAGGCCCTGTGCGACCGGGTCGCGATCTTGCGCGCCGGACGACTGGTGGACATCGGGCGGATCGCCGACATGCGGCATCTGTCCGCGCTCACCGTCGAGGTGGAGTTCGACGGCGAGCCGCCGGATCTCGCGGCGGTGCCCGGCGTCGGCGGCGTCGCGGTCGACGGCGACCGCGTCACGTGCCAGGTCGACGGGTCGATCGAGCCGCTCCTCGCGGTCTTGGCCCGAAGCCGCGTCCGACATCTCACGAGCCGCGAGCCGTCGCTCGAAGAGCTCTTCCTCGCGCACTACGGATCCGATGTGTCGGAGACCGCCGATGCGCCGTGACGAGCGCCGCCCGGCGCGGACCGTGTTCGTCACCACGGCGAAGCGCGCCGCCCGGGGCGGCGTCCTGTGGGGCGCCGTCTTCGGTGCGCTGATCGCATCGTCCGCGACGACGTACGTCTCGGCGTTCCCCGATGCGGCGTCGCGGGCCGCCGTCGCTGCCACGCTCGAGGGCAACCGTGGCTTCGAGGCGCTCTTCGGGATCATCCGCGGGGTCGACACGGTGGCGGGCTACACCGCCTACAAGACGCTGTACTCGATGATCGTGCTCGGCGCGATCTGGGGGTTGCTGACTTCGACGCGGCTGCTGCGCGGTGAAGAAGACGCCGGGCGGTGGGAGCTCTACCTGGCGGGGCGGACGACGCGCGGCGGCGCGGCGGGGCAAGCGGCCGCGGGCCTCGGTGTCGGCGTGCTGTTGATCTGGGTGCTGGCCGGGTCTATCGCCGCCGCGGCGGGTGCCGACGCGAAGGTGGGCATCGGCGTCAGCGCGGCGTTCTACCTCGCCGGTGCCGGCGC
>DASYOY010000017.1:0-8442 GCA_036007245.1 Actinomycetota bacterium | reverse complement strand
ACCGTGACGAACACGGGCTCCCGCCCCACATAGTCCCCGGTGATCGTGCGGCCGAGCTCTGCCACCCGGCGGCGAACGTCCTCGCGCCCGTACAGGACGCGTGCGACCTCCGCCATCGGGCAGGAGGCTACCAGGGGTGCCTGCCCCGAACGATCAGGCGGCGAGGCCCCGCACGGCGTCGGCAACCCCACCCGCGACCGCCTCCGCGGTGCGGACCCACCACGGCCCCGACGTCGTCGGCGGCGGCGGCACGTCGGACACGATCAATGGCACGGTGCCGATGACGGTCGGACCCGCGGCGAAGACGAGCGTCGCGACGCGTTCGTGCGGTGCCGGCGGATACGCCGCGTGCGGATCGACGACCACGTGTTGATCCCGGCCGTCGTCGTCGACCGGCACCAGCGCGTTGAGACCGATCGCGGCGATCACCGGCACCGTCCCGCCGCGGATCGCCGCGTCGCCGGCCGCGTCGCCGGTGTGCACGAGCGTGTCGGGCCGCCACCCATCGAACCCGTAGTTGAGCAACGCAGCCGCGTCGGAGAAGGGCTCGTCCGGCGCGTGGAGCACGATCGCGACGAGCGCACGGCCGTCCCGGTGCGCCGCCGCCACGACGCATTGGCCGGCGCCGGACGTCGAGCCGGTCTTCGTTCCGACCGCGCCGGGATAGAGCCACAGCAGCACGTTGCGGTTCTGGATCACACGGTCCGGACCCTTGGGCGCCGGCATCCGGCGAACCTTCGTCGCGGTGATCGTACGCAGGACCGGGTCGGCGTTGACCGCGCGTGTCAGCAGCAGGAGATCGCGCGGCGTCGAGTACCCGTCGTCATCGAGCCCGCTCGCCGACGCGAAGTGCGTGTCGCGCATGCCGAGCTTGTCGGCTTCGGTGTTCATCTGCCGGACGAACGCGTCCTGCGACCCGTCGGCGGCGATCGCGAGCGCGACGGCGGCGTCGTTCGCGCTCGCGAGCAGCAGCCCGTATAACAGGTTCTCGACCGAGATCCGCTCCCCCGCCTTGAGGCCGAGGACCGAGGTCGACCCGAACGTCTTGCGGTCGAACACGGCGGCGGGATCGACGGTGATCATCGCGTGCAACGGGAGGGCCCGGCGGGCAAGCAACGCCGTCATGAGCTTCGTGATCGACGCGATGGGACGTTTGGTGCGCGGATCCTTGGCGAACAGGATCTGGCCGGTGTCGGGGTCGGCCAACAGGGCCGCCCCAGCGTCGATCGTCGGCGGCGCCGTCGTATCGGTGGGCGTCGCGAGCGTCGTCGGGAACGGCGAGGGGCTCCCGTGCGGCGGCACCGGCGTCGGCGGCGGGATCGTCGCGCGCCCGGCGGCGCCGGCGTTGATCGCGACCGCTACGACGATGATCGCCGAGGCGACGGCTGCGGCGCGCAGGCGCGGCGGCGTCACCCGGTCGCGAGGTTGTCACGGAGCGCGTTCCGCAACAGCGCCTGCTTGAACTTCCGCGACGTCGTCGTGAGCTCGCCGAGCGTCTGCGTGGCGGCGCGGCGCGCGTCGGGGTTCTTCTGCCGAAGGGTGGGCGCGACCAGGGCTTCGAAGAACGCCGACTCCCGGTCGGCGAAGTGCTTGTACATCGTGAGGTGCCGGGGCTCGATCCCGAACCGCAGGAAGTCCTTCACGATGGACAGCGTCACGTAGTCGTCGCCGTCGTAGTAGCGCCCGCCCTCGGGGCCGTGCGTGCAAACGATGCCGAACTGCTCGAGCTCCTTGATCCGCTCCCGATCGACACCGGTGGCGGCCGCCATCTCCTCGAGCGACATCTGCAGGCCGGTCGGCGCCTCGGCCAGATCCTCGCCACCGCCGTCCGTGTCCATCCCCGACGTCGCCTGCTCCAGCGTGGGCTCGTCCTCGTCCTCGCCGGAGTCGGCCTTCAGCAGGCGCTCCTTGATGACCTTCAATGGGAGGTACTCGTCGCGCTGCAACCGCAGGATCGACTTCAAGCGCTCGACGTCATCGGGATAGAACTTCCGGTAGCCCGACGGCGTGCGCTCCGGCGTGATCAGCCCCTCGGACTCGAGGAACCGGATCTTCGAGATCGTGATGTCGGGGAACTCGGTCTTGACGTTGACGAGGACCTCTCCGATCGACTGGTAGTTGCGCGTGCCGGCCATACCTCTCCTGCTCCTATCGATCCGCCGCGAAGAACGTGAGCTTGAACCTGCCGATCTGGACCTCGTCGCCGGTGCTGAGCTTCGTCCGGTCGACCTGCTCGCCGTTGACGTAGGTGCCGTTGAGGCTCCCGCGGTCCACAACGAACCACTCGCCGTCGTGGCGCTCGACGACCGCGTGCTTGCGAGACACGGTCACGTCGTCCAGGAACACCGCGCTATCGGTGTCGCGTCCGACGGTCGTCTCGTCGCCCTCGAGCAGGAACGTCGATCCGGCGTTCGGGCCACGCTTGACCAACAGGAGAGCCTGACCGGGGTTGAGGGTGTCGTTCGGGAACGGGAACTCCTCGGAAGCTTCCTCTTCGGGTTCGATCGCCGGCAAGGTCACGGTGACGTCCTCGTGAAGTGGATGGCCACACTCGACGCAGAATCGCGCATCATCGCGGTTTGGATGTCCACAACGGCTGCAGAACAAGCTGCACGGCTCCTTGGTCCACGGTTCCCCTGACGGTCGAGGCTTCGGCACAACCCTCGACCCTGAGCCTCGGCGCGACGCTATCGTACGGCACCAGCAGGGTCAACGCGCGGTCACGGCGACCCTCAACCTGTCGAAGCCCGGACGCTCAACCGGGCATCGATGGCGCGATGCAGCGTTGAGGGTTGGCGTCGATCAGAGATCAGGCTTCCTGGACGAGGGTCTTGTATCCGGCCGCGTCGAGCAAGCCGTCGATCGCACCGGGATCGTTCGGCTCGATCAGGACGAGCCATCCATCGCCGTACGGCTGCTCGTTCACCAGCTCCGGCCGGTCATCGATCGCGGCGTTCCGCTCGACGACCGTGCCCGCCAGCGGGCTGTAGACATCCGAAACGGACTTCGTCGACTCAACCTCGCCGAGTGGCTCGTGCGCGGCGACCGACGCGCCGACCGCCGGAAGGTCCACGTAGACCACGTCGCCGAGCGCGTCCTGCGCGTAGTCGGTGATCCCGACGCGCGCGAGGGAACCCTCGACCCGTACCCACTCGTGCTCCTTCGTGTATCGGAGATCGTCCGGAACGTTCACCTCTGCCTCCTCGATGACGGATCGTTCGACGGCCGCGCGGCACGATAGCCGCCGCGCGCGCTCATGGCGACGCGAGCGCCCGCCGAGCGTCCTGCGCATAGACGCCGGCGGCGATGTAGTACTCGACGATGCCGACCGCGAAGCAGACCCACCCGACGGCCGTGGCGGCGGCGGCGAGGGGAAGATCGAGCGCGCCCCACGCGATCGCCGGCACGGCGACCATCAGAGAGAAGGTGGCAACCTTGCCGATCCACCGAACCTCGAGCCGGATGTGCCGGCGCGAGAGGAGGTAGACGCCCACGCCGAGGATGGCGACGTCCCGCGCGATGATGGCGACCGCCGCCCACACCGGGAACACCCCACGGATCGCCAGCGCGATGATCCCCGCCGCGATCGCCAGCCGGTCCGCGACCGGGTCCAGCACCTTGCCGAGCTCCGAGACCTGCCCCGTCCGCCGCGCGATCGTGCCGTCGACCCAGTCGGTCGCGATGACGCAGCCGAACATGATCAGCCCGGCGGTCGTCGTGTGCTCGTCCAGGATCAACGCCACGAAGACCGGGATCAGCGCGATCCGGAGCGCCGAGATGGCGTTGGGGACGGTCAGCACCCGGCGGCCGGAGCCCGCGGCCGGGGTCCCCTCGCTCGTGTCCATCCGTCGGGCCGGCCGGATTCGAACCGGCGACCTTCTGACCCCCAGTCAGACGCGCTAACCAAGCTGCGCCACGGCCCGTCGCGGCCCAGGAACGAGCCGACGCGGACAGGATAGCCAACCGGCGTCCTGCGTCAGCGGCGGTCGCGCGTGCGTGGACGGAACCGCAGCCGGATCGGCACACCCTCGAGGTGGAGCTCACGCCGGAGCCGGTTCTCGATGTAGCGCTGGTAGGTCGGCGCGGGCGGACGTGCACCGCCGAAGATCACGAACGTCGGCGGCGCGGTCGAGACCTGCGTCGCGTAATGCAGCGTGCCGGTTCCTTTCGGCGAGGGGCGCTCACGCTGTGCGGTCTGCACGATGTCGTTGACCGACGACGTCGAGGCTCGCGAGCTCCACCTCGTATGGAGGTCGAGCAACAACGGGCCAAGCCGATGCACGCCTTGTCCGCGTGTCGCCGACGTGCGCAGGACCGTCGCTCTCGCGTACAGCTGCACCTCATCCTCGAGCCGCTTGAACCACCGGTCCTTGTCCTCGACGAGGTCCCACTTGTTCGCGGCGAGGATCAACGCGCGGCCGGCGTCCATCACGAGGTTCGCGATCTTCTTGTCCTCGGCCGAGAACCCGTCCGGCGCGTCCAGGACGAGTACGGCGACATGCGCCGCTTCGATCGCGTGGCGGGCGCGCAGCACGCTGTAGTACTCGACACCGCGCACCTTCGTGCCCTTGCGCATCCCGGCGGTATCGATGAATCGGACCGTGCCGTGGTCCGGCCACGTCATCAACGAATCGACGCTGTCGCGCGTCGTGCCCGACACCTCGGAGACGACGCTGCGGTCTTCACCGACGAGCCGGTTGAACAGGGTGGACTTGCCGACGTTGGGGCGCCCGACGATCGCGAAGCGCGGCTCGGTGGGTGGCTCGACCGCTTCTGGCGCGTCGGGTAACAGCTCGAGCAAGCGATCCATCAGGTCCCCGATCCCTTGGCCGTGCAGCGCGGAGACCGGGAACGGCTCGCCGAGCCCGAGGCGGTAGAGATCGGCGACGTCGGATGTATCGCCCGGGGCGTCTGCCTTGTTCGCGACGAGCAGGACGGGCGTCGGGCTCGTGCGCAGCCGTCGCGCCAGCACGCCGTCTTCCTGGGTGATGCCCGCGTGCACGTCGACCACGAGCACGATGAGGGCTGCAGCGGCGATCGAGCGTTCGGCCTGCTCTGCGGCGAGCGCCTCCACGCCGGTGGCTCGATGGAGGTAGCCGGCGGTGTCGACCAGTCCGAACCGCCGCCCGCGCCAGGTCGCCTCGAGCTCGAGCCGGTCGCGTGTCACGCCAGGCGCGTCGTGCGCGATCGCCGCGCGTTTGCCGAACAGCCGATTCACCAGCGTCGACTTGCCGACGTTCTGGCGGCCCACGACCGCGATCTGCGGGACGTGACTCACGGGATCTCCGACGGCCAGGCCTCGCGAGCCGATCCGAGCGCCACATCGAGGGTCTGCTCGATCGACAGCTTGGTCGTGTCGATCACCACCGCGCCGGGCGCGGGCTCGAGCGGTGTGGTGCGGGCATCGCGCGCGTCGCGCTCGTGCAACGCGGTGCGGACCGAATCGTCGGCCGTCCCCCGTTCGTCGGCGCGCCGGCCGGCACGACGATCGGGGTCTGCTTCTAAGAAGAGCTTGAGGCGTGCATCCGGAAACACGACCGTCGCGATGTCTCGACCCTCCATCACCGCGCCGTCGGCACCGAGCGCGCGTTGGAGATCACGCAGCACCGTCCGCACCCCTGGATGCCTCGAGACGAGCGAGACCCTGGACTCGACATCCGGGGTGGTGAGGTCGGCCGGACCGTAACCCTCGACCTGGAGCTCCGGCGGATCCTCGCCGCGGACGCTGAACCGCAACCCTCGCGCGAGGTCGACGAGGCGTTCGGCGTCATCCGGGTCGACGCGCGAACCGATCGAGGCCGCCGCGACCGCTCGGTACATCAACCCCGTGTTGATGTAGGGCACGTGCAGGGCGCGTGCCAGCCCGCGCGCGAGCGTCGACTTCCCGCTCCCGGCCGCTCCGTCGACCGCGACGAGCACCGGCCCGCTCACGGCGCCTCGATCCGAGCGCCGAGCCGCCGGAGGGTTTCGACGAAGCCGGGGAAGCTCACGTCGGCCGCGTCCATCCCGTCGACCCTCGAGGGCCCGCGCGCGCCGAGCGCGGTTATGGCCATCGCCATCGCGATCCGATGATCGCCGCCCGAGGTGGTTCGTCCACCCTCGAGCCCGCCGCCGGCGATCACGAGGTCGCTCCCCTCGTCGGCCGCGACGCCGCCGAGGTCTCGCACGCTTCTCGTGATCGCCCCGAGACGGTCGCTCTCCTTCACCCGGAGCTCCGCGGCATCGAGGAACCACGAATCCGAGACGGCGTGGACGGCGAGCGCGGCGAGCACCGGCACCTCGTCGATAACCAACGGCAGCTCGTCCGCATCGACCCGTACCGCACGAAGAGCGTCGCAAGGCTCGACCTCGATCGACCCGACGGGCTCCCCCACCTCCGAACCCTCGACCACTTGATGGGTGACGATGCCCATCCGTTCCATCACGCGGAGGAAATGCAGCCGGCTTGGGTTGAGCCCGACGCCCGTGACCGTGAGCGCCGACCCGGTAAGCGCCGCCGCTGCGATCAGGAAGGCCGCTGACGACGGGTCGCCCGGGACCCGGCCCTCGAACCCCCCGTGTTGGAAGCGACCGACACGCACGTCGCCGTCTTCACGCTCGACCGGGGCCCCCAGCGCCTCGAGCGCCCGCTCCGTGTGATCGCGGGTCGCAGCACGCTCGCGCACTGCGGTGACGCCGTCCGCGGCGAGACCCGCGAACAAGATCGCGCTCTTCACCTGCGCGCTCGGGACCTCCGGCTCGAACCGCTCACCGTGGAGCAACCCCCCTCGGATCCGGATGGGAGCGTGGCCATCGGTGGTCTCCAGGAACGCACCCATCGCACGGAGCGGCCCGGCGACCCGCTCCATCGGCCGCACCGACAGGCTCGCGTCGCCGGTCAGGACCGAGGTGAACGGTGCCGCGGCAAGCACACCGGACAGCAGCCGCATCGATGTTCCTGAGTTCCCGCAATCCAGCTCTGACGAGGGCTCGAGAAGCTCATCTCGACCGTCACCCTCAACTTCAAGCGGCCCCGATGACGGTCCCGAAGCACGAACCTCAACCCCTGCGTTCCACGTGGAACCGCCACCCTCCACGGGGGCACGAGCGTCTCGGGCGAAGACGTCGAGCGAAGGTCGAGCCTTCCCGGCTACCTTCGACAAGCAGGCGGCGGTCGACCGAACATCGAGAGACCGAGGAAGGTTGACCAGACGGCTCGCACCCTTCGCCGTCACGGAGAGGATGAGCCATCGATGAGCGATCGACTTGTCTCCGGGGACCGCCGCCTCACCCTCGAGCCGGCCGCCGGGACGGATGACGACGTCCATCGGCGATTACGCCAGCCTGGTCGGGTCGTAGCCGGCGGACGCGAGCACGTCGGCCGCGGAGGCCGCCGTGTCGGCCGCGACGGTCAGGTGCACGGTCCCACGGCCGCCCTCCGGCGAGTGGACGATCTGCAGATCCTCGATGTTGACGCCGCCCGTCCCGAGCACGGCGGTGATCCGGGCGAGGGCGCCCGGTTCGTCGGGGATCTCGACCTGCCACACGGCGACGCCCGAGCGAACGGTCGGCTTGGCCGCGAGCCCCAATCGAGCCTGCTTGGCCGCGTCGAAGGTCGACTCCACCCCGGCCGCGTCGGCGGCCGCGATCCGATCGCGCAGTGCTTCCAAGCGCCGAACGAACAGATCGATAGCGGCGGCCACCTCCTCGCGGTTGGCGACCAAGATCTCGCTCCAGAGCGCGGGCTGTGAGGCGGCGAGCCGCGTCAGGTCCCGGAAGCCCCCAGCGGCCAACAGCAGCGCGTCCTGCTCCCCCGCCTCGCGGTCTGCGGCCGTCCCCATCAGCGTCGTCGACGCGACCTGTGGGAGATGGCTGACCACAGCGACGAGGCGATCATGACGCTCTGGATCCATCACCACAACCTTCGCGCCCACCGCCTCGACCCAGGCTTGGAGCGCCTGCGTCGCGCCGGGATCCGTCTCGGCGGACGGAGCCAACACCCACACGATCCCGTCGACCACGGACGCCGAGGCATGTTCGGGGCCGGACCGTTCGCTGCCCCCCATCGGATGGCCCGGCACGAACCTCGGGAGCGCATCGGCCGGCGCCTGAGCACGCACATCGTCGATCACGCGCGTCTTGATGCTGGCGGCATCGGTGACGATCGCGGCGGGGGCGGCCGCCAACGCCGCACGAACCGTGGCGGGTACGGCGCCGATCGGCGTCGCGACCACGACGAGGTCGGCGTCTGTCGCCGCCGCTTCCAACGAATGGGTGGCCGTCAACGTGCCGCCGGCCGCCGCGGTCGCAAGGACGGTGGCCTCGAGGTCCCAGCCGACGACGTCGGCGCCCGCGCGGCGGGCCGCCATCGCGATCGACGTGCCGATCAGACCGGTCCCGATGATCGCGACCCGGCGGATCGAGACCCCTCCCTCAGGAGGCGGCATCGAGGTCGTCCCGCAG
>DASYOY010000016.1:0-3634 GCA_036007245.1 Actinomycetota bacterium | reverse complement strand
GGGTCTTTGATGTCAGCCATCCTGGAGCTCCTTCCGGGGGAGGCGTGGCAGCAGGTCCACGAGGAGCCTCCCGATGGCGGCCGCCGTCTCGTGCGAGACGCGGAGCACGTCCTCGTGCGTCACCGGTTCGCCCAGTGCGTTGGTCAGGCTACAGATGCCGAGGACTCGCATGCCGAGGGCATGCGCCGGAAGGGATTCCGGCACCATCGACATGCCGACCACCGTCGCGCCAGCGCGGGCGAGCATCTCGACCTCGGCGGGGGTCTCGTAGGCGGGGCCTCGCATCGCGCCGTAGACGCCCTCGGTCGCGACGATCTCCAGCGCGGCGGCGCGCTCGAGCGCGAGCGCCCGGAGCGCCGGGTCGTAGACGTCGCCACTCACGAACGCGGGCATCCTGTCGGCGAAGCGCCACCGCAGCAACGGCACCGATCCGCTGAAGTTCAGGTGGTCACGAAGGATCACCGCGGTTCCCCCTGCGAGATCGGCAACCACGGCGCCGACCGCGGCCGTCAGCACCATCGTGTCGGCGCCCAGGGCATGCGCGAGCCGGGGCAGCAACGCCGGCACCTCGGGGTCGTGTCCCTCATACAGGTGGAACCGCCCGCGGAACCCGGCGATCGGCACGCCCGCCAGCTCCCCCAGGACCAGCTCGCCGGTGTGGCCCGGCACCGTGATCGCCGGGAACCCCGGCAGGTCGGCGTACGGGATGGTGTCGTCGACCCGCAGCGCATCGCCGAGCGCGGGACCGAGCCCGGACCCCAGGACGATGCCCACGTGCGGCTCGGCGACCGACCGCGTGCGTACGACCGCGGCGGCGGACTCGGCGAGACGATCCGGCGGGGCGGCGGGGCCGCCGCTCATCCCAGGTCCATCGCCGCGAGCGCGGCCTTGAGGCCCTGGATCACCTCGACCGGCGTCGGGTCGGCACCGTGTCGAACGCCCACGTAGCAGCTCGCGAAGTCGCCGATCGTGACGAGCGACAGCAGCGTGGCGAGCGGGCCGCGGCCCGGCACCGTCACCTCGCGCACCTCAGCGCCGGCATCACGCGCGATGTCGAGCGACAGCGGGAACCGCGCGGCGATCTCCCGATGCTCGTGGTCGGACCGCAGCGCGATCACGGCGTGCATCGACCCGAACGGCTTGACCCAGCCGACCACCTCGTTGTGGTCCAGCTCCGACATCGCCGAATGCCACGCCGGAACCTTGCCGTTCTCGTTCAGTTGGGTCTTCCAACGCATCGCCGCGACGGCGCCGATGCCGTCGGCGCCCCACACCACCGCGACCCGGTCGTCGAGCCAATCGGCGAGCTCCTTTGCCGGGTTCTCGGCCATCGGCACGTCGGGCGTCATCCCGGCGATCAGGCCGCGCATCGACGAGAGCGTCTCCTGCACGTCGTCTTCGATCGACGGCACAAGCCCCGCGGCCTCGAGCGCGCCGAGCATCGCGAACGTCAGGTGGCCGAGCGCCGCTCGTGGCTGGAAGCCCGCCGGAACCGACGCCCTCGCGATCCCGTGTTCATCGCAACGCGCGCCCAGCCGGCCCCCCGAGGTGATCGCGAGCATCCGGCATCCACGACGGATCGCCTCCTCGACAGAGGACAGCGTCTCGCTCGTCTCACCGGAGAACGACGACGCGATCACCAGCGTGTGCGGGCCCGCGTACTCGGGCAGGAACGGCGTGCGGTTCACGTCGACGGGCACCGGCAACCGATCGCGGAACGTCTGGCGCAGCACGTCCCCGGCGACGGCCGACCCGCCCATCCCGCAGAACACAACGCTGGTGACGCCGTCGAGCGACGGGAGACCGGTCGTCGCGAGCCCCGACGCGTAGCCGGCCTCGATGTGGTCGCCGAGCGCGGCAACCGTGCCGAGCATGTCCCCCGTGTCGAGCGCCGCGATCGCGGCGGCGTCGTCGAGGTCGACGCGCGCGGGGCTCAGGGCTTCTCCGCCTCGTCGATCAGCATCACGGGGATGTCGTCGCGGACGGGATAGCGGTAGCCACACGTCCGGCAGACGATCACCTGCTCGTCCTCGCGGTAGTCGATCTCGCCGCGGTCGTTCGGGCAGACCAAGATCTGTACGAGCTCGGGGTCCAAGGTCATCCGGCGCCTCCTTCATCACGGATCACCGCGAGCAGCGCCGCGGTGCGGTCGTCGAGCAGTTCCTCGGTGCGGGCTTCGACGTTGAGCCGCAGCAGCGGCTCGGTGTTGGACGGGCGGACGTTGCACCACCAGTCCTCGTACTCGATCGTGAGGCCGTCCAGCCGGTCGAGGGTGGCATCGGCGAATATCCCGGCCAGCTCCTCGATCTTCCCGTGCTGGTCCGGCACCGTCGAGTTGATCTCGCCGGAGTCCCAGTACTTGCGGTACGGCAACAGCAGCGCCGAGAGTGATCCGCCGGAGGCCGAGAGCTCCCCCAGCGCGACGACCGCGGCGATCAGCCCGGAGTCGGCGCGGTAGTTCTCCCGGAAGTAGTAGTGGCCCGAGTGCTCGCCGCCGAAGATCGCACCGGTGTCGGCCATCACCTGCTTGATGAACGAGTGCCCGACCCGCGTGCGCACCGGCTCGCCGCCGTTCGCCCGGATGGTCTCGGGCACGATCCACGAGCAGATCAGGTTGTGGACGATCTTGGCGCCGGGCTCCGCGCGGAGCATCGGGACCGCCACGATCGCGGTCAGCAGCGACCCGCTCACGTCCTCCGCGCGCTCATCCACCAAGAACACGCGGTCCGCGTCGCCGTCGAAGGCAAGACCCACGTCGGCGCCGTGCTTCAGCACCGCCACCTTCAGATCCTTCTGGTTCTCGGGGTTGAGCGGATCGGCAGGGTGGTTCGGGAACGTACCGTCGAGCTCACGGAACAGGTAGTGGGCCGTGACGGGCAGCCGCTCGAGCACGGCCGGCACCACGAGCCCGCCCATCCCGTTGGCGGTGTCCGCCACGACGGTCATCGGGCGCATCGCGTCGACGTCGACGAACCGCAGCACGTGCTCGACGTAGGCCTCGAGGAGATCGCGGTGCTCGACCGAGCCGCGCTCGCCCGCCGGCGTGACGCCGGCCTCAACGATCGCGCGGATGTCGCGGAGACCGGTCTCCTCCCCGACCGGGCGCGCGCCCGGCTGGCAGAACTTCAGCCCGTTGTATTGCTTCGGGTTGTGGCTCGCCGTGATCATGATGCCCGGCAGGTCCAGCGAGCCGCTCGCGAAATACAGGAGGTCCGTCGACGCGAGCCCGAGGTCGACCACATCGGATCCCTGCGCGGTGATACCTTCCGCGAGCGCTGCGGCGAGATCGGGTGAGGACAACCGGCAGTCGCGGCCGATCAGGATGGGACGGTCGTCGGTGATCTGCGCGTACGCGCCGCCGATCGCGCGGACGAGGTCGTCATCGAGGTCGTCGGGCACGACCCCACGGACGTCGTAGGCCTTGAAGATGCGGTCCAGGTCGCGCTCGGTCACGGTCGGGGAATCCTACCGAGCGAGCGCGACGCCGACCGATGGTTACTTGCGCACGACCATGTCGATCACGGACGTGAGCGGGACGAGCTCGCCGTCACGGAACCACCACTTCGATTCGCACATGTGGCAGGTCGTGAACATGAGGTCGCGCTCGCTCACCGACATCGAGATCGTGATGAGG
>DASYOY010000015.1:0-11648 GCA_036007245.1 Actinomycetota bacterium | reverse complement strand
GAACGCGAGCGCCCCGCCCGCGAACCCGGCGGTGATCTGCCGCGGCTGCTTCTTGCGCGCGATCTGCGAGCCGAGCGACTTGTAGACCGCACTCAGCTTGGCCTCGTCGCGGACGTCGAAGCTGCGCGCGCCCGACACGGCGGCGATCCGCGCGAGCGTCTGCGGGTCTGGCGGCACGGCGGTCGTCCCGACGACGTTGCCGTTCTTGTCGTGCAGCGGGATCGTGCCCTGCGGGGTGCCGAGCGAGACGGTGTAGATCGGCACCTTCGCCTTCTTGGCCGCGCGCGCGACGGTCACCGGGTCGCTGCCGCGCACGGACTTGCCGTCCGACAGCAGGACGATCGCCGCCGGGCCTGCCTGCGAGGTTCCTTGCGACTTCTCGATCTCCTGCAACCCCGCCGCCAAGCCATCACCGATGACCGTGCCGTGCCCGCGTGGGAGCGTGCTCAGCGCGTTCGCAACCAGCGTGTGGTCGGTGGTCGGTTCCACCAGCACCTTCGGCTGGTCAGAGAACGACACCAGCGACACCGCGAAGTCCGGCGGCAGCTTCTGGAGGAACCCCTGCGCCGCGGACTCTGCAGCCTGCAAGCGGTTGGGCTGCACGTCCGTCGCGTCCATCGAGTTCGACGCGTCGATCACCAATGCGATCGTCGGCGTGGCCCTGCTCTTCGCGACCCGGAACTGCGCGAGCGCGATCACGAGCGAGACGACCGCGAGGATCACGAGGACCAGCGGAAGCTTCCGCAACCAGCTCGGCGTCTCGTGGAACCCGGAGCGGGTCTTCGCCGGTCTTGAACGTGGTGCCGAGGCGCGTGGAAACCCCATGGGCGTCTTGCTGGTCTTGGTCGACCCCTTCGACGGTTGGGAGCCGACGGCATACACGACCGCGATGACGATCATGATGATGAGGAAGGTGATCAGGATGGGGAGCACGTGAGGAGGCTACCTGTCCGATCTCTGCCCCGCGGGATGTTCGCAGCGGTCGCGCTTGCGGTCTGTGCTGCCGGTTGCACACATGCGTCGCAGGTCGCCTCCGACGTACCGTCGGCCTCGACGTCAACGGTCACGCCGACCGCGTCGCCACGCACGACCGTCGGCCCGAGCGCGACGCCGACTCCGTCGTTCAAGGTCGCCGTCGACCGGATCCACGCGCCGTGGGCCCACGCGATCGACGCGACGATCGGCGGCCGCGATGTGTCCGTCGCTGTCGGGCTGAACGACCGGATCGTGTACTCGCATCTCGGCGACCAGCCGCGGGTGCTCGCGTCCAACGAGAAGCTGCTCACCTCGATGGCCGCCCTTGGCCTGTTGGGTCCATCGTTCCGGTATCGGACGTCGGCCGCCACGCATGAACGGCCGAGGGCCGGAGTCCTGCACGGAGACCTTTGGCTGATCGGGAGCGGCGACCCAACCCTCACCAGGGTTGACCTCGCCGCGCTGGCAGACAAACTCCGCGCCTCGGGCCTGATCCGCGTGACCGGGCGCGTCGTCGGAGACACGAGCGCGTTCGACCGTGGCTGGTGGGCGCCCGGCTGGCTCCCCAAGATCTCTCGCGAGTTCGTCACGCGACCGACGGCGCTGCGGCTTGCCGGCGGCGATAGCTCACCCGAGCCGGAGGCAGCCGCCGCGTTCGCCGCGGCGCTGCGAGCGGCAGGCATCGAGGTCGACGGGGCGACGACAGTGGGACGCAAGCCCAGCGGCCTCCAGACCATCGCCCGGGTCGCCTCGGCACCGATGGCGCAGCTCCTCGTCGAACAGAACCACGAGTCCGACAACCTCTACGCGGAACTCGCGGACAAAGCGCTCGGCGCTGCGATGGGCGACGAAGGCTCGACCGCCGCCGGCGCGCGCGTGATCCAACGGTGGGCCGACGGCGACGGCTCCCCCCGCTCGACGGTCCGCGACGGCAGCGGCTTGTCCGACCAGGACCGCACCTCCGCCAACGGGATGGTCACGCTGCTGCTCGGCGCTCGCCACGCGCCGTGGTTCCAAGCGCTCTACCGATCGCTTCCCGCCGGTGGCGAGGGAACCCTCAGCTCGCGCCTTCAAGGCCTGCCCGTGCGCGCGAAGACGGGAACGCTGTTCATCCGGCCGGCATCGACGCTGTCGGGCTACGTCCGCACGCAGGCGGGCACGCTCGTCGCGTTCTCGGTCCTCACACACGACTTGCCCGAGTCGACAGCCCTCGCGATCGAAGACGGCATCGTGCGTACCATCGCGGCCGCATCGATCCGATAGCGCGGCTGCTGGCGGTCGCCTCCCTGCGGTGCAACGATATCCCGGTCGAACCAGCCCACGATCGGAGGACCCGATGAACACCGACGGCACGTTCGCAGCGATCGTCGCCGCGTCGTTCCTGCTCTTCTTGAGCGCGATCGTCGCGTTCTTCGGCACGCGGCTGTTCTGGATCATCTTGCCGATCTGGGGCTTCTTCTTCGGGCTCGCGATCGGGGCGCAGGGTGTGCAGGCGCTGTTCGGCGACGGCTTCCTGTCGACCGCGTTCAGCTGGATCGTTGCGTTCTTCATGGGACTGCTGTTCGCGCTGCTGTCCTACCTGTTCTGGTTCGTGGCGGTGGCGTTGATCGGGGGTTACCTCGGGTACGGGATCGTGGTCGGGTTCTTCGGCCTGATCGGTGTCGATCTCGGACCACTGGTATGGATCCTCGGCATCGCTGCGGGGGTCGTGTTCGCGGTCCTCACGATGATGTTGAACATCCAGAAGTGGGTGGTGGTGATCGGCACGAGCCTGCTCGGCGCAGCGGGCGTGGTCGGAACGTTGCTGGTGCTGTTCAACCAGCTCACACCGGCGCAGCTCGCCGATCATCCGGTGAAGGTCGTGACCGATGCCGGCTTCGGCTGGGCCGTCCTCGTTATCGTGATCGCGGTGCTGGCCGCGGCGTTCCAAACCGCCACCACCCGGGCCTGGGAGGTCGCGCGCTACAACCGGTGGACGGAGTACACGACAACGTCCACCGATATGTAGCTAGAACTGCGCCTGTCGAACGAGTCCTGTCGGGGCGTGGTCGACCGTCGCCACGGTCTGCGTGCCGTCGTTCAATGCAACGACGTCTGTGATCGGCGTCGGACTCGAACACGATCCCGCCGTGTTGGGCAGTTCGACCTCGACCGTGAGCGTGACGGTGTCGCCCTGCCCGGCTGCGCTGTAGGTCGCGGGTCCGGCGCACGCGGGCGGCGTGTAGGTGATCTGCAGGTTGCCACCGGTGACCTGCCCGTTCGCCGTCCAGGCCACCGACTCGATGTGGGTCGCCGGACGAACCGTCGGTCCCGAGATCGTGCCGCAGGTGTCGGAGCGTGCCTGATACGAGACGTCGCCACCTCCAGCGCCCTCGATGAGGGCGACCGCGACATACCCGCCGCTCGGCAGATCTGCGGGTGAGGGCGGCGCCGTTTCCATCGGGCAGTTCGTTGCGCCGCCCCATCCGAACGCGACCCATGCCGGATCGGCCTGGTAGGTCGGCACGCCGTGCTGGCTCACCTGCGAGGTGATCAAACCGAAGCCGAGCACCCCGGCCGTCTTGCCCTGGAACAACGGGCTCGCGAACAAGAGCTTCTCGGCGTCGGCCTTCGACAAGACCGGAACGGTGTCGATCGGTGCGGGCTGCACCGAGAAGGCGCCGCCGTCGAGCTGGACGACGGACACGAACCGGTCATCCACAACCGAGCTTTGCATCGGCAAGCCTGGTGTACCGCTCGGGCTCGGCAACGTGCCCGCCTGGTCGCCGAACGCGAGAGCCGCGATCATGTCGTGCAAGGCCGCGGTGTCCTGCGGCGAGGCGTTGTCCCCAACGCGGACCTCGAACGAGAAGATCTGCCGGGGACCCTCGAGCGACACGCGCCAGGCGGTCGACCCCTGGTCGTTCGAGACCTGCGTGAAGTCCGACCAGTGCAGCGGCGGCACGACCGGCTGCGTCTGGCCGTCGGGCGGCAGGTCGGAGATCACCATCGCCACGCCCGCCGCGGGGAAGCCGGCGGCCGCAACGGCGGTCTCGGTACCGGAGGGCGTCGATGAGGCTGCGGCGCTGTTCGTGATCAGCGTTCCCTGCGCGGGACCGCGCGGTGCGGGTACCGTCGTTGCTCGAGCGCGCCATCCTGGCGGCAGCGGCATCGTCCAACCCTCAGGCGAGATGTAGATCTGCGATGCGTCGGGCAGATCGAACGGCGTCAGTCCCGGAACCGACACCGGCTGATCGCCGATCCCGAAGTCCGACACCTGCTGCGAATCGGGCGCATACGCCGCGGTCAGGATCTTCCCGGTCGGGAGGCTGGCCCCCGCGGGAACCGATGCGTCGTAGCCGGTGAAGGTTCCGTGCAGCACGACCAAGTACTCCTGGACGTTCGGATCGCCGCTCTGCAACCCGACCGCCGGCGCGATCGTGTTGGCATCGGTGAGGACCCACTCTGCCGAGTCGGGCGTGATGTCACCGTTCGTGTACGCGAGTTGGTAGGCCTGATCGACGAGCCATGAAGGAGGCGGACCGCCGGAAGGTCCCCCCGCCTCCTCACCGGTGCCGCCGAGCGGCGACAGCCACGCGATCACGGCGATCGCGAGGATCGCGATGGCCGCGGCGGCGACCCCTGCACCCAGGCGCGAGCGGTGTGGCTCCTCCGGCATGGGTCCGACCTGCCGGTGCTGGATCGAATCCCAGCGGTCCGGCATCGGTCGCTCCCCGAGTGGTTTCAGCAGATCCTTCAGGTCACGCATCGTCGTCCTCCAGCAGCTCGCGGAGCCGCCGCCTGCCTTTGCTCAGGTGCACATGGACCGTGGCGCGGCTCGCGCCGATCGTCGCGGCTACCTCGGCGACCGGCCGGTCGGCGTAGTCGTGCAGCACCACCGCCAGACGCTGGTTCGGCGAGAGCTCCCCGAGAGCCGCGATCACGTGGTCGATCGGGTCCGGGTGCTCGTAGCCGGGCTCCGCGCCGAGCGGTTCGAACGTCCGCCGGCGCTTGAGCTCGCCCGCCGCCACACGGAACGCGACCCGCCACACCCATCGGGCCGGCTCGCGCAGCTCGTCGCCCCGGGCGAGCGCCTGGGCGAATGCCTCCGACATCGCGTCCTCGGCGACCGCCGGGTCGCCCGTGAACGCGAGCAGTGCTCGCCAGATCGCCGGTCCGTCCTGGCGGTAGACCGACGCGAGCCGTGTCTCCTCGCTCACCCGAGTGCTCGCCACATCCTGCTAGGCATCATCTTCGTCCCGAATCTGTAGGCGACGCGCCAAGAACGCACGCACCTATACTCGACGAGAACCACCGGGGAGCTCGGGCAACCGGGCTGAGAGGCCGGCTACCGCGCCGGCGACCCGCGAACCTGACCCAGGTAATGCTGGCGGAGGGAGCGATGGCCCGGACCGCGATCGTCGTCTGTGCGGGAGGTCCCGCGCGCGCCGCGCTGCCCTCGGTTCCCGACGGCGCCCTGGTGATCGCCGCCGACGGCGGCATCCTCGAGGCCGAACGCCTCGGGTTGCACGTCGATCTGCTCGTCGGCGACCTCGACTCGGCGCCTCCGGACGCCGTCGCGCGAGCACCGCGGGTCGAGCGGCATCCGGTGGACAAGGACGCGTCTGACCTCGAGCTCGCGGTGGCTGCCGCCGTCGCCGCCGACGCGCGTCGGATCGTGGTGGTCGGCGGCGACGGCGGCAGGCTCGACCATCTCCTGGGGAACGCCTTCCTGCTCGCGTCGGATCGGTGGGCGGGCATCGAGATCGACGCCGTGTTGGGCGACGCGCGGATATGGGTCGTGCGAGGCGAGCGCGCGATCGAGGGCGAGGTCGGCGAGCTGGTGAGTCTGTACGCGGTCGGCGGTCCTGCGCGTGGCGTCACGACCGAAGGACTTCGCTGGGCGCTCGAGGACGGGGAGCTTCTGCCCGGCTCGTCGCTCGGGTTGTCGAACGCGTTCGTGTCTTCGACCGCGCACGTGCGTGTTCGTGAAGGCGTCGTGCTCGCGATCCGTCCGGGGCTCGCGACCTAGACGTGCGCCTGCCGAGCTAGACGAGCGGGAAGCTGCCGACGTGCGCGGCGAACGCGACCGCGACGAGCAGCGTGACAAGCTCCGCGCTCTGTTCGATCGTTCCGAGCACGTCGCCGCTGACGCCGCCGAGCGTTCTTTCCGCCCAGCGCGTCTGCACCCAGGCTGCGATGGCCGCAAGGAAGAGCGCCACGGGCGCTGCGATCCCGATGCAGATCGTCGCGATGGTGACCGCGACGATGACGGCGACGATGCCTCGCCACTTCGGTGCGAGCGCTGAGAAGCTCGACCCGAGACGACCGCCCGCGCTCGGCGCGCCGACGACGGTGGCGGCGCTCACGCCCCGCGCCAACGCGTGGGCCGCGATCAGCGCGAGGGCACCGGCGCGCGGCACGAGCGATGCGACCAACGCCGCACGCAGCCCGATCACGAGGACCAAGGCGACGACGCCGAACGTTCCCATGCGTGGATCTTTGAGCACGGGCTGGGGATCACGGCCGGTCGACGCCGCACCGAACGCGTCGGCGGTATCTCCGAGCCCGTCCTCGTGGAACGCACCGGTGATCGCGATGCTCGCGCCGACCGCAAGGAGCGACGCAACCAGCGGCGACCACGATTCGCTGGCAAGCAGGTAGACGGCACCGCTCACTGCGCCCACCAGCGCGCCGACAACCGGGAACCATGCAACCGACGCCGCGATGTCGCGTTCGCCGATGGTCGCGCCGACGGGGATGCGCGTGAGGAACGAGACGCCCGCGACGAAGCCGCGGGCGCGCCGTCCCGGCTCCACGCTCACGCCAGGCCCCACTCCTGGAAGGTCGCGACATCGACCACCGACACGGCAGCGAGCTTCACGATAGGCACCGCAACCAACGCACCGCTCCCTTCACCGAGGCGCAGGTCGAGCTCGATCAGCGGCGTCAGGTCCAGGCGCTCGAGGAGCCGACGGTGCCCGGACTCGGCGCTCCGGTGACCCGCGAGCACGTGATCCAGCGCACCGGGCCTTGCCGCCGCGAGGGGTGCGACCGCCGCCGTCACCACGTAGCCGTCGAGCAGCACAGGGATCGACCGGCGGCGCGCCTCGGCGACACCGCCCGCGATCGCTGCCAGCTCGGCGCCGCCGGCTTGACGAAGGATCTCGATGGCATCGTCCGTCATCGACCGTACCCGAGCGCGGCACCCGTCCACCGCCTCGATCTTCCGCGCGACGCCTTCGTCATCCAGGCCGGTCCCGCGCCCGCACCAGTCGGACGCAGGCCCGCCATACAGCGTCGCGGCGACGGCCGCGGCCGCGGTCGTGTTGCCGATCCCCATCTCACCGAACACCAACAGGTCGGCGCCGGCGGCACGAGCGACCGCGTCGACGCCCGCCTGCACGGCTTCGTCGAACCGAGCCTCATCCATCGCCGGCTCGAAGCGAAGATCGCCGGTCGGCCGAGCGACCCCGACGTCGACCACATCGAGCGGCATGTCGAGCGCCTTCGTCATCGCGGCAGCCGTCGCCGCGCCCTTCTCAAGCGCGTCCAGCATGGCCACCGTGACCTCCGTCGGGTAGGCGCTGACGCCGGCAGCCGCGGCGACGCCGTGGTCCGCCGCGAACACGACCGCACGCGGGGCGTCCACCGCCGGATGCTCGGTCCGCTGCCACGCGGCGAGCCACGCGGCAACCTCGTCGAGCCGCGCGAGAGCGCCGGTCGGACGAAGGACGCTCGCGGCCCGGGCCGCCACCGCATCACGCGCAGCGACGTCCGGGGCGGGGAGATCGGTCAACAATGACGAGAGCAGACTCATGGTTCCTCCAGATCGGTCAACATGGTTGACAATCGCAACGCTCGGCCCGCGACCATCAGGGCAACGACGTCGGCCTCGTCGGCGAACATGGCGTTCACGCGGCCCAGCACGTCGCGGTACTGCCGGGCGAGCGGATGCATCGGGACGATCCCCGATCCCACCTCATTGGAGATCACGATCGTCGGCTCGGGTCGCGCCGCGCACGCCTTCGCAGCCGCGGCGGCACGGTCCGCGATCTCCTCGTCGCCGAGGTCCTCGCCGAGCAGGTTCGAGACCCACAGCGTGAGGCAGTCGACGATCGTCGCCCCACGCGCCCGCTCGACCGCCCCGGTCAGATCGAGCGGCTCCTCGATCACCGACCATCCCTCCGGCCGCTCGCGCCGGTGACGGGCGATCCGTACGGCCATCTCGTCGTCGAGCGCTTCGGCGGTCGCGATCACGGTCACCGATCGGCCGGTGCGCGCGGCGAGCGTCGCCGCCGAGCGCGACTTTCCGCTCGCGGCACCACCGAGGAGCAGCGTCATCGCCATCAGTAATCGATCCCCTTCATGGCCGCGACGCCGGCGTCGAACGCGTGCTTCACGTTCGTGGACTCACTCACCGTGTCAGCGAGCTCTCGGAGTTCCTCCGGAGCATCGCGCCCGGTCAGCACGACCGAGACGTGCGATGGGCGGGAGCGGATCGTCGCAACCACGTCGGTGGTCGGCACCCAACCCCAGGTCAGTGGGTACGTGACCTCGTCCAGCACGACGACGTCGTGCGCGCCATCGGTGATCCAGACCGACGCCTCGGCCCACGCCTCGCGCGCGACCTCCGCGGCCCGCTCCAGGTCCTCGCTGTCCCATGTGAACCCGTCGCCGATCACCGACCAGTCGACGCCCAGCCGCTCGGCCGCCAGGCGCTCTCCCGACTTCCACTGCCCCGACTTCATGAACTGGACGACCGCGACGCGTTCGCCGTGTCCGGCCGCACGCATCGCGATCCCCATCGCGGCAGTGGTCTTCCCTTTGCCGTTGCCCGTGTGCAGCACGACCAGCGATGGCGCACGACGTTCGGCACGCTCGGGCGCCTCCACCGGTGGCTCGGCGCTCACGTGCGCGCCTCCTCAGGAGCGGCGGGAACGACGATCAGCTCGCCGCCCGGACCACGCAGCACGTGAACGGGCACGCCGTAGTGCCGCTCGAGCACCTCGGCCTGAAGCACGGTCGAGGGCTCTCCTTCCGCGACCAGCTCGCCGTCGACCAGCAATGCCACCCGGTCGGAGTAGCGCGCGGCGAGCGTCAGGTCGTGCATCGCCGACACCACCGTGATGCCGTCGCTCCGCCGGAGCGTGTCGACCAGCTCGAGCACCTGCACCTGGTGCCCGAGGTCCAGACCGCTGGTCGGCTCGTCGAGGAGGAGCACACGCGCTTCCTGCGCGAGGGCCCGGCCGACGACCGCCCGATGGAACTCGCCGCCCGACAACGTCGACACGAGCCGATCAGACGCCCACGCGAGGTCGACCTTCGCGAGCACGGTGTCGGCGAGCGCATGGTCACGGCCTGCCTCGGTTCCGAACAACGACAGGTGCGGCGTCCGGCCGAGCAGCACGTACTCCGCCACGGTCAGCGCTTCCGGGATGACCGGCTGTTGTGGAACGAGCGCGATCGCGCGCGCACGCTCACGCGATGAACGCTCTCGCAGCGGCCGGCCGTCGAGCGTGATGTCGCCCTGCGACGGCAGCAGCCCTGCGATCGCGAGCAGGAACGACGACTTGCCGGCTCCGTTCGGTCCGACGACCGACACCCACGAGCCGGCATTGATGTGCAACGACACGCCGTGGACCACCTCGCGGCGACCGCGCGACACGCGAACCTCGCGTGCTTCGATCATCGAGCGCCTCCGGACCTGCGCAGGACGAGCGCGAAGAACGGCGCGCCGATCAGCGCCGTGATGACGCCGATGGGCAGCTCGCCCGGCGCGACCACCGTGCGCGCGAGCACGTCACACAGGATCAGGAACGCGGCGCCGAACAGGATGGACAGACCGACGACGAGTCGGTTGCTCGCGCCCGTCGCCATCCTCACGGCGTGCGGCACGATCAGCCCGACGAACCCGATCAGGCCCGCGACCGCAACGGCTGCGGCCGTCGCCAGCGACGCCGCGATCACCACGATCGCACGGTCGCGCGCCACGTGCGCGCCGAGACTGGCGGCTTCGAGATCTCCGAGCGACAGCACCTCCAGCAGCCGCCTCGACGCAAGCAACACGCCGCACGCGAGCGCCACCCAGGGCAAGGCGAGCCACACCTCATGCCACCCGCTCGTCCCGAGCCGTCCCAAGATGAACGCGTACACCGCGCGCAGATCGTCCGTGTTCCGCTGCTGGACGTAGGTCTGCAGCGCGGTCAGGAACGACGCCACCGCAACGCCGCCGAGCAGCAGCGACGTCGAGGTCCGGCCCGCCGCGCGGGTGGATGCCATCGCGTATGCGAGTCCCACGCCGCCGAGGGCGCCGAGGAACGCCGCCGCGGGCAGTGCGAGCGGGACGTCGGCGACGCCCAGCACGATCACGATCGTTGCGCCGAGCCCGGCACCGGCGGCCGAACCCAGCAGGTACGGGTCGGCCAACGGATTCCGGAACGCGGCCTGATACGCGCAGCCCGAGACCGACAACGCGGCTCCGACAAGGCCCGCGAGCACGACGCGGGGCAGTCGAAGCTCGGCGACGATCGCCTTCTGCTGCTCGGTCAGCGACCCGCCGCCGAACATCCAGCCGATGATGCCGACGGGCGAGATCCGCACGGCGCCCGCGAACAACCCGATCACCACCGCGACGAAGAGCGTCACCACCGCGATCACCGTCCACCGGACAGCGCGGCGGCGGGCCCGCGTGGCCGAAGGCCGCGCGGGCCCGCTAACCAGGTGGGTGCCCTCGAGGCGCGAGGCGTGTTTCATCCGGACCCTTGCGACTGTGCGACCACCGCGTCGCCGACCTGCTGCAGCAGGTCGGCGATCCTCGGTCCCCACCGCGACGCCACGTCGTCGTCGAGCTCGACCACGCCGCCGTCCTTCACCGCCGAGAGATCCGACCACCCCGGCCGGTTCGCGACCTTCTCCGCGTTCTGCCCGCAGCACTTCGTGTCGGCGAGCAGGATCAGGTCGGGGTTCGCTTGCAGGATGTACTCGGCCGACAGCTGCGGGTACCCGGAGCTCGCGCCCTTCGCTTGATCCGCGATGTTCTTCAGCCCGAGCTCGCCGAGCACTGCGCCGATGAACGTGTCCGACGTGGCCGAGTAGTAGGTGTCGTCGAGCTCGTAGTAGTAGGTCATGCCTTTCCCGGCGTCACCGACCTGATCGATGACGCTTTGGATCTTCTGCTTGAGGGCCGACACCTGTGCGGCGGCCTCATCTGTGTGTCCGGTTGCCTGGCCGAGCTGTTCCATCTGCGCGTACACGTCGTCCAGCGTTGCGGCGGCCGGCTCGGACAGTGCCGGGATCTTCAGCTTGTCGAGCGAGGACTGGAGGTCGCCCGGGTCGGTCGCATACACGACCAGGTCGGGCTGGTAGTTCGCGATCGCCTCGGCGTTCGGCTCGTACGCCGAGAGCTTCGTCGTGGGCGCGTCGGGCGGATAGTTCGAGTAGCTGTCGGCGGCGACCACCTGATCGCCCGCACCGATCGCGAACAACATCTCGGTCGCGGTGGGCGACATCGACACGATCCGCGTCGGCATCGCGTCGAGCGTGACCTTGCCGTTGGCCGCATCGATCGTCATCGGGTACGAGGCGGTGTCCGACGGTGTCGAGCCGCCGGCCGAGACAGAGGACGTGGACGCCGACGCGCACGCGACGCCGAGCGCGGCGACCAACGAAACGAGAAGAACCAAGCCCCTCGG
>DASYOY010000014.1:0-4303 GCA_036007245.1 Actinomycetota bacterium | reverse complement strand
CGTGCCGATCGGCCGTGACTCGTTCACGCTCATCGCCGGGCCATGCGCCGTCGAGAACGAAGAGCAGACGATGACCTCGGTCAAGGCCGCGAAGGACGCCGGCGCCACGGTGATGCGCGGCGACGTCTACAAGCCGCGCACATCGCCCTACTCGTTCCAAGGCCTCGGCGAGCAGGGGATCGAGATCCTGCAAGAGGCCCGGCGGCGGTTCGGTCTGCCGTTCGTCGTCGAGGTCGTCGACGTCTCGCAGGTCGCACACGTCGCCGACGTCGCCGACTGCATCCGGATCGGCACGCGCAACGCGCAGAACTTCGAGCTGCTGAAGGAGGTCGGCCTCACCAACAAGCCGGTGATGCTGAAGCGCGGGCTCGCGATGACGATCGAGGAGTGGCTCCAGGCGGCCGAGTACGTCGCGCAGCGCGGGAACTCCGAAGTGATCTTGTGCGAGCGCGGGATCCGCACGTTCGAGCCATCGACGCGGAACACGCTCGACCTCGGTGGGATGGCCGTCGCGCAGCAGGAATCGCATCTGCCGGTGATGGTGGATCCGTCGCATGCGGTCGGGAAGCGCTCATTGGTCGCGCCGATGGCGTGTGCCGCGATCGCCGCCGGCGCCGATGCGGTGATGGTCGACATCCATCCGCGTCCCGAGGACGCGCTCGTGGACGGTGCACAGGCGCTGGTTCCCGACGAGGTGATCGCGCTCGGCAAGCAGTTGCAGGCGATCGCCGACGCGCTCGGCCGCCCGGTGAACCGCTAGTCGGTCGGCGCGTTCAGCGTCAGCTCGAGGATGTCGCAGCTGCCACGCCAGCGCTTGATCGCGTCCGCGGGCGGCCCGTTGCGTGAGCGGCGACGGTCGACCAACGCGGTCGCGGCCGCCTCCCATTCCGCGCCCTCGAGCACCCTGCCCGCGGCGCTGAGCTCGTCCAGCGAGGTGTCGCGGAGCTTCCGACGCGTGATCACGACGAATTCCTGGGCCGTGCCCGCGCCCGGGATGGTCTGTTCGTCCGGGCCCGGCTCGCGCTGCGACAGCACGTAGACCTTGCCGTTCTTGTAGGCGAACCAGGCCGGGACGGTCTTGCGCCGGCCGCCGATGTCGGCGCCCACCCAGATCACGTCGGACTTCTTCAGGCCTTCCTCGACGCCCTTGTCCAAGGCAGGCGGCTCGGCCTGCACGTACACCGGGAACTCGATCTCGCCGAGCACCTGGTCGTCGAGCACGAACGACGCCACGTACATGCCGGTCTCGTCGAACACGGCGTGCGGCACGTGGTCGACCTCGGTCGTGAGGTCGAACATGCCGGCCATCCGTCGGTACTCCGGCCCCCAGCGGAAGATCATCCGGCCCGACGGCCCGAACAGACGGACCTCCTCCTGCACGATCCCGACCGGGACCTTCCAGGCGCGAAACATCACGAACGGGAGCGCGGGACCCGGTTGGCCGGTCAGATAGATGCCGTCGGGGGAGACGTTGCCCTGGGATTCCCAGACGCGCGCATCGACGACGGCCGCGGCCACCAGCTCACCCGCGATCAGCTCCGGCATGGCGCGAAGGATACCGGACGACCCGGCTCAGACGGTGCGGGCGAGCCACAACCGCGGCTCCTCGAGCTCGGCGAGCCCGGGCAGCGCGTCGGCGTCGGTCCACATCCGCGTGAGCGTCGCCTCGTCGGTGAGCTCGACGACCGTGTCGCAGAACCGGCGGCCGAGTTCGACGTGCTCGCGGCCCACGTCGGCACCGAGCAATCGCGCGAACAGCGGGTCGAGTTCCTCGTCGTCGCGGTGGCGTCGCATCGCTTCTTCGATCTGCGGGTAGGTGCCGAGCAGGCGTGCGCCGATCGTCGTTGCGACGTGATCGCCGTGGCCTTCGACGGCGCCGACGAGCGCGCGGATCCGGTCGAGCTTCAGCCGCTGCTCGTCGTCGAGCACGACGCCGAACATCGCGTCGTCCTCGCCGCCGAACGCGGCCTGCAACGACTCCGGGTCGCCGGGTGCGAGCGACGCGAACCGTTGCTGGATCGCATCGACGTCGATCGTCATCGTCGAGAGGAAATCGTCGACGGTGCTGGCCGCGTAGTCGGGGAGCCAAGGTCGCTCGGACTGCAGCCGGTGGGCAACCTGGTGCAACGCCACGAACGTGCGGAACTCACGCGGATCCAACGACCAGTCGGCCTCGACGCGCTCGATGTTGGTCAGCACGAACCCGATCGGGCCCGTCGCGGCGTGCGGGATGCCGACATCGTGGTCGCCGAGCACGCGCGCGGCGAGGAACCCGAACACCTGGCCGATCTGCGTGGCCTGCAAGAGCGGCCCGAGTTGGCGGATCAGATCCTGCGGCGATCCCAACCCGAGGCCCGCGAGCGGCGAGTCGGCGTCATCTGCTTCGGCCGGCAGCTGGTCCACCATCGCCCGGCCGAGCGCGTCTTGCAGCCGGGTCGCGGCCGACTCCACGAGCGGCTGGTACGCGTCGATCGCGCCGGCGATCCAATCGGCCCGGCGAGCGAGCGCAACGCGGAGCAGATCGTTGGCCGGCTCGAGACCGGTGAGGTCGACGACCTGCAGCTCGGCGACGCGGAGCGCGTCCTCGAGCCCGGTCCGTGCCGCCTGGTTGGGCTCGGGATCGCTGCCGGATTCGGCGGCGCCCGCCACGGCCAGCTGTCGTGCGAGCTCCCACTGCACCGGCCCCGAGGAGCTGCTCATCACGCGCTGGAGCTCACGGAACAGCGGTGCGTCGCGGAGCGACTCAGGATCCATCCCGAACGGGAACTGCGGTGTCGACATGGGAGCCAGCCTACGACCTGCCTCGCGAACGGCCGACTGGCGACCCGCGGACGACCGCTACGATGGGCACGTGACCCGAGGTCGCACGCTCGTGCGGATCGCACCCGATCCACCGTCGGTGGACGAGGCGCTCGCGGCTGTCGCCGACCCCGCCGCCGGTGGCACGTGCGTGTTCGTCGGCACCGTGCGCGACCACTCGGCCGCGGGCGACGACGTGACGGAGCTCACCTATGAGGCGTGGGATGAGCTCGCGGCCGAACGGCTCGAGGAGATCGCCGCCGAGATCCATGTCCGATGGACCGTCTGCGCGGTCGCCTTGCTCCACGCGACGGGGACGCTCGACGTCGGTCAGGTCAGCGTCGTGGTCGCGGTGTCGGCGCCACATCGCGCGGAAGCGTTCGAGGCAGCGCGGTTCGGGATCGAGGAGCTCAAGCGCGACGTCCCGATCTGGAAGAAGGAAGCGCTGACGACCGGCGACGCGGACTGGGTGATGGGGGCCTAGCGATGGCGCGCGACCTCGCGATCGACCTGGGCACGTCGAGCATCCTCGTGTACCGGCTGGGCGACGGGATCGTGTTCGACGACGCGACCGTGGTCGCGCTGGACGCGATATCGAACCGGGTCGTGGCGGTCGGTGAAGAGGCGTGGCGCATCATCGGCAGCGGGTCGGGCGACGTGGTCGGGGTGCGGCCGCTCCGCGACGGCACCTTCACGGAGTTCGAGATCACGCAGCGGTTGATCGAGGTCGTGATGCGACGTGCGGCCCCCGGCCGGTACCCCAAGCCGCGCGTGCTCATCACGATCGCGTCGGATAGCTCCCCGGTGGAACGGCGTGCGCTCGAAGAGGCCGTCGAGATCAGCGGCGCCAAGCACGTCACGCTCGTCGAAGAGCCACTCGCGGCGGCGATCGGCGCGGGACTCCCGATCCAGGAGCCGATCGGCAGCCTGATCGTCGACATCGGCGGCGCGCGTTCCGAGATGGCCGTCGTGTCGATGGGCGGCATCGTGTCGGGGCAGACGGTCGGCGTCGGCGGATTCGACCTCGACGTCGCGATCCACGACCACGTGCGCGATACGTACGGCGTCGCGATCGGCGAGCGCGCCGCCGACGAGGTGAAGCGCGCGGTCGGATCGGCCTTTCCGATGGGCAGCGGTAAGGCGGCGCTCGTCGTCGGCCGCGAGCTTTCGTCGGGCAACACCGTCGAGGTCCGGCTGGACGAGGTCGAGGTTCGTCAGGCGATGGCCGAGCCGATCAACCGGATCGTCGAGGCCGCCCGCAAGACGCTTGCCGAGGCGCCGCCCGAGCTCACCCACGATGTGCTCGAGACCGGCATGTTCCTGATGGGCGGCGGCGCATTGCTGACCGGCCTGGACCTGTTGTTGTCGCAGGAGTGCGAAGTCCCGGTGCACGTGGCCGAGACGCCGCGTGAGACGGTCGTGCGCGGCGCCGGGCACATGCTCGAGCACCTCGAGCGCTACCGGACGTCGTTCCAGCTCGAGCGATCGGGGCGGCGATGACGTT
>DASYOY010000013.1:0-4244 GCA_036007245.1 Actinomycetota bacterium | reverse complement strand
GACCTGCTCGAGGATCCCGTGCGGGCCGCGCAGATGGTGCTTGGTGAGCTCGCGTTCATCTGGAAGCAGGAGCCCGTGCCGAACCCGCCGACACAGCGCGGCATCGCGATCGCACCTCCGCCGACGCTGCCGGTCGGGATGTGGGCGCCGCTGCTCGACCGCCTGGCGGGCGCGCCGTTCCTGAAGCCGGTCTCCTTGTCGCAGCTCGTCGATCAGGTGACGCCGGACAACCCGAACGACGCCGGCGCACTCGTCGCACCCTCGGCGGCGCGCTTCGACGACGCGTACGCCGCGACCATGGCGCGCCTCGGCGGCGACGTCTCGATCGTGAACTCGATGCTCGGGCCCGGCAGCGAGGAGCCGACCGATCTGCGGCGTCGCCTATTCACCGCGACGGAACCAACGTACCTGACCGACCCGGCGTCCGGTGGGCCGTGGCTCTCGTCGGTGGACACGACGGTCTCGCAGGCGTTCGCCGCCGTCACCCCCAACGTCTATCAGCAACGGTTCACGCTGACGTCGCACGAAGGAACGATCCCGATGCAGATGGGCGATCCCGGCGACCACGCGTATCACGTCACCGTCGAGGTCAGATCGCAGGACTTCACGTTCCCCGATGGAGATTCACAAGATGTCGTCGTCGATCAGCCTGGGGAACAGGTGTCCTTCCGCGTGATCGCGAACTCCACCGGGCAGAACTTGGTGTCCGTGTCGGTGCGAGATCCGAACGGCAGGCTCGTGCCGATCAACCCGGACGGCTCGACCAGCATCGCTATCGCGGTGCGGACCACAGCGGTGAACAGCATCGCGTTGCTCGTCACCGTGCTCGCCGCGCTCGTCCTCGTCGGCCTCTACGCGAGGAGGTGGTTCCGGCGGCGGACGAACCCGACCTGAGTGCGCCCGAGCTCGACCAGCACGCGACCGACGTCCGCAACGCAGCGGTCATGTCCGTCGGCACGCTGTTGTCGCGAGCGACCGGGCTCGTCCGGGTGAGCGTCACCGTTGCGGCGATCGGCACGACGAACGTCGTCGCGAACGCGTACTTCGTCGCCAACACGACGCCCAACATCGTCTACGAGCTGATCCTCGGCGGGATCTTGACCAGTGTCTTCGTGCCCTTGCTGGTGGACTGGGCGAAGCGGTACGGCGAGGACGAAAGCCGTATCGCGGGGCAGCGATTCCTCACCTTCGTATTGGTGGTGCTGTCGGCGGTGACCGTCGTCGCGATGATCCTCGCGCCGTGGATCATGCGCTTGTACCTGATCGGCGTGACCGATCCCGCGGAACATGCCGCGCAGCTCGAGCTCGGCACGTTCTTCCTTCGCTGGTTCCTGCCGCAGATCGTGTTCTACGGGATCGGCGCGGTCGCGGCCGGGATCCTCACCGCCAACCGACGCTTCGCAGCCCAGATGTACGCACCCGTGCTGAACAACATCGCGGTCATCATCACGATGTTGGTCTTCTTCGCGATGCACGGGAAAGCACCGATGACGCTCGCGGACGTCTCGACGACCGAGCGCCTGCTGCTCGCCGCCGGCACGACCCTCGGCGTCGTGGCCATGACGCTGGCACTGTGGCCGTCGCTGCACGCGATCGGGTTCCGCTGGCGGCTGCGGTTCGACTGGCGGCACGAGACGGTGCGGCGGCTCATCCACCTCGCACGATGGGTTGCGCTGTACGTGGTGGTCAACCAGATCGCCTACTTCTTCATCATCGTGTTCAACGGGCACATCAGCGACGGCGGGTACGGGACCTACTCGCAGGCGTTCATCTTCTTCTCGCTGCCGCACGCGATCGTCGCGGTTTCGATCTTCACGGCGCTTCTGCCGAGCCTCGCCGGCGCGTGGACAGACCGGAACATCCCGAACGTGCGCGAGCTGTTCTCGCAGGGGCTGCGCGACACGGAGGTGGCGATGATCCCCGCGGCGGCCGGCTACGCGGTTCTCGCGGGACCGATCGTGGCGCTGTTGGCCAGCTACGGCCAGATGCGGAACGATCCGGCGGCGGTCGATCTGATGGCGAAGACGCTCGCGGCGTTCGCGGTGGGCCTCCCCTTCTTCTCGGCGTTCCAGCTGCTCACACGCACTTACTACGCGATCCAGGACGCACGGACGCCAGCGCTCACGAACATCGCGGCCGCCGTGGTGAACCTGATCGCCGACGTCGTGCTCGCATTCGGGTTCGGGCTCGGCGTGCCGGGCCTCGCGCTCGGGTTCTCGCTCTCGTACCTCGCCGGCTCGGTGATCCTGTTCCTGTTGTTGCGGCGGCGGCTCGGCGGCGCGGACGGCCGGCGCATCGCGAGCTCGCTGCTGCGCACGGCCGCGGCCGGCGCCCTCACCGCCCTCGCCGCGTGGGCCACCGCCGAGGGGATCGCCGCCCTCATCGACGTGCACCGGCCCATCCTCAACCTGGTGCAGGTGGCCGTGGCCGTCGCAGCGGGTGTGCTTGCGTTCCTCCTAGGCGCCCTTATCTTCCAGATCGAGGAAGCCGATGAGGTCTGGCGAGCCCTGGCTGCTCGCTTCCGCCGATGACACGACCCGTATCCCGCTCGCTGCACGACCAAGCCGGCCTGATCGGCAAGGTCGCCATCATCTGGATCGTCGTGCTGCTCCTGGTCGGGCTCCTCGTGCTCGACGGGATCTCGATCGTGCTGACGACGCTCAGCCTGTCGAGCACCGCGCAGGGCGCCGCCTCGACCGCCGCCACGACCTATCACTCGGTGCACGACGCCACGCAAGCGTGTCTGGCGGCCGAGCCCGCCCTGCTGAGCGACAACGTGGACGTCCCGAAGAACGCCGCGTGGTGCAAGATCGACCCGACGTCCGGGCAGGCGACGATCACGCTGAAGACCACCGCGTCGAGCTTGATCCTCGGCCGCCTCTCCTTCACGGAGCACTTCACGGAGATCGAGGTCAAAGAGGAAGCCACGCCCGCGTTGTAGCGTTCGGGCGTGGCCGACCCACCCCGCGGCGCCTCCGACCCCGAGCTCGTCCGCCGGTTCCTCGCCGGCGACGCCGGCGCCGCGACCGAGCTGATCACCCGGCACGAACGCCGCGTGTACGCCGTCTGTCTGCGCGTCTTGGGCAACCCGGACGATGCGGCCGACGCCGCGCAAGACGCCCTGCTCGCGATGGTGCGCAAGCTCGACGGCTTCCGCGGCGAGGCCGCGTTCTCGACCTGGCTCTACCGCGTGGCGATGAACGTCTGTTACGACCACCTCCGGCGCGCACAACGACGGCCGGTGCTCCGACGGGATGACGACGCCGCGGCGCCCGAGCCGGCGATCGAGGACCACGCCGACGCGGTCGCGGACGCGCACGACGTCGCGGCGGCGCTCGCGCAGGTTCCGGAGGACTTCCGGGTCGCGATCGTGCTCGCCGACGTCCAGGACATGCCCTACGACGAGATCGCCAAGGTGCTCGACCTGCCCGTCGGCACGGTGAAGTCGCGGGTCCATCGCGGGCGGATCGCCCTGGCGCGCGCCCTGGGGATCGAGCCGGCCCAGGAACCGGAGGGCCGGTCGTCGGCGTCGAAGGAGACACGCCGATGAACCATCCCGGACCCCTCCTCACCGACTACGTCGACGGCACCCTCGACCCGTCCACCAGGGCCGAGGTCGACGCACATCTGCGCACGTGCGCGACGTGCCGCGGCGAGCTCAGCCTCGTCCGGGCCGGCGCGGGGGCCGCGCAAGTGCTCAGCGAACCGGTCGCGCCGGAGGGGCTCGGCGAGGCGGCGATCGCGGAGGCCGCGCGCGTGGCCGCCGAACGTAACCCGGAGATCACGCCGATCGCCGGCCGCGCCCGGCGGCGGCCCGCGACCTCGCGCCTGCTGGCTGCCGCGGGGGCCGCCGCCGCGGTCCTGCTCCTCATCGCGGTCGCGCCGAAGCTCGGCCAAGGCTCGAACGAGAGCGCTGCTCGTCCCGCGGCGAACGTCGCCGACGGCGCCGGAGCCTCCGCCGCGAGCGCGTTCCAACCCGCGACCGGCGTCGAGATCCAGCACGCCGACTACGCGTCCGACTCGCTCACCGGGGTCGTGGAGCGGTTGCGAACGTCGTTCGCGGTCGCCGCCCCGAACGCCAGTCAAGTGGAAGGCGGTGCCGAGCCGACGCGCGGTCCGTCACTGCCCCCCCAGCAGGCATCCGCCGACCCGGCGTTGCTGCCCCAGGCGACCGCCTGCTTGAACCAGGCGTTCGGCAACCCGAGCGGAACCCTGTCCCGCGTCATCCTTGCGTCGTACCAAGG
>DASYOY010000012.1:0-2634 GCA_036007245.1 Actinomycetota bacterium | reverse complement strand
GCCTCCACCCAGGTGTCGGCGCGCGACCTCGCGCAACTCGCCGACGAGCTGAACCGAAGCGTCACGCGATTCGTCGTGCGGTCCAACGGCAACGGCCATGCCGCTCCCCGTGCCATGGCCGAGGCCGAGCCGTACGACCCCCAACTGGCCCCGGTGGCCACGAACTGAAAGGACGGAGGTGAAGCAGACATGCGAGCACTGGTCGTAGATGACTCCCGCGCGATGCGGATGTTGCTGAAGCGTGAGCTCGTCTCCCTCGGGTTCGAGGTCGACGAGGCCGGCGACGGCAACGAGGCTTTGGACAAGCTCAAGGCCGACGGTGCGGTGGACGTGGTCCTCGTGGACTGGACGATGCCCGGCATGGACGGGATGTCCTTCGTCCATGCGGTCCGCGCCGATCCCGCCTACGAAGAGATGCGCGTCGTCATGGTGACGTCCGAGGGCGATCCCGCCCAGATCTTCCACGCGCTGATGGCGGGCGTCGACGAGTACGCCACCAAGCCGATCACGAAGGAAGCGCTGGCCGAGAAGCTCGGACTCGTGGGTCTCGTCGAGCAGGACTGATGCACCGACCGCGGGTCCTGGTCGTCGACGACTCCGTCGTCGTGCGCAGGCTCGTCTCCAAGGCGCTCGAGGCCGAGGGCGAGGTCGAGGTCGTCGGCGTTGCTGCCGACGGTGCGATCGCGCTGGTCAACATCGAGCGCCTGCATCCCGACGTCGTGATCTTGGACGTTGCGATGCCGGTGATGGACGGCCTCGTGGCGCTGGCGGAGATCCGCCAGCGCTGGCCCGGCTTGCCCGTGATCATGTTCTCCACGCTCACGAGCCGGGGCGCCGAGGTCACGCTCGACGCGCTGGCGCTCGGCGCGTCGGACTACGTGCTGAAGCCTTCCAGCACCGACCCGGAGTCGGCGATGGCCGAGATCCGGACGCAGCTGCTCCCCCGGATCGCCGCGCTCCTCCCCCAGGCGCGGGAATCCAGAGAGCGGTCGACACGCGCCAGCGACCGCGCTGCGCGACCCTCGGGCACCGTCACCCGGCCCGCGGGACCGCCCGAACGGATCGACGTGATCGCGATCGGGGTCTCGACCGGTGGGCCGACGGCGCTCGCGCAACTGATCCCGTCGCTGCCGGGCGATCTGCCCGTGCCGATCGCGATCGTGCAGCACATGCCGCCGATGTTCACCAAGATCTTGGCCGAACGGCTCGATCACAAGAGCGCGCTGTCGGTGGCCGAGGCCAGTGACGGCGACCGTCTGCGGCCGGGCCACGTCGCGATCGCGCCCGGCGACCGCCACCTGTCGGTGGTCGAGCGGGACCGCGACCATCTGCACGTCTACGACGGACCGCACGAGAACTCGTGCCGGCCGTCGGTCGACCCGTTGTTCCGGAGCGTCGCGGCCGCCTACGGCCCGCACGCGCTCGGGATCGTGATGACGGGGATGGGCAGCGACGGGTTGCGCGGCGCCGAGCATCTCGCGGCCGCCGGCGCGCACCTGATCGTGCAGGACGAGGCGACCAGCGTGGTGTGGGGCATGCCGGGGTTCGTCGCGCGGGCCGGGCTCGCCGACGTGGCGCTGCCCCTCGCCGGACTGCGCGGCGAGATCCTGCGCCGGGTCTCGGTCGGACGCGACACGCCGGCGCTGCTCGAAGGGGCGGCGTCGTGAGCGCGACCACCACGACCGGGACGGGCCTGCCCGAAGAAGACTTCGAGTACCTCCGCGACCTGATGCACCTGCGCGCGGCGATCGTGCTCGAGCAGGGGAAGGAGTACCTCGCGCTGTCGCGTCTCGAGCCCGTGGCGCGCGACCACGGCCTGACCACCGTCTCCGAGCTGGTCGGCCTGTTGCGCACGCGCGAGCTCACCTCGGCGATCCACGACCAGGTGGTCGACGCGCTGACGACGAACGAGACGACCTTCTTCCGCGACTTCAACCCCTGGGAGTCGCTGCGGACCCGCGTGCTGCCGGATCTGCTGGAGCGCAAGCAGGGCACGCGCACGCTCGCGATCTGGTCGGCGGGATGCTCGTCGGGCCAGGAGCCGTACAGCATCGCGATGTCGATCACGGAGCACGTCCCCGAGCTGCTGAAGTGGCAGCTGTCGATCCTCGGCACGGATATCTCCGGCTCGGTGCTCGAACGCGCTCGGCGTGGGCGGTACGGTCAGCTCGAGGTGAACCGGGGGTTGCCCGCGCACCTCCTGGTGCGGCACTTCACGCGGGCGGGCATGGAGTGGGAGATCGAGGAACCGATCCGTCGGATGGTTCGTTTCGAGCGACACAACCTGAACGACACGTGGCCGAGCATGCCCCCGTTCGACCTCGTGCTAATGCGCAACGTGATGATCTATTTCGAGACGGAGGCCAAGCGGCAGGTGCTGGCGAAGATGCACCGCCAGCTGGCACCCCACGGCTACCTCTTGTTGGGGGCCTCGGAGACGACGTACTCGCTGTCAGACGATTTCGTTCGTGAACCGGATGGCCGGACCGCCTGGTACCGGCCGGTACGCACCGACCCCGTCGGCGGGGCAGGCAGATAGGAGGACACCATGGAATTCAGCACGGATGCGCTCGGTCAGATCGTGACCGACATCTGGACGTCGATGCTCGGGTTCCCCGTGGAGGCGCGGGGCGA
>DASYOY010000011.1:0-17478 GCA_036007245.1 Actinomycetota bacterium | reverse complement strand
ACCGTCAGGAAGTAGGCGGCGAACCCCATCTCGCGGATCATCGAGAGCTCGAGATGCAGCCGGTCGCGGAGCACCTCGTCCTCACGCATGCCGCGCTCGTACACCCCTCGCCAGCTCCGCTCGGCGAGCAGCGCATCGGCGCTTCGCCCCGCCGGCGTCGAGAAGTCCGGGAAGTGGATCCGTTTGAGGCCGAGGTCGAACGTGCAGCGCTCGGCGAGCTCGAGCGTGCGGTCGCAGAGCTCCGGCCGTTCGGCGAACAACGCGCGCATCCACGCCGGCGGCTTCAGCCACCCTTCGGCGTTGGCGCGGGAGACGTTGGTCGACGCGATCGGGACGATCCGGCGCATGCACTCCAGCGCGTCGGCGACGAACGCGTCGGCAGGATCGAGGTAGCGAACGGGGTTGGTAGCCACCGCGGTCGCGTCGAGCCGGTCGGCGAACCGCAGGAGGTCACGGACCTCGTCGCGCGATCGAGCCTCGACGCGATGCTCGACGGCGACGACGCATCGGTCACGTCCGAACGCCTCGCGGAAGTCCGCGGCCAACGCAGCGGCTGCGTCGATGCGGCCTGCGACCGCGAGCCGGCCGGGATGTGATCGCGGACCGAGCAGCACGGTCATCCCCGCCGCGTGTGCACAGATCTGCTCGGCCGCGACCCAAGGGTCGCCGCGCTCCCCGAGCAGATGCGCGTCGGTCAGGAGCCGGCAGAGGTTCGCGTACCCGGTGTCGTCCTGCGCGAGGAGCACGACGTGCGCATCGATCGGTGGCGGCGCGGGTGCGCGCACCGTCACCGACGCGCCGAGGATGGGCCGGATGCCTGTCTGTGCGCACGCGGCGACGAACCGAGCGACTCCGTACAACCCGTCGCGGTCTGTCAGTGCCACCGCAGGCATGCCGAGCGTGACAGCGCGAGCGACGAGTTGCTCCGGCGTGAACGCGCCTTCTTTCAACGAGAAGCAGGAGCGCACGTCGAGATGGACGAAGGGGAGGCCCATGCGGTGCCTCAAGGGCTCAGGGATCGATGATCGAGCCGTCTCCCGCGTGGATCGGATCGCGCCGCGTCGCGGCGATCGTCATCAGGATCGCCGCCGGGACGAAGAACAGCCCGACGGACAGCAGCGCCACTACGCAGCAGATCCAGAGCACCACCGCGGCGATCGTGCGCACCACCCGGTGGTCGATCAGCACCGGGATCAGCGTGAGCACCACGGGGACGGATACCACGAAGACGATCCACGCCCCGTTGACCGCCAACGCCGAGTCGCTGTGACATGCCGCGTCGCTGCTGCATGACGTATAGGTCGGCGCGAACACCACCACGAGGGCGGCCACCCCCGCCGCCGCAAGGGCGAGCCATGCGAACGTCCTGGAAGCGGGCATCGACCGCAGCGTACGTCCGGGAGGTCGGGGTTCCCTGCGGGCGGCGGCCGTCCGTCAGTCCCACAGCCGCTCCATGTGCCAGCGATCGCGCTGGCGATCGAAATAGAGATCCCAGACCGCGCCCCCGCGCGCCTCGACCCGCCAGTACTCGCGGTCGCGCCCGTCGGACCACCACTGCCCCTCGATCCGCCACTTGCCGATCACGTCGGCTACCTCGTAGCGGCGCCCGCGCCACTCGAACGCCGCCGGCATCCCGGCGTCGCGTTCGACGAGGACCTCTTCGTCGAAACGCTTGGTCATCTGGTTCCCCGGCCAGTCGATGTCCCTGTTGTACCTGGCCTCCTGATGAATCGAACATATGTTCGAGGAGGGAGGACGACGCTACTCCCCTCGTCTGACATCCGTCAAGACGGATCTCGGCGTCACCGAACCGCAACGAGCCCGCGCCGAAGCGCACATGTCGCGACGGTACGCTCGGGTCCATGGGGGGGACGAGCAGCACCGGCATCGAAGAGGCGCTCCCGCCGTTCGAGCCAGGCACGACGGTTGCGATCCGTGAGCTCTGGGACGGACGCGTGTGGTACGCCCGGCCGGCCACCGTCGTCCGAGACGAGCCGAACGTCACGATGCTCCTCGTCCCGCCGCAGGTGATCGCCAAAGAGCCCGTCGGCCTCGAGGGTGAGCCGCTACGCATCCCGACCGCCGACTGGACGTTGCGAGACGTCGAGCGCGCCGATAACTGGAACCTCTCGTTCGCGTTCCCCGACACGCCGTATGCGGTGATCCTCGGCTACGGAGCCGGTGGCGACCTGAACGAGTACTACGTGAACCTCCAGACCCCCCTCGCGCGCTCGACGACCGGGTTCGACCTGGTCGAGCACATCCTGGATGTCACGATCCCGCCCGACCGCTCGACCTGGGCGTGGAAGGACGAGGACGAGCTCGAAGAGGCGATCGAGGGCGGGTTGTTCACCGAGGAAGACGCCGCCTGGTTCCGCTATTGGGGTGAGCGAGCGGTGGAGCACATCCTGCTGCGCGAGCCCCCCTTCGACGAGGATTGGGCCTCCTGGCGTCCCGATCCCGCGTGGCCGGCGCCGGAGTTGCCCGCCGGCTGGGACCTGGTGCCCGCCTGAGCTGGCGGTAGGCCTCCCACACGGCCCGTCCTTCGGGCGTACTATCCGGCCGTTCCCCGAGACCCCGAGGAGGGCTGGGTATGTCCGGGTTCGACGACGGTGGGATGGCGCCCCCACCACCACCACCACCAAGCGCCGGCGGCGGCGGGGCGATCCCGCAGCGGGGCCTCGGCGACATCCTGACGGCCGCGTTCGAGCTGTATCGCGCCAACGCCGCCAAGCTGATCCAGATCGTCGCGATCGTGGTGATCCCGCTGACGTTCGTGTCGGCGCTGCTGACGAAGGTCATCTTCAAGCCGACATGTACGAGCGCAGATCTCCAGAACGCGCAGACGCTGCAAGACGTCGTCAACAAGTGCACCGGCGGGTTCTTCCGTGGGGCGTTGCTGTCGGCGATCGGGTTCTTCATCGCCATCGCGATCCAGCAGCTGTTGGCGGGCGCCGTGACCCGAGGCGGCGCCGCGGCCACGCTCGGTCGCGAGGTCGACGTGAAGGCGAGCTACAGCTACGCGTTCTCGCGCATCTGGGGGTTGATCGGTCTCGCGTTGTTGATCGGGTTGGTCGTCGGGGTCGGGTTCATCCTGTTCATCATCCCGGGGATCATCTTCCTGGTGTTCCTGTCGGTTTCCGTCGCAGGGTTCATCATCGAGCGGCTCGGCGCGGTCGATTCGATGAAGCGCTCGTGGCGCCTGGTGGGCGGCCACTGGTGGCACACATTTGGCGTGATCATCGTGGCCGCGATCCTGGCCGGGATCGTGAACGGGATCTTGACCGCGATCGGCGGAAGCTCGTTCCTGGGCTCATGGATCTTCTCGAGCATCGCGCAGATCATCACCGCGCCATGGGTGGCCCTGGTGTACGTCCTGCTGTACATCGACCTTCGTGCGCGCCACGAGGGACTGTCCTCGGCGCAGCTCGGTACCGAGCTGGACGCAGCGCAGGCCTGACCGCGACGGGTCACGCAGGTTCCGAAGGGCGCCCCCCACGGGGCGCCCTTCGCGTTCGGAGATATGGGAGGCTTCGGCCGTGGCGACCACCGAAACCTTCGATGTGACGGCGATCCGATCGCGGTTCCCTGCGCTCGGACGGACCGGACCGGACGGCCGGCAATACGTCTGGGTCGACGCGCCGGGGGGCTCGCAGATGGTCGACACGGCGATCGACGCCGTGACGGCTCGGATGCGCGCCGGCGCCTCCAACACCCACGGAGCCTTCCGGGTGAGCGAGGAGATCGACACGTTGATCTCGGACGCGCGGCGCGCGGGCGCCGATCTGCTCGGCTGTGATCCGGGCGAGATCGTCTTCGGGCAGAACGCGACGTCGCTGCTGTTGCACCTGTCGCGATCGATCGGGCGCACGTGGGGGCCGGGCGATGAGATCGCCGTCACGCGCCTGGATCACGACGCGAACGTGCGGCCCTGGATCCTCGCCGCCGAGGATGCGGGCGCGACGGTCCGATGGGTCGACGTGCGTCCGGACGACGTCACGCTCGATCTCGACGACCTCGCGACGACGATCGGTCCTCGAACCAAGCTCGTCGCCTGCACCCTCGCGTCCAACGCCGTCGGCACGACGCCCCCGGTTGCCGACGTCATCGCGCTCGCGAAGCAGGCCGGTGCGCTCGTCGCGCTCGACGGCGTCCATCTCGCGCAGCACCGGACGATCGACCTGCACGGGCTCGGCGCCGACCTCGTCGCGACGTCGCCGTACAAGTACTTCGGTCCCCACCAGGGGATGGCGGCGGTGCGCGCCGAGCTGCTCGCCTCGCTCACGCCCTACAAGCTCCGCGCGGCGCCCGACGACGATCCCGACCGGTGGGAATCAGGCACGCAGAGCCACGAGGCGATGGCCGGCACCATCGCGGCGATCGAGTACATCGCCGAGATCGGCGGCGGCGGGGACCGACGCGACGCGGTGCGCCGCGGCTACGCCTCCTTCGAGGCGCACGAGCGCGAGCTCGCCACACGCTTTCTCGATGGGATCGCCGGGCTCGCCAACGTTCGCCTGCTCGGGATCGCCGACCCTGCGCGCATCGACGAGCGCACGCCGACCTTCGCGCTGCGCGTGGGCGACCAACATCCGCTCGACACGTCACGGCAACTGGGAGATCGCGGCATCTTCACGTGGGAAGGGCACTACTACGCGATCGAAGTGTTCGAACGGCTCGGGTTGCTCGAGACCGGCGGGGCCGTACGCATAGGCTTTTGTCACTATCACACCCTCGATGAGGTCGATAGGGTGCTGGAAACCCTGGCCGACCTCGCGAGGTGATGCAGCCTCCAACCGGTACCATCGGTACCGCTCCCGCGATCGAAGGACGTTCTGACATGCGCATCCTCATCCTGGGCGGTGACGGATATCTGGGCTGGCCCACCGCGATGCGGTTCTCGCAGCAAGGCCACGACGTGCACGTGGTCGACAACTATCTGCGCCGGCGTGCCCACGCCGAGGCCGGCACTGACTCGTTGACGCCGATCCTGCCCGACCTGACGGCCCGCGCGACCGCGTGGCTCGACGTCACCGGGCGCACGATCGGCGTCACGGAGGGCGACCTCACCGAGCCGGCGGTCGCGACCGACGTGATCGGCGGTTTCCACCCCGACGCGATCGTGCACTACGGCGAGATGCCGAGCGCGCCCTACTCGATGAAGGATCGCGACCACGCGGTCTTCACCCAGACCAACAACGTCGTCGGCACGCTGAACGTCTTGTGGGCGATGCGCGACCTCGCGCCCGACTGCCACTTGGTGAAGCTCGGCACGATGGGCGAGTACGGAACGCCGGACATCGACATCGAAGAGGGATACCTCGAGATCGTCCACAACGGCCGGTCCGATTATCTGCCGTTCCCGAAGGTGCCCGGCTCGATGTACCACCTGTCGAAGGTGCACGACTCGCACAACATCCACTTCGCGTGCCGCGTCTGGGGCCTGCGTGCGACCGACCTCAACCAGGGGGTCGTCTACGGGATCCAGACCGACGAGGCCCGGCTGGACGACCGGCTCGCGACGCGCTTCGACTACGACGACGTTTTCGGGACCGCGCTCAACCGCTTCTGTGTGCAAGCGGTGATCGGGCACCCGCTGACGGTGTACGGCACCGGCGGGCAGACGCGCGGGTACCTCAACATCGTCGACACGCTGCGGTGCGTCGAGCTCGCGGTGCTGCACCCCGCCGAGCCAGGCGAGTTCCGTGTCTTCAACCAGTTCACGGAGTCGTTCTCGATCATGGAACTGGCCGAGATCGTGCAGAAGGCCGGCATGCGTGCGGGGTTCGACGTCGAGATCCAGCCGCTGGATAACCCGCGCGTCGAGGCCGAGACGCACTACTACAACCCGGCGCACACCAAGCTGCTCGACCTCGGGTTGAAACCGCATCTGCTGTCGAGGGAGCTGGTCGGATCGATGCTGTCGGTGATCGAACGGTTCCGTGATCGGGTGATCACCGAGCACATCGTGCCCCAGGACCGGTGGCGCCCGGCCACATGATCTGCCTGTGACGACGATCCGGTTCCTGGGTGTCGTCGCGGCGCTCGTCGTCCTGTATCTCGCGGCGCGCGCGTATGACCGGCGCCGCATCAGCCGGCTCACCCTGCTGATCGCCGGCGCTCTGTCGATCGGCGTGACGATCCTCGCGATCCGGCCGTCGTGGTACGGGCCGCTGTTCGGGTGGTTCAACATCGCGCCGGGCAACGAGCGACGCGAGCTGTTCGTCGTGGTGCTCGCCGTGATCGCGCTGTTCTTCCTGGTCCTGCGCGTGCAGTCGGCGAGCGACACGAACGACCGCAGCATGCGTCTGCTGGTGGAGGCGCTCGGACGGGAGCGGTTCGACTGGGGGCGCGCGGCGGCGCTGCCGGCGGGCGGCCGGATCGTCGTGGTCCTGCCGGCGTTCAACGAAGCCGACAACGTCGGTGCGGTGATCGAGGCGATACCCGACTCGGTGGCCGGCCTGCGCGTGGTGCCCGTCGTCGTGAGCGACGGGAGCACCGACGGGACGGCCGTCGCCGCACGCGACGCAGGCGCGCTCGTCACGGAGCTTCCGATCAACCGGGGCGGCGGCCTGGCGCTCCGGGTCGGCTACGAGATCGCTTTGGAGCTCGATGCGGAGATCGTCGTGACGATGGACGCCGACGGCCAGCACCTGCCGAGCGAGCTCCCGGTGATGCTCGCGCCGATCGTCGAGGAGTCCGCCGACTACGTGAACGGGTCGCGCCTACTCGGCGCGTTCGAACGGGAAAGCATGATCCGCCACATCGGCGTCCACGTGTTCTCGCGAGTGGTGTCCGTGTTGACCGGGCGGCGGATCACGGACCCGTCGAGCGGCTACCGCGCCGCGCGCGCCGACCTGTTGGAGCGTTTGGTGCTCGAGCAGGACCGGTTCTGGACCAGCGAGATCCTGATCGAGGCGCTGCGGCACCGCGCACGTGTCGTCGAGGTGCCGGTCACGATCGTCGCCCGCGCGAGCGGGACGACGAAGAAGCCCGCATCGCTGCGCTATGGCTGGCAGTTCTCGAAGGTCATCATCCAGACCTGGTTGCGCTAGACGGTCAGAACCGGTTCCACCGGTTGCGGATGTCGCGCGCGACCGTACGCTCCCGGGCGACCTTCTTCCAATCGCTCGACTTCCTGCTGAACGCCACATCCGTCGCGATCTGCAGGATCCCGAGCCCGAGCAGCACCCAGGCCGCCCACCCGGGGGCCTTCGTCACGGGCCACAGCGCCAGCGCGACGAACGGGGCGAGCTTCGTCGCGATCGCGCCGCTCGCGTGGAACCAGACACGGAGCGCCGGCTCGGCGCGCAGATAGGTCCCATAGTCGGTCTTCACGCCCGGTCGTGGTGGCGGCGGCCCGCCGAGGAAGGCGTCGGTGAACCGGATCCCCGCGAGCCAGCCCGCGAAGGCGTGGGCCGGCAGGTGCCAGCCGATCGCCCACGCCACACCCGCACCCACGATCGCCAGCCCCGCCCAAAGGCCCGTCCAGATCCCGGCCAGGACCACGGCTGCCACGCCGCCGATCGACAGGAACAGCAGAGCCGAGACGCCGATCCATGGTCGAACACGGGTTCGAACCGCCGTTCGGAAGACGTGGGTGTCGATCCGCGCGACCTCGTCGGCGTAGTGGGCGATGGCCAGCTGGTCGCGCTTGATGCGCCCCACGACCCGCCAGAAGCCGAGCGCCCGCAGATCGTGGTTCCCGGCGGCCACGGCGCCCGCGATCCGGTCGAGCTCATCGCCGAGCTCCTCGAGCGCCGCCTGGCTGAGGGTTGGTCGCAGTGGCTCCACGGTTGGGCCGTTCCTCCGGTCTAGGATTTCCTCCGACGCGCTCCCGTTGCGATAGAGCGCTTCCCCGATGGGAGTTCGATGTCGAAGAGCATGACACAGGCCAAGGCGACCGCTGCCGCCCTGGTCACCCTTGACGGCCGCTATCACATCACCGAGCGGATCGCGGTCGGCGGCATGGGCGAGGTCTACCTGGCGCACGACGCCGTGCTTGCGCGCGAGGTGGCCATCAAGGTCTTGCATCGGTCGCTCTCGGGCGACCAGGGGTTCGTGGACCGGTTCCGGCGGGAAGCTCGCGCGGCCGCCACGCTGAACCACCCGAACATCGTCACCGTCTACGACTGGGGCGCCGTCGACGGCATCTACTACATGGTGATGGAGTACGTGCACGGCCGTTCCGTGCGCGAGATCTTGAACGCGCGCGGAGCGCTCGCGCCGGCACAGGCCGCGGCGGTGCTCGACCAGACGCTCGCGGCACTCGAGCACGCGCACGCCAAGGGCATCGTGCACCGCGACCTCAAGCCCGAGAACATCTTGATCACGACCGAAGGTGTGGTGAAGCTGACCGACCTCGGGCTCGCGCGCGCCTTCGCCGACGCGAAGAGCACGCGGGCGGGCGCGGTCACCGGGACCGTGCAGTACCTCTCTCCCGAGCAGATCCGTGGCGAGCCCGCGGACCCACGCTCCGACCTCTACGCCTTGGGGATCGTCGGGTACGAGCTGCTGACCGACCGTCTACCGTTCACCGGCGAGACACCGATGGCGATCGCCTATAAGCATCTGTCCGACCGCGTGCCGGCGCCTTCGGCTGCCATCGCCGGCTTGACCACCGAGCTCGATGGCTTCATCGCGAGCGCCACGGACCCCGACCGCGAGATGCGCCCGGAGTCGGCCGCCGAGATGCGCCGCGACCTGACCACGATCGTCCCGCATCTCGAGCGCGCCCGCACGCTCGTTTCGTTGGTCGCAGACGTTCCGCGCATCGTGCGCGAGGGCGAGACGGCAGGAGAAGGAACCGCCGCGATGCCTGCGGTGCCTGCCGGGTCCGCGATCACGCAGACCATCCCGCAACCGGGCGCGCACCGGCGGCGACGACGGGGCCGAGGTGTCCTCGTCGTCCTGCTCGCGATCGCGATCATCGCGGCGGCTGCGTGGGGTGCGTGGACCTACGTGATCCCGCACAGCCACGACGTGCCGACGGTGGTCGGGACGTCCGTGCAAGACGCGAGCGGGCAGCTGAACAACCTCGGCTTCACCGTGGTGGTCGCCCACGGCCAGTACGACGCGTCGTCGCCCAAGGGAACGGTGCTGAGCGTCGATCCTCCCGTAGGGACGAGCCTCCGCCAGGGCTCGACCGTCACGCTCGTGCCCTCGCTCGGACCGCCACCCGTGCCGGTTCCCGATCTCACCGGCATGACGCTCGACAAGGCCACCGCGGCGCTGGAGGGCCAAGGGCTCACCCGCGGCGACGTGAAGCAGATCTACGACGACACGATCCCCGACGGGTCGGTCGTCCGGCAGTCGCCCGCGACCGGCAACGCCCCGAAGGGGTCGGCCGTCGATCTGTGGGTAAGCAAGGGGCACGCTCCGGTGCCGGTGCCGGCTGTGATCGGGAAGAGCCAGCACGCCGCGGAGAAGGCCCTGCGAGCAGCGGGGTTCGTTCCCGTCGTGCACACCGCCTACTCCAACGACATCGCGCGCGGCCAGGTGATCTCGGTCGAGCCGTCAGAAGCAACGAAGACGCCGTACGGCTCCCCCGTCACCCTGACCGTCTCGCAAGGTCCGGAGACCTTCCCGGTCCCCCGGTTCACCGGCCTGACGCCGGACCAAGCCACATCGCTTGCCGACACGTACGGACTGAAGGTGTCGTTCTTCGATGTGCCGGGGACGCCGCACACCACCGTGATCGGTCAGAACCCCACCGCGGGCGCGACCGTCCATGCGGGCGACACCATCACGCTGTACGTCGCCTAGCTACGGCGCGCCGTGGCAGGTGCCGGTGCCGGAGTCGACGTACCCCGTACCGCTGCCGTTCTTGAAGATCTTGTAGCCGCGACGCGGCGAGAAGACCCATCGTCCCGGGCTCCCTTGGACCGGCACGAACCTGTACGTGTAGCCGTGGGGCGCGAGCGTCATCGACAAGATCCCGAACGCGGTGTTGCTGGCCGCGGCGATCTCCTTCGGCATCTTGCGCACCGGGATCATCGGCTGCAGCGTGTCGCCGCCGGTTCCCACGATGAACTCCGTGAAGCCGTGCGCAGGATCGGCTTTGCCGAGCGGGTTGATCGGCACGGTCCGCTGATAGAAGTGCTCGTGCCCGTTCAGCACGACGTCGCCACCGTTGCGGTAGAAGACGCGGTACAGCGGCCGCGTGTGCGAATACACGCCGTGGAGCAGGGAACCCGTCCCGCCGGGCCAGCCGCTGCCGACGCCGAAGTACGAGGGGTGGTGGAAGTACACGAGCGTGCAGTCGTTCTGGTGCTGCTTCATGTCGCGGACGAACCAGTCATACATCGGGTCGCCCTTGTGGCAGCCCCACGGCGATCCGCTCCCCCACGCCGGCACGGTGTGCCAGTGGCCGCCGTAGAACACCGACGTGTAGCTCCAGCACCACTGCGAGTTCAGCGACACGATGTGCCATGCGCCGAGGTTGTAGGAATACGACCCGCCGAGCCGGTTCTTCCAGTGCGCGCGATCACCGAAGTACTTCCGGTAGCCCGCGTACGGGTTCCCCTGCGCGTCCACCGTGTAGCTCTCGTGGTTGCCCGGTGACGGCATCGTGATGGACATGACCCTGCCGTACGTCGGGTCGTACCACCGTTGGAAGTCGGGATAGGCGCCGTAGTAGTACTGCAGGTCTCCGAGCGGCAGGAATCGATCGTAGTTCCCGTTGGCGATCAGGTTCGCCACCTTGCCGTACTGACAGAACCCGCGGATATATCGGCGATCGGTCGAGGTCGGGTCGGCGCCCTTGTTGGGCGGACCCGAGCAGACCATGTCGCCGACCGCCGCGATCTTGACGGTCTTGGGCGACGCCGCCGCAGGGCCGATCGGCTCGGCGGCAAGGCCGGCGACGAAGATCAAGGCAGAAACGGCGGAGAGGATCCGACGGACACGCATGGGGCGCATCGTTCCCCAGCGTGCGCGCCGGTGTCAATCAGCGCTCGTAGCAGGACTCGTGGAGGGAGTCAGAGTTCGAGCTCGGCCCCGGGTCCCTCCTGATAGCTGTACCGCTCCTCGGCGAAGGGCTCCGCATGGATGTGGTAGCCCCGGACCTCCCAGAACCCGCGGGTGTTCTTCGCGGAGAACTCGAGCCCGGTCAGCCACTTCGCGCTCTTCCACGCGTACCGCTTGGGCACGACGAGCCGGAGCGGCCATCCGTGATCCGGCGACAGATCCTCGCCGTCCTTGCGCCAAGCAACCAGCACGTCGTCGTCGCTCATCGCCTCGAGGGACAGATTGGACGTGTAGTTGTAGGCGCAGTGCGCGATCACCCACTTGGCCTCCGGCAGGGGCTTCGCGCGGTCACGGAGCGTCGCGAACGACACGCCCTCCCAGGCGTTGTCCAGCTGGGACCAACCGGTCACGCAGTGCATGTCGGCGTCGATCGTGACGCTCGGCAGCGCGCGCAGCTCCTCGTAGGTGAGCGTGTAGGGCTCCTGCACCAGTCCGGAGATCTCGAGATCCCAGTTGACCCCGTCGAACTTCGGGATGGGGCCGTAGTGCAGCACCGGCCAGGTCTTGACCAGCCGCTGGCCCGGGGGGACCCGCTTGGCGATCTCGGGCGGGTAGTTCTTCTGGAACAGGCTCACGAAGCCTCCTTCGGGACGTCGCCGGCGATCGTCTTCCACGCGTCGATCGCCGTCGCAACGCCTTCGTCGTCGATGTCGACGTGGGTGACCATCCGCACGCCCGTCGGGACGGGGACGGCGCCCACGCCGGAGCCGGCGAGCCGGTCGAGCACCTCGCCCGTCCGCAGCCCCACGGCATCGGTGTCGACGAAGACCATGTTCGTTACGACCCGGTCCAGATCGACGCTGCCGGGCAGGAGCTCCGCGATCGCCTCCGCGAGCCTGCGGGCTCTCGCGTGATCTGCGACCAGCCGGTCGCGCCCCGTGTCGAGGGCGAGCAACCCGGCGGCAGCCATGATCCCGGCCTGGCGCCAGGCGCCGCCGTAGAGGATCCAGATGCGCCTTGCCTCGCGGATCAGGTCCGCCGGCCCGCACAAGACGGAGCCGATCGGCGCGCCGAGGCCTTTGCTGAGACAGAACATCATCGTGTCGACCTGGTCGGTCCAGGCGCGGACGTCCTCGCCGGTGGCCGCGACCGCGTTCCAGACGCGAGCCCCGTCGAGGTGCACGCCGACGCCCGCCCGGTTCGTGACGTCTCGGATCGCCCGCAGCTCCACGCTCGGGAGGATCGTGCCGCCATATGCGCCGACGGTGTTCTCGACGCCGAGTGCATCGACGACCTCGACGTCGAAGTAGTCGTCGGGTTCGAGCAGGCGCTCGGCCAGCGCCGCGGTCATGTAGCCGTGCGGATGCTCGTGTCCGGTTCGGTACGCGATCCCGGCGAGCACCGCGCTCGTCATCACCTCGGTGGTGGCGATGTGCGCTGAGATCTCCGCGGCGACGAGATGTCCGTGGCCCCCGGCGTGCAGTCGCACCCCGATCTGGTTGGCCATCGTCCCGGTGGCGACGTAGAGCGCGGCCTCCTTGCCGGTGAGCTCCGCCGCGCGGTCCTGGAGCCGGTTCACCGTCGGGTCGTCCCCGTACCAGGCGTCGCCGACCTCGGCCGATGCCATCGCAGCACGCATCGCTTCGGAGGGCGTCGAAACGGTGTCGGAGCGCAGGTCGACCCGGAACCGCGGCATGACCAGGGAGTCTACCGGCGCCTATCCGAAGAAGATCTCGGCCTCGCGGTAGAGATCCGGCGGCACCACTCTGCGTGGGCCGGTCGCCTCGGCGAGGGGGACGTCGGCGATGTCCTGGCCTTTGCGAGAGACCATCCGCCCCCAGCCGCCGGCCGCGGCGAGTTCGACCGCCGCGATCCCGAACCGCGTCCCAAGCATCCGGTCGAACGCGACCGGCGTGCCGCCGCGCTGCACGTGTCCGAGGATCGTCACGCGGGTTTCGAACCCCGTCCGCTTCTCGATCTCGGGCGCGACCATGTTGGAGATGCCGCCGAGTCGTGGGTAGCCGTTCTCGTCGAGCGGGTACTCCGGATGCGGCATCGTGCCGGGTTCCGGCTCCGCCCCCTCGGCGACCACGACGATCGAGAACGACGCGTAGTTCATGTGCCGGTGCCGAAGATGTGCGCACGCGTCTTCGATATCGAACGGCTTCTCCGGGATCAGGAGCATGTCGGCGCCACCCGTGAGCGCCGCGTACAGCGCGATCCAGCCGGCGTTGCGACCCATCACCTCGATCACCATCACGCGGTCATGGGATTCCGCCGTCGTGTGGAGCCGGTCGATCGCGTCGCTCGCAACCTGCACCGCGGTGTGGAACCCCACGGTGACGTCGGTGCCGGGCAGATCGTTGTCGATCGTCTTCGGCACGCCGATCACGGGGATCCCGAGGTCCGAGAGCGCCGCGCCGGCGCCGAGCGTGCCCTCGCCACCGATCGCGACCAGCCCATCCAGCCCGTGGCGTTCCATCGCCGCCTGCACGCGGCCGGGGCCGTCCTCGGCACGGAGCGGGTTGACGCCCGAGCTCCCCAAGGTCGTCCCACCCCGATGCAGGATCCCTCGCGCGGTCACCGGGTCGAGCACCATCGTCTCGTCGTCGAGGACGCCGCGCCACCCGTCCAGGAACCCGACGAACGTCACGTCACGTTGCGCACCGGTGCGGACGATCGCGCGGATCACCGCGTTCAACCCCGGACAGTCGCCGCCCCCCGTGAGCACGCCCAGACGCATGCAGGCACCCTACCGGCGACCAGCGGCGGACCGGGGAGCCGCGGGCCAGCAAGTAGGATGGGCGCGTGCTGGCGCGACTCCTCCCAGAGCACTTCGGGATCCTCGAGGACATCTTCCTCGTCAGCCTCGCGCTGCTGACCGCCCTGGTGGGCCTGTTCGCGCTCTACGTGGTCGGGCAGCAGTTCCGCAACCCCGGCCGCTCCGAGCGCCGCTAACCCTCGCTCGCGACGATCTCCGTGCCGGCGGTGCCGGCGAGCGCCTCGGTCGCCTGCGCCAGGTCGGCGATCACCGCCCGGCCACCGCCTTCGGCCACGAAATGGACCGCGGCTTCGACCTTCGGCCCCATCGATCCGCCGCCGAACTCGCCCTTCTTGAGCAGCCGCCGCGCTTCGGCGACGTCCATCTGCTCGATGTCTTCGGGCATCAGCGAGCCGAAACCGCGTTGCACGCGCGGGACGTCGGTGAGGATCAGCAGCACCTCCGCGTCGACCTCGCGCGCGAGGATCGCGGCCGCCAGGTCCTTGTCGACAACGCCTTCTTTGCCGATCAGACGCGGGCCCTTCTCGATCACCGGCACGCCGCCGCCTCCGGCCGCGATCACGATCACGCCGTCGGCGATCAGCTGGCGGATCACGGGCGTCTCGACGATCGAGTACGGCTTCGGGCTCGGAACCACCCGGCGCCAGCCGCCGTGGGGATCGGGCTTGACCGCCCACCCACGCTGCTCCTCCCGACGGTGGGCCTGCGCCTCGGTGAGGTAGGGCCCGACGTACTTGGTGGGGTTGCGGAACGCCGGATCCTGCGGCCGGACCCGCGTGAGCGTCAAGATCGTCGTGACCGGGCGCTCGGTGCCACGCTCGAAGAAGACATCGCCGATCGTGACCTGCAGGAGGTAGCCGATCTGGCCTTGGCTCTCCGCGCCGCAGACGTCCAACGGCATCGGATGCACCTGCTTGGCCGCGGCCTCCTGTTGCATCAAGATCCGGCCTACCTGCGGCCCGTTGCCGTGGGTGACCACGACCTCCCACCCGGCGGCCGCGACATCGGCGATGCGCTCCGCGGCCGTCCGTGCGGCGGCGTACATCTCCTCGTAGGTGTCGGGCGCGCCGCGACGAAGCAGCGCGTTCCCTCCGAGGGCGATCACGACCCGGTGCATCATGCTCCTTCCTGCGCAGCACGTCGGCGGACGAAGGTCACGATATCGGCGGCCGGGCCTGTTCCCTGGAGCCTCCGGCCGCAGGAGGGCTAACCGGGGTCGCCGACCCAGCGGCCGCGTTCGATCGAGCCGAAGGGCTCGGCGAAGTGGCTCACACCGATCCGGTACCCGTGCGTCTCGGCACGCCACAGCAACAGGCGGCGTGAGGCGACCCCGAGCAGCGGGTCGTCGTCGTGCTCGGAGAACCATTCGCGCTCGACGATCTGGATGGGCTGGTGGAGCAGGTCGCCGGTCAACAGCACGCCCTCGTCGCGGTCGGTCAGCAGCACCGCGCGATGCCCCGGCGTATGGCCCGGCGCGTGGATCACCCGCACCCCGGGCACGATGTCGTGGTTCGTGCCGTCGGTCCGCAGCAGGCCGAGCGACTCGAGGCGTTGCGCCGGCCGGATCGCGATGTAGTCATCGTCGTGTGCGCCTTCGAAGTAGCGGAGGTCGGCCGAGTGCAGGTGATAGGCGGCGTTCGGGAACCGAGGCTCGAGTTCCGCGGCCTCGATCCCGCCCGCGTGGTCGGCGTGCAGATGCGTGAGCACCACGTGCGCCACGTCGGCGAGATCCTCCTTGGCCCACGCGTCGGCGTTCCAGTGCTCCCACGGTCGGTACGGACCGAATGGGCCCGTCCCGGTGTCGACCACGACCATCGCGTCGGGCGTCTCGACGACGAACGCGTGGACGTGCCATGCCCACGCGTCGGCGCCGTGATAGGCCCAGGGGTAGGCGCGTCGTTCCGCGTCCCAGTCGACGGACAGGTCGGGGAACTCTTCCGCGGTCGGAAGCGGTGCGAACCCTTCGCAGATCGTCCGGATCTCGAACCGGCCCACGTGCGCGGGCGTCACGTGCGTCATGGCCAGGGAGCCTACCCCGACAGGTCGCCGGGCTCGTCGATGTCGCGGAGCGTCAGCCGTCCCGGGTCCAGCGCCGTCCACGTCGCCTCGTCGATCACGGCGGTCCGCAGTGAGTCGAGCGCATCGCGCAACCGGCGGCGTCCCGCGTGGAGCAGCGTGTGGACGGCGTCGGCGGCCGGCCAGGTCCGTAGCGCGATCGGCAGCGGGCGCGGCAGGTCGCCGACGGCAAGCGCCGCCGCATCGACGGACGCGTCGTCCAGGGTGTCCAGCAGCAACCGCAAGACGGAGGGCTGCAGCTCCGGCATGTCGCCGCCGGCTACCACCACCTGGTCGGTTCGAACGGCTGCCAGCAACCCGGTATGCAATCCGGCAAGTGGGCCCTCGCCCTCCTGCAGGTCGTGGGTCACCGTCACATCGCTCGGCAGATCGTCGCGCTCGACCCCCGGCGGCAGGACGACGATCACGCCGTCGGTGACGGTCGCGAGCGCGTCGACGGCGCGGCGCACCAACGGGACCCCGTCGAGCGAAGCGGCCAGCTTGTCCGCGCCGAACCGGGTCGAGCGTCCGCCGGCGAGCACGATGCCGCTACGGAGCGGCGGCATCGTCCCGGCGCTTGCGGCGCTGCACGAACTGGAACCCGAACCGACCCTTCACGCACAGATGTCCGTGCGTGACGAACTGGTCGGCGGGCGAGCCGATCTTCACGATGGTGTTGTCCTGCACGTGAACCTCGAGCTCGCATCCGACGCCGCAGTAGGGGCAGATCGTGTTGGTCACCGTCTGCGCGGACTCGTCCCACGTCCCCGCCTCACGCATATCGTGCTCACTCTTGAACATCAGCGCGCCGGTCGGGCACACCCCGATGCAGTTGCCGCAGTAGACGCAGGCGCTCGCGTCGAGCGGCACGGCGTACTCGGTCGATATCCGCGCGTCGAACCCACGGCCCACCACCGCGATCGCGAACGTGTGCTGCGCGTCGGTACCGCACGCTTCGACGCACTTGTAGCAGAGCACGCACCGCCCGTAGTCGCGGACGTAGAGGTCGTTGTCGATCGTGACCGGCTGCTCAACCGTCTCGGCCACGGTGGGATCGGGGTCGTGGTGATGCCCTGGTTCACGCGTGTCTCGCTCCCCCGCCGGCATCGGATCCATCGCGGCGCCGAACCGCTCGGGGTTCGCCGCGTACTCGTCCTGCCAGCGGTGCCAATCAGCGCTCGCGAGCGATGTGTCGACGCTCGAACCGAGGAACTCCATCACGAGCTTCCTGGAATGCCGGACACGCTCGGTGTCGGTCGAGATCCTCATCCCGGCCTCGGCCTTGCGCGAGCAGGCAGGGACCAGCACGCGAGAACCCTCGACCTCGACCACGCAGACTCGGCAGGCGTTGATCGGCGTCAGGTTGTCCGCGTAGCACATCGTCGGCGCGTCGACGCTGATCGCACGGCAGGCGTCCAGGATGGTGGAACCTTCGGGCACACGGACCGTCGTCCCGTCGATGTCGATGTCCATCAGCTTGCGGGGCGTCTCGACGGGGATCGCGCTCATGCGGTTGCCTCTCCGTCGAACAGGCCGAACGTCGTGATCGCCGATTGGACGGCGCTCGCTGCCGTTTGCCCAAGCCCGCAGATCGAGGCGTCGCGCATCACGGCGGCGACGTCGCCGAGCAGCGTCAGCTCGGCGTCGCGAGAGCCGATCGGCCGGCCGATCAC
>DASYOY010000010.1:0-16695 GCA_036007245.1 Actinomycetota bacterium | reverse complement strand
GTCCAGGACCCCGTCGATCATGATCTCGGCTTCGTCCTCGGACTTGCCGGTCGCGAACGCGAGCTCGGAGATCAGGATCTGGCGGGCCTTGGTGATCATGCGCTTCTCACCGGCCGACAGGCCCTTCTCACGATCGCGGATCGCGAGGTTCCGCAACACCTCGGCGACCTCGTACGGGTCACCGGAGTGGAGCTTCTCGAGGTTGTTCTTGAACCGACGGCTCCAGTTGGCGGCGACAGAACTCTCGTCCTCGGTGAGCACCTTGAGGATCTTCTTGGCCTCGTTCTTGCTGACGCACGCCCGGAGGCCGACCTGGTCGGTCGAATCGGTCGGCACCAGCACGGTGAGGTCGCCATAGACGACCCGCAACACCAGGTACTTGCGCTTCTCGCCGAGGAATTCCTTCTCGCGCACTTCTTCCACTACGGCAGCCCCATGTTCGGGGTGCACGACCGTGTCGCCTTTCCTGAACGCCACGAACCCTCCCGGTGGAAGAAGTGGAACCGCACGAAGTGCGGTGACTAGTCAGGAGGGTAGCACGGTGACCCCTTCCGGCGCAACCCAAATCTGCAGGTCAGAGGGCTATACGCGCCATCCGGTGGCCTCGACGACCTATGAGGCCCGGCGGCGCGGAACCGTTCCCGCAGGTGAGAGCGCCCAACCCACGGCCTCGGAGATATGACCCACCGTGACCAGCTGCAAACCGTCCAAGGGACCTGCGCGTTCGGGTCCGAAGAGCACCGAGCAGCCCGCCGCCCGGGCGGCCGCGATCCGCTGCTCCATCGCGGGGGCGGGCCTGACCTGGCCGGTGAGCGCGATCTCCCCCACGAATGCAGCCGCCTCGGGGGGCGCTTGGCCCGTCGCGGCCGAGGCGAGCGCCGCCGCCACGGCGAGATCGCCCGCGGGATCGTCGACCTTGATCCCGCCCCCGACGGCTCCGAAGAGCTCCGAGCGGCCTAGCGGCAGGCCGATCGAGCGCTCGAGGACCGCCGCGACCTGCTGGAACCGTCGAAGGTCCAGGCCGGTGACTTGGCGCCTGCTCGGACCGTCGTCGCCGCCCACCAGCGCCTGCACCTCGACCGCGAGGGCCCGGCGGCCGGCCAACGGCAGGGCGACCGCGGCGCCGGGGTGCCGCTCGCCCGAGCAGAGCAGCCCCGCCGGGTCGATCGGGGCGAGCCCCGCAGGGCCCATCTCGAACCAGGCGGTTTCGCCCTCGGCCCCGAACCGGTTCTTGCCTCCAGAGACGATCCGAAGGCCCGATCGGGGGTCTCCCTCGAAGGTCAAGACGACATCGACGGCGTGCTCGAGAGCCCTAGGACCGGCCAGGTCGCCGTCCTTCGTCACGTGACCGGAGACGACCACCGTGATGTCGTCGGTCTTGGCCAGTTCCACGAGCGCGTCCACGCACCCTCGGACCTGCGCCACGCCCCCGGGCTGGGTGGTCGCCTCGGGGTCGCGGAGCGTCTGGATCGAGTCGATCGCGAGCACGGCCGGACCCTCCGCCCTGGCCGCCGCCAGCACGGCGTGGAGGTCACGGCCCGGTGCGAACGAGACGGCGTCGGCGTCGACCTCGATGCGCCGTGCCCGGGCCGCCACCTGGGCACGCGACTCCTCGCCGGACACGAGGAGCCCGGGACGGCCGGAGGCAGCCATCGCCGCGAGCCACTGCAGCAACAACGTCGACTTGCCGATCCCGGGCGGCCCCGCGAGCAGGAGCACCGAGCCCGGGACGAGGCCTCCGCCGAGGACCCGGTCCAGGTCGGAAAGCCCGGTTGGGAGCCGGGCCGGATCGGTGGCCGCCGGGTCGACCAACGGCACGACTGTTTGGGACCTCTCCCGGCGGCGCTCCCGTTCGGGCGCTCGCTCACGGATCTCGCCCCAGGCGCCGCATCCCGAGCACCGCCCGGCCCACTGCGACGCCTGCTGGCCGCATGCCTCGCAGGCAAAGACGGGATGCTTCGGCATGGGGCGACCGTAGCCGGCGGCACTGACACCTGGGCGGGCCCGCCAACTCGGGTGGCCCATGTCTGGCTCCCACGGGAGCGGTGTCAGGGGCGGGGGGTACGGTGGCGGCCGACCCGGGTGAGGTTCTTCGTCTCACCTCAGGTCTGAAGGTTGTGATTGCGGCCGCACCCCTCGCCCGCGGCCTCCGGATGCCGATACCAAGCGGGTGAGGTGGAGCCGATGCGAGTCGTCAAGATCGATCAAGGAGGAGACCGAGACCCTCAGATCGAGCTCGACCGGATCCAGTTGGAACACCCCACCGTCCTGGTGATCTGGCGAGACGCCTTCTTCGATTTCGACCAGTCAGACGCCGAGGACATCCGTCCCGACTACCTGGTCCACACCGTGGGCTTCCTGGTGTCCGAGGGACCTCGATTCGTGTCCCTGGCGCAGGAGATCTTGCCCGACGGCGACGGGTTCCGCGCGGTCACGCACATCCCGATGTCGATCGTCGAGCGCGTTGAACGGCTCGACATCCGCGCCTGACAATCAGCCGTTCCGGCGCGGCCTCGTGTTATGGTGCCAACCCGCAACGCGCAGTTGCCGACGCTCCTCGGAAGGAGGGATGAGCAGTGACCATGACCCCTGCCTCGGTGTTCACCACGCCGCGTCCCTCCGTCATGCGCTGACCTGATCACGTCGCTCCTGGCTTCGGGACGCGGTCGACCTATGCCCGCATCACGACCAAGGAGCAGACAGTGCACGACGAAGCCTTCGAGCACTTCTTCGACGAAGGGCTCATAGAAGCGGTCATCGCCCCGCTGAAACATGGGAAGGAGGCCAGCGTCCACCTGTGCCGCGCGAACCCGCGCACCACGGGCGAGACACTGGTCGCGTTGAAGCTCTATCACCCGCTCGATAAGCGGGACTTCCGTGACGAGCAGCTCTATCGCGATGGAGAGTTCATAAAGGAGCGCCGCGTGCGCGTGGCGCTCGAGCGCAAGACGGCCTTCGGCCGCCAGGTGCAAGGTGGCCTGTGGGTCTCCCGCGAATGGGAGACCCTGCGCGCGCTGTCCGATGCCGGCGCGCCCGTCCCCCGACCGATCGAGCGGACCGACGACGCGATCTTGATGACGTACATCGGCGACGGGTCGGCAGCGGCGCCGCGGCTGCACGAGTACGCGGTGGACGATCGCGAAGAGGTCGAGGCCATCTGGTCGCGCATCCACGGCGCGCTCACCCAGCTGCTGTACCGCGACGTCGTCCACGGCGACCTCTCCGCGTACAACGTGCTGGTGTGGGACGGTGACGTGTACCTGATCGACTTCCCGCAGGCGGTCGATCCGAAGAAGAACAGCCACGCCGCCGCGTTCCTGGAACGAGACGTCCGGCGCATCGGCGAGTGGTTCGCGCGTCAGGGGCTCGTTCTGCCGTGGGACCAGATCGCGGACGACCTCTGGACGGCCTGGACGTTCGCCGACCTGGTGCCCGAGGAGCTCCGCGGCCTGGCCACGGACGCCTCGTGACCGGATAGCGGGCCATCCCGCATAAGCGCACGATGGGCGCCGTGCGTCCATGGACCGTGCGAGCAGAAGGTGAGGTCGTCCGGTTCCCTGCGGAGCGCGCCGAAGGGTGGGCCCGATTCGACGCGTTCTTCGCGGAGGAGCACGAACGCCTCTTCAAGGCTCTCTACTTCGTCACCGGCAATCGGGAAGACTCCGAAGAGCTCATGCAGGAGGCGTTCCTGCGGCTGTGGGAACGCTGGCATGACATCGAGCGGATCGACGATCCGACCGCATATCTCTTCCGGGTCGCCTTGAACGCGTTCCGGTCACGGCGCCGCCGAGCGGCGGTCGCGCTCCGGAAGCTCACGCCGGTGCACGAAGAGCGCGATCCGTTCACCGATGCGGAGATGCGGGCTGACGTCCGCGGCCTCCTCCTTGGCTGCACGGCACGCCAGAGAGCCGCCTTGGTGCTCGTCGATCTGCTCGGTTATCCGTCCGAGCAGGCAGCCCGCATCCTGGGCGTGCGTCCCTCGACCGTTCGGGCCCTCGCGACGCAAGGGCGACGAGCGATCCGAGCGGAAGGAGACCGGGATGCCTGACGTGCAGGAGGTGTTCCGCTTGGCCACCAACAAGGTGAAGCCAGATCCAGACGCGCTGGAACGGCAGGTCCGGCGTCAGCGCGCCGAGGTTCGCAAGAGCCGTCTCCGGGCCTACGTCGCCGTCGCAGCGGTGCTCGTCGTCCTCGGGGTCGCCGTGTTCGCGATCTCCCGTGCAGCGCGACGCAACGACGTCACACCGGAGGGTCAAGGCTCGACCACACAGACCGACCTGACCTTCCTGCAGGCCCTGCCCCCCGGCGCCACACAGCAGACGCCAGCGATCGTCGATCTGCGCGGCAAGCAGACGTCGACGATCAACGCGGTGCCGGTGGATGCCTACGCGCCGTCCGTGACGCCGGACGGCACCCAGATGGCGTTCGCCGCCGCGCCGAACGAGTTGGGGTACAACCAGATCGGCGTCATGCACACCGACGGGACCGCGGCGCACTTCGTCACGACGCCCGGGATCGTGGTCGACGGCGTCGCTATCTCGCCGGACGGATCGCGGATCGCGTTCGATGGAGAGACCGATGGCAACTTCCCAGACATCTACGTCGTGAATAGCGACGGGACCGGTCTGCGACAGCTCACCACCGATCCAGCTACCGATCAGTATCCGGCTTGGTCACCCGACGGGAAGACGATCGTCTACGACAACGCAGGTGCGCACGAGCAGCGCGATGCGCAATTCTCGAAGACCGCCGAGCTCTTCACGGTGCCCGCCGACGGCGGTCCCGTCACGCAGATCACGCACAACGACGGGAACGACGCTGCGCCCTCCTACTCCCCCGATGGCAAGACGATCGTCGACGAGTCCTTCCATGGGTTGTCGATGATGAACCCGGACGGAAGCAACTACCGAGGGTTCCCGGTGTCGGCCCCCACGGCGTTCACACCTCGGTACTCGCCCGACGGGAACACGATCGCCTTCACCTACTACAAGGACGTGCCGTTCCGCCCGACGATGCAGTTCGGCACCGAGTTCGGCACGCGACCGATCGTCATCCTCGCCCTCGCCGACGCCACCACGGGGAAGGTGACGAAGCTGACCCACGTGGGCATGCCGTCGGACCTGAACACGCCACAGTGGGTCGATGACCAGCACATCCTGGCGATGCGGGTGCCCGCGAACGGCGTCTAACCGCAGCCCCGAGGCCAGATGCCGAGAAGCCCGGTCCCCTCGCGGGGCCGGGCTTCGGCCTTGGTGCCCCCGAAGGGGCGGACGCAGACGGCCCTAGCCGGGTTCGCCTGCGAGCTCAACGGGTGGCGCGTCCGGTGGGACGAGCCCAAACGTGGAACTGAACACGATCTCGCCGTCAACCGCGTCGACCAGGATCGTCTCGCCCGCGCGGTACTCCTTGTGCAAGAGCTTCTCCGCGAGCGGGTCCTCGACCATCCGCTGGATCGTGCGGCGGAGCGGCCGCGCGCCGAGCGCCTGGTCCCAACCCTGCTGGGCGAGCAGCGTCTTCGCGGCGTCGGTCAGCTCGATGTCGACGTCCTTGGCCTTCAGCTGGTCCTCGACCCGGCGCATCAGCAGGTCGACGATCAGCTTCACGTCGTCCATCGACAGGGAGTGGAACACGATGACCTCGTCGATCCGGTTCAGGAACTCGGGCCGGAAGGACTTCTTGAGCTCCTCCTCGACCTTGCCCTTCATCCGCTCGTAGTCGCCGCGCTCGTCGGTGTTCGAGGTGAACCCGACCGAGACACCCTTCTGGATGTCCCTGGTGCCGAGGTTGGACGTCATGATGATGATCGTGTTCTTGAAGTCGACCGTGCGGCCCTGGCCGTCGGTGAGGTGGCCGTCTTCGAGGATCTGCAGCAGCGTGTCGAACACGTTCGGGTGCGCCTTCTCGATCTCGTCGAAGAGCACGACCGAGAACGGCTTGCGCCGAACCGCCTCGGTGAGCTGCCCGCCCTCGTCGTAGCCGACGTAGCCGGGCGGGGACCCGATCAGCCGCGACACCGTGTACTGGTCGTGGAACTCCGACATGTCGAGCTGGATCAGCGCGTCCTCGTCGCCGAACAGGAACTCGGCGAGCGCCTTCGAGAGCTCGGTCTTGCCGACACCCGATGGGCCGAGGAACACGAACGAGCCGGAGGGACGCCGCGGGTCCTTCAGACCGCTGCGGGTGCGGCGCATCGCACGCGAGACCGCGCCGATCGCCTCTTCCTGGCTGATGATCCGCTTGTGGAGCTCGTCCTCCATGCGAAGGAGCTTCTCCGTCTCCTCCTCGGTGAGCTTGAAGACCGGGATGCCGGTCCACACGGACAGGACCTCGGCGATCTCCTCCTCATCGATCTCGGAGAGCACGTCCATCTCGCCGGCCTTCCAGGTCTGCTCGCGGCGGCCACGCTCCTCCTGGAGCTGACGCTCCTCGTCGCGCAGGCGCGCGGCGAGCTCGAAGTCCTGGCCGTCGATCGCGGATTCCTTCTTGAGCCGGACCTCGGCGATCTTCTCGTCGATCTCGCGGACGTCGGGCGGCGCGGTCATGCGGCGGATCCGCATCCGGCTGCCGGCCTCGTCGATCAGGTCGATCGCCTTGTCGGGCAGCTGCCGGTCGGAGATGTAACGGTCGGCGAGGTTCGCCGCCGCGACGATCGCGTCGTCGGTGTAGGTCACGCGGTGGTGCGCCTCGTACCGGTCGCGCAGCCCCTTGAGGATCTCGATGGTGTGCGGAACCGTGGGCTCGGCCACATCGATCGGCTGGAACCGGCGCTCGAGGGCGGCGTCCTTCTCGAGGTGCTTGCGGTACTCGTCGCGCGTCGTGGCGCCGATCGTCTGGAGCTCACCGCGCGCAAGCATCGGCTTGAGGATCGAGGCCGCGTCGATCGCGCCCTCGGCCGCACCGGCTCCGACGAGCGTGTGCAGCTCGTCGATGAACAGCACGATGTCGCCGCGGGTCTTGATCTCCTTCAGCACCTTCTTGAGGCGCTCCTCGAAGTCGCCGCGGTAGCGCGAGCCGGCCACGAGCGCGCCGAGGTCGAGCGTGTAGATCTGCTTGCCCTTCAGGGTCTCGGGGATCTCGCCCTTCACGATCGCCTGCGACAGGCCCTCGACGACGGCGGTCTTGCCCACGCCGGGGTCGCCGATCAGCACCGTGTTGTTCTTCGTGCGGCGCGACAGCACCTGCATCACGCGCTCGATCTCCTTCTCGCGTCCGATGACCGGGTCGAGCTTGGATTCTCGAGCGAGCTGCGTGAGATTTCGACCGAACTGGTCGAGCACGGCGGAGCCGCCCTGCGGCGCCTCGGTGGTGCCGCCTGCGGCGACCTGCTCGCCCTTGCCGCCGGTGTAGCCCGACAACAGCTGGATCACGGTCTGGCGCACGCGGTTGAGGTCGGCGCCGAGCTTCTGCAGCACCTGGGCCGCGACGCCCTCACCCTCGCGGATCAACCCGAGCAAGATGTGCTCGGTGCCGATGTAGTTGTGGCCGAGCTGCAGCGCTTCGCGCAGCGACAGCTCCAAGACCTTCTTGGCTCGAGGGGTGAACGGGATGTGCCCGGTCGGAGCCGCCTGGCCCTGGCCGATGATCTCCTGCACCTGTTCGCGCACCGCGTCGAGCGAGATGTTCATGGACTCGAGCGCCTTGGCGGCGACGCCCTCGCCCTCGTGGATCAAACCGAGCAGGATGTGCTCGGTGCCGATGTAGTTGTGGTTGAGCATCCTCGCTTCTTCTTGGGCGAGAACCACGACGCGCCTGGCGCGATCCGTGAAACGCTCGAACATAGCGTCCGTCCTCCGAGCCGAAGCCCGTTCCTCTCACCTGCCCTCGAGGATCGCAGGCGCTGCGTCCTCCCCCCGAGGTACGTCGGGCGCCGGGTCGTCCCCAGCGCCTCTGCACCGAGTATACCCGTGGCCTTCCGTTCACCCGGAACGAACCAAGTGATCCGCACCGGTACTCCGTGTTCCCTTTCGGCACGTCGATGGGGATGGATGAGTCCGTCTCTCATACAGATACGTCGAACGCGTGCCGGAGGGCTGCGAGCGAGCGGGGTGCGCCATAGGGACCATCCGGAATCCCCCCGGATGGGTCATGCGAGCGCCGCGTGCGGGCTGGCAACCTGTCAAGTCCGGTCGACGACACGCCGAAACCACTGGCGGGAAGGAGGTCCCCCACGTCCGCCGTGGACCTCACGTACGGAGAGGAAACACCGGTGCGTGTGCTCGTCGTCGACGACCACCCCGCGTTCCGCAAGGCGCTGTCGTCCGCGCTCAACCTCGTCGCCGACATCGAGGTCGCCGGTGAGGCCGGGGGCGGTGTCGACGCGTGCACCGAGGCGGAAGAACTCCACCCGGACATCATCATCATGGATCTATCGATGCCCGATCTGTCGGGGATCGATGCGATGAAGCGGATCCATGAACGCCGGCCCGATCTCCCGGTCGTGATCTTGACCGCGCACGCCGACGAGGGCGTGGAGCGTGAGGCGCGTGAGGCGGGCGCGTCGGGATTCCTCGCGAAGGGCACCGGGTTGCACGACCTCGTGATCGTGCTGCACGAAGCCGCGGAGCCGGACGAAGGGTAACTAGTTGCCCGCCGCGGACTCCCGATAGTCGCGCACGAGCTGGCAGAGCCCCATCAGCAGCCCCTTCGCGAACACGGGATTGTCCAACAGCGGCTGGAAGTCCCACGACACGAGCGCGAGCGTCGTCAGGTCTGTGGCCGCCGACACCGTCGCGGATCGGACGCCGCCGTCGATCAACCCGATCTCGCCGAAGTACCCTCCCGCGCCCATCGAGTGCTTCGGGACGCCTTCGCCCGACACCTCGGCCTCCCCCTCGACGATCAGATGGAAGCCGACACCCGAGTCGCCCTGCTTGGCGATCACGCGCCCGGGCTCGAAGTGCACCTCTTTCATCCGCGCGGCGACGAGCATGAGGTCGTGCTGCTCGATCTGAGCGAACAGCGGCACGGAACTCAGCAGTTTGGCGATCTCGCTCTCTTCCATCGTGGATCCCCTCGTCGGTCGGGCGCCGGGCCGGCGCAGGTCGCTACGTTTGCACCGAACCGGCTGGCGGGCAAGTCACCTACTCCAACTGTCCCTCCGGCGCACCGTCCGGCTGTCCGTCCTGCCGTCCTTCCGGTCGCTGCGCCGGGAACATGATCAGATCGCGCAGGCTCTGCGCGTCGGTGAGCAGCAACAGGAGCCGGTCGATCCCCATGCCCAGGCCGCCGGCGGGCGGCATCCCCTGCTCGAGCGCCCGCAGGAACTCCCCGTCGTAGGGGTGCGTCTCGTCGCCGAGCACCTCCTTCATCTGCTGCTGGAGCTCGAACTTCGCGCGTTGCTCGTCGGGGTCGGTCAGCTCGCTGAACGCGGTGACCAGCTCGATGCCCGCCGCGACGAGATCGAAGTGCTCGGTGAGCCCCGGGTTCTCGCGGTGTGGCCGCGCGAGCGGCGAGACCTCGCGCGGGAAATCGCAGACGAACGTCGGTTGCACGATCGTCTCCTCGACGAGCTTCTCGAACAGCTCCTGCACGATCTTGCCGGCCCCCCACGCCGGTTCGACGGGGACGTCGTGGCGCTTTGCGACGCCGCGGAGGTCGGGATGGTCGAGGGTGACCTCCTCGCCGACGGCCTCCGAGACCGAGCCGAGCACGGTGATCCGCTGGAACGGCTCGGCCAGGTCGACCATCTGGCCGCGCGCGGGGATCACGAGATCGTCCGCGGGCCGCCCCAGGATCGGGTTGACGGTGCGGCAGGATTCGCGCACCAACGTCTCCGACAGCTCCATCATCGAGTGGTAGTCGCCGTAGGCCTGGTACGCCTCGAGCATCGTGAACTCGGGGTTGTGGTCGCGGTCGATGCCCTCGTTGCGGAAGTTCCGACCGAGCTCGAAGACGCGGTCGACGCCGCCGACGAGCATGCGCTTCAGATAGAGCTCGAGCGAGATGCGGAGCTTCATCGGCATGTCGAGGGCGAAATGATGTGTCGTGAAGGGGCGCGCGTTGGCGCCGCCGGCGATCGTCTGCAGCATCGGGCCCTCGAACTCGACGAAGCCGCGTTCGTCGAGCACCCGTCGGATCGTCTTGAGCACGGCGGCGCGCGCGAGGAACAGCTTGCGCGGCTCCTCGTCGGTGATCAGGTGGAGGTAGCGACGACGCTGCTGCAGGTCCGGGTCCTGCAATCCAGCCCACTTCTCGGGGAGCGGGCGCAGCGCCTTCGTCAGCATCGCCCACCGCGTGACGAACACGCTGAGCTCTCCCTTGCGCGTCGTGCCGACGGTGCCGGTCGCGCCGATGATGTCGCCGAGGTCGACCTCTCGGAAGAGCGCGAAGTCCTCGGCGGGCAGGTTCGCCGCATCGACGACGATCTGGAGGTCGCCGTCGGGATCGCGGAGCGTCGCGAACACGAGCTTGCCCATGTCGCGCTTCAGCACCACACGGCCGGCAACGGTGACGACGTCGTCGGTTTTGATGTCGGCCGCGAGATCGGGATGCTCGGCGCGCACCGCACCGGAGCGTGCAGGCTCGGAGACGTCGAGCACGTCGGCGAGCGTGATCGCGAACGCACGACGGTTGCCCAGGCGCTTGAGGCTGTCCCGGCGCGCCGCGAGCACCTCGGCCTCTCGTCCGGTTGGCTCCTCAGGCATCGACATTCTTCTCGTAGACGAGCCGGAGCCCCTCGAGGGTGAGCCAGGGCTCGTAGCGATCGACGGTCCGGCAGTGCGGGATCACCACAGGCGCGAGGCCGCCGGTCGCGACCACCGTTGCGTCCGGGGCGCCGAGATCCTCGCGGATCCGCTCGACGATGCCGTCGACCTCGCCGGCGGTGCCGTAGATCAGGCCGGATTGGATGGCCTCGACGGTCGAGCGGCCGACGGGTGACCGCGGTGGCTGGAGGTCGACGCGGGTAAGGCGGGCGGTCCGCCCGACCAGCGCGGAAGCGCTGATCTGCAGGCCGGGAGCGATCACGCCGCCCAGGAACTCGCCGTTCTCGGAGACGACGTCGAAGTTCGTGCTCGTGCCGAAGTCCACGACGATCGCGGGTCCACCGAACGCGGTGAAGGCCGCGAGCGTGTTGACCACACGGTCGGCACCGACCTCGCGCGGGTTGTCGGTCACGACCGACACGCCGGTCTTCATGCCGGGGCCGACGATCACGGGCTCGTGCGTGAGGTAGGCGGCCGCCATCTCGCGGAACTGCCCGGTCACGTCGGGCACCACGCTCGCGATGCACATGCCGGTGATGTCCTTCCGGAGGTCGAGGTCGCGGTGCTCGAGGAAGCCCGCGAGCAGCAGCGCGAGCTCATCGGACGTCCGCTCGGGCTGTGTGGACGACCGCCAGGTGTGCCTGAGCTCGGCGCCCACGAACACGCCGAGCACGATCTCGGTGTTCCCGACGTCGGCCGTGAGCAGCACGCTTACCCCTCGATCGCCTGTTCGCTTCGCTGGCTGGTGTCCGGCTCGATCTCCAGACGGAAGGACGGTCCATCGTGGCCGACCGCGCCCCGCGGCGACAACCGGGCGGCGTACGCGTCGATGGGGTTGCCCGCCTCGGGCGCCGTCGCGCCGCTCGCGACGGCGCCGCAACGGGTCACCCAGGTGACGGCGAGCGGCGCGACACCGCGGATCGCCGCGATCGGCCCGCCGAACTCGAGCACGGCGGTTCCGGCGACGACGGGCTTGCCCTCGGCGACGAGCGACCGGGTCCGGACCCCGACGCGACCCATGATCTCCCGGACGACCGGCGCGCCGGCGAAGACGCCGCCCCGGCTCGCCACGATGCGCGCAACGCCGACGGCCACGTCGTCGGTATCGAGGGAGATGGTGACCAGATCGTCCATCACCGCGGCGGCGATCGTCGCGCGATCCGGTGGCGCGGCGCTCACGCGGCGGCCTCCGGCAGGGCCACGTTGTCGATCAGCCGCGCACTCGGGAACCGCGCGGCGACGATCGCGCGTGCGGGACGATCGAGCACGCCGACCGGCTCGAACGTCGCCTCGTCGACGACGGCGGCGTACTCGAGACGCGCGAGCGGCGTCGCGCCGATCTCACGCGCCATGACCGCGACGAGCGCGTTCGCGTCGCGCTCGCCCGATCGGGCGCGTTCGGCCGCTTCTGTCAGCGCGAGGAACAAGCACCCCGCCTGCGCACGCTCGTCCGGCGAAAGCGCCGCGTTGCGCGACGAGCGTGCGAGCCCGTCGGGTTCCCGCCGCGTCGGACAGCCGACGACCGTTACACCGAGCGCGGGCTCGCGCTCCGCCATCCGCCGCACGAGGAAGAGCTGCTGCGCATCCTTCTCTCCGAAGAACGCCGTGCACGCGCCTGCGACGTCGAACAGCCGGTGCACGACCAGGAGAACGCCGGCGAAGTGACCCGGCCGCGCGGCGCCCTCGTAGAGGTCCCCGACCTCGCCCGGGTCGGGATGCGCGAGCTCGACACCGAGCGGATAAACCTCCTCCAGCCCCGGCGCCCACACGAGGTCGGCGCCCTCCGCCTCGCACACCGCGAGGTCCGCTGCCTCGTCGCGCGGGTACCGAGCGAGGTCGTTCGGATCGTCGAACTGCATCGGGTTCACGAAGATCGAGACCGCGACACGATCGGTCCGCGCGCGCGCCGCGCGGAGCAACGACCGATGGCCTTCGTGCAGGGAGCCCATCGTCGGAACGAACCCGATCGACGCGCCACCGCCGCGCGCGGCGTCGGTCGCCTCGCGGAACGCCGCCGCCTCACGTGTCAGCTCCATCGCGCGAGCACCTCCTCGACGGCGCGGCGCCGGTCGTCGGACAGTCGGGAGCCCGCGACGTCCATCGCCGTCCGGCACAGCGCGACGTAGGCCGGCACGAGGGCGGGCAACGCGGCGGCCACGGCGTCGAGGTTCCGCGCGATGGTGCCGGCGTCGCCGCGAACCGCGGGGCCGGTCAGCGCCTGCTGCGGTCCCAACCGGTGGATATTGGCGAGCGTCGCCACCTGGAGTGGACGCATCGCGACCGCGGCGTCGGGCACGCGGGCCGCAGTGAACAGGTCGAGCGCTGCGCCGGACACCGTGACGAGATAGTTCGACGCGAACACGGCTGCCGCGTGATACAGCGGGCGGTCCTCATCGGCGAGCGGGAAGGGCCGTCCGCCGAGGTCGCGCGCCAGCGCGTCGCCGAGCGCGGATCCCTCGTCGTCGCGAGCGGTGACGGCGATCGCGGCGCCGGGGAGCGCCTCGATCGCCCCCTCGACGTCTGCGAACGTCTGCAGTGGATGTACCGCGAGCACCCGGGCGCTCGCGCCTTCCAGCGGCGCAAGCACGTCGAGCCCGAGCGCGCCTGACAGATGCAGCGCCCACGAGCCTCGCTCGATCCGACCCGCCAACGAGCCGACGACGTCCGGCAGCGCGTCGTCGGGAACCGCGAACGCGACGGCGTCTGCGCCTGCGGGCGCGTCGGCGATCGGGACGACGTCGATGCCGGGAAGCCATCGCGCGGCCCGCTCCGGCGTCGCGTCGCGCCCGGAGACCGCGGTGATCGTGTGACCGGCATCGCGCCATCGGACCGCGACGGCGGTTCCCACCGTGCCCGCACCGACGATCGCGATCCTCATGGCGTCACCGACGGCGAGTATGGCAACGAGAGCACCCACAGCAACGGTCCAGCGGGCACCGGCGCACCCGGCGGCGGAGGTAGAGCGTTCTCGAGCGAGCCGTCGTGGACGTACCGCACGATCCCGTCCACGAGCAGGAAGAGATCGTTCGTCGATGTGATCGACGCGGCGACGTGCCGGCTGTGCGTACCGAAGATCAGCGCGGGGGTTCCGGGCTCGGGGCGCGGGCCTACGGTGACGGCGTACACGCCGGCAACGCCGCCGACCGCCCCGAGGACGTACGCGATGTTGCCGTCGGTGCTCCACGCGAGCAGCCGTGAGGCACGCAGCGGCTGGTGATGCAAGGCGATCATCGTGGCCCGCTTCGTGCCGACGGTCGGGTAGTACATCCCTGCACGGCCGTCGGGTGTGCGAACCAGGAAGTCTCCGTTGGTGGAAACGCCGAGCGGGAGGTAGCCCTTCAAGACCGACGTCAGCCGACGTCCGCTGACGCGGTCGATCGAGGTCGTTGCCCCGCGGATCGTCACGTACGTGAACGTCCCGTCGCGCAGGAGCCCGATCGCATGCCCGCACACATCCCGGTTGAACGACCGTACGGAGACGCGGGTGACCAGGGACTCGGTGGTCACCTGGAGATTTTCGCGGCACCCCGCCACAGGGTCGGAACGCAGGATGCTGACGAACGCGCCCCCGTCGGGCCACGCGACGAGCTGGCCCTCGCCGAGCTCCACCGGATCGACGCTCGCGTCCGCGCTCCGCAAGACCGTGGCGGCCGACGTGCCGATGCCGGTCGGCACCGTCATCCCCATCCACGTGTCCTCGACCGCGTACGTCGACACGAGCGCGCTCGGCGCGGCGTGGATCTCCGGCCCGGGCTGGACGGTATCGGTCGCGAGATCCCAGATCCACAGTCGCTGCTCTCCTTCATCGGGCGCCGCGTAGACGAGATAGCCTTGGAAACCGGTCGTCGTGGGCGCGTGCGGCGGCGCCTTCGACGGCGTGAGGAACTGGATCGTCACGAACGCGGCCGCGGCGACCACGACGACTAGGACCGTTGCCATCCACCCGCGCCAAAGGCGGCGCGTCGACGCGTCCGACCCCGGGTCCCCAGGCGCCGGGGTGGCGCTTGGGGAGGCGCCCTCGCGCGCGAACAGCGGCGCCCCGCACCGTGGGCACGCAGACGACGACGTCGAGCCCGTCCAATCGCAGCGCAGGCACACCTTCGCGGCCATCGGCTCGTCCGATCAGACGGGGACGGCGAGTGGCGGCGCGAACGGTCGCGCCTCGCCCGCCGGCGCGGGGAGTTCGACCAGACGACGGCCGTCGGGCAGCCGCGGGTCCGGGTCGAGATCAAGGAGCGGCAAGACCACGAACGCGCGCTCGTGCATCCGCGGGTGCGGGATCGTGAGCGCGGGGTCCTCGGAGCGGAGGTCGTCCCACAGCAGTACGTCGATATCGATCGTGCGCGGACCCCAACGCACCTCGCGCACACGTCCGAGCTCCGCTTCGACGGCGGTGGCGGCGGCGAGGACCTCCGTCGGCGACATCTCGCCGGGGTCGATCTCGACGACGACGTTCAGGAACTCGGGTTGGTCGGGCGGCCCGCCGAGCGGCACGGTCGCCCACACGCGCGAGCACGCGACCGTGCGCACGCCCCGCTCGGCCAGCAGGCCGACCGCGCGCTGCAGGGTCGCGAGCCGGTCCCCCAGGTTCGCGCCGACCCCGAGGAAGACCCGCGGCACCGGCTCACTCCGGCCGCGTGACCGCCGCCGCGACGCCGTCGATCCCGAGCCGCGTGGCGGCGTTCGGCTTGTGCACGACGACGGTCGCGCGCGCGATCGGTTCGAGGGCGACGCATGTGTCGGCGATCGCGCCGGCCATCGACTCGATCAGGTCGAACGAGCCGTCTTCGATCACCGCGCGAACCGACTCGGTGATGCCGCGGTAGTCCGCCGTCGCGTCGATGTCGTCGCCGGCAACCTCGACCTCCAGATCGAGATCGACGACGAACGGCTGGGCCGCGTCCTTCTCCCCGGGCCGCGCGCCGTGATGCCCGTCCACCCGGATCCCCGACAGGAACAGTCGCGCTCTCATGCGTTCGGTCCCACCTCCTGATCGTCTGCGACCACGGGCTCCGGGTCGTCATCCTCGTCGATCTGATACGGCGCCCCGCCGAGGGGCACCAGGACCGGTCCGGGCGGTTGGTGCCCGTGCGGGATCCGCAGGTAGTTGGCTCGCAGGTACTCCGCGATGATCGGGAAGATCGTCTCGGGCGCCTCGTCCGGCAGGAAGTGCCCGCACCCCGGCACGAGACCGAGCGCCGAGGACGGGATCGCGGCGTTCAACCGCTCGGCGACGTCGGCCGGATGGAACGGATCGTCCTCGCCCCACAGGAGCAGCGTCGGCAGTTCCCAGCTCGCCATAACGCGTTCGAGCCGTTCGAGTCCGATGCCGTCGAGCGCCCGCGCGAACCGGAACAGCGGGTCGACCGCCGCCGGCGGGGCCCACGGCTCGAGATAGGCGCGAACATCTTCCTCGGTCAGCAGATCCTCGACGGTCCCGAGGCGAAGCGCGGAGCGCACGACGAGCTCGACCGCATCGTGTGTCTCGTCCTGCGCCGGCACCACCTGGATCTCACCGACTGCCCTCGTCGGCCACCGGTCGAACGCGATGCTGTCGATCAAGACGAGCGCCTCGACGTCGTCGCGTGCCTCGACCATCAGCTGCGCGATGCCGCCGCCGGTGGAGTGCCCGATGAGCGCCACACGATCGACCTCCAGGTGTGCGAGGAGCTCGTTCACGTATCGCGCCTGTGCGCGGATGTCGAGCGCAGCCCCGGCAGGCTTGTCCGACGAACCGAGCCCGAGCAGGTCGGGCGCGATCACGCGGTGCCTCGAGGCGAGCACGGGGATCAGCCCGCGCCACAGGTACGACGACAACGGGAACCCGTGCAGCAGGACGACGGCGGGACCGCTGCCCTCGTCGTGATACGCGAGCACGCCGCCGGACGTCTCGGCGCGGTTCACGCGGAGCCTCGGGTGACCGCGTCGGCGACGCGAAGGGCGCGAACCGTGGACAACACGTCGTGCACCCGCACGATGTCGGCGCCGCGGG
>DASYOY010000009.1:0-9843 GCA_036007245.1 Actinomycetota bacterium | reverse complement strand
CGGTCGCACCGAGCGCGGACGCGGTCGCCGCGCCGCCGGTCGATGTTCCAACGCCCGCTCCCGCGCCCGCGCCGAAGCCGAAGGCACCCTCGAAGAAGACGGAGTCACCGAAGCCGGCCGCCGACACGGTCGCCGTCGTGGAGGAGACACCGGTCGCGGTTCCCGACGCGAGTGCGGATGGCGCCCAGCTCCCGGTCCCCCACGCCGCCGACGCTTCGAGCGTCGACGTCGCGATGCTTCGCCGGTCGTGGGGCTCGGTGATCCAGCACCTCGGCCAGCGCAAGCAGGCCGTGCTCCGGGCGCTGATGGAAAGCGCGACGCCGACCGCCTACGACGGCACCACCCTCGAGATCGCGTTCCCGCCGACCTTCAAGAACACGGTCAAACAGGTCGAGAGCCGGCAGGCCGCCTTCCAGGAGGTGCTGCAGGAGCTCTTCGGCATCTCGCCGGAGATCTCGTGCGTCGTGCGCGAGTCGCGGACCGGCGACGACGCGACGCACGTCGAGCCGGTCGAGGAGGACGACGCGCCGGGCGACGACGCGGAGGCGCTTCGGCGGGTCCAGGAGATGCTCGGCGCCCAGCCGGTGACGGACGAGAAGGCCTGACGTGTACGAAGGCCCGATCCAAGCGCTGATCGATGAGTTGTCCCGGCTGCCGGGCGTCGGCCCGAAGTCGGCGCAGCGGCTCGCGTTCTGGCTCATCAAGGCGCCGGCCGACGACGCCGAACGGCTCGCCGACGCGATCGTGCAGGCGAAGCGTCGCATCGTGTTCTGCCGCGAGTGCGGCAACGTCGCTGAGGGTGATCTGTGCCGCATCTGCCGCGACGAGAGCCGCGACCGCACGGTGCTGTGCATCGTCGAGGAGCCGAAGGACGCCGCGTCGATCGAGAAGAGCGCGCTGCACAAGGGGCGCTATCACATCCTTGGTGGCGCGATCAGCCCGCTCGACGGCGTTGGTCCCGACGACCTCCGTGTGCAGGAGCTGCTCGAACGGGTCCAACGCGACCACGTGACCGAGTGCATCCTCGCGACGAATCCCAACCTCGAGGGGAACGCCACCGCGATGTACGTGGCGGCCTTGATCAAGCCACTCGGCGTGCGCGTTACTCGGCTCGCGAGCGGCCTGCCGGTCGGCGGCGACCTCGAGTACGCCGATGAGATCACGCTGTCTCAAGCGCTCGAGGGCAGGAGAGAGATGTGAGCGAGCGCCCGTCGGCGCGCGATGTCGCCGACCGGGCCCTCGTCTTGTACGCGATGGTTCGTCGCGCATCGATCGAACTGATCGTTGCCGAGACACGCGATCAGATGCGCCGCCGTCAGGCCGAGGGCGCCCGGCACGAGACCGAGGCGTGGTTCGAGCGTGAGTCGCTGACCGGCGCGATCACCGACACCGAGCGCACGCTGTTCGACGCGCCCACCGCCGCCTGGCCGCCGGAGGCGATCGCCGACGGGATGTGGCGCAAGGAAGGTCTCGGCGTCTTGCTCTGGGCTCTGCGGATGCTCGACGCGATGCCGCCGATCGATCGTGAGTTCGCCGTCGAGGACCTCAACGCCACGATCGAAGCGCCGGGCTCCGTGTCGGTGTTCCGCGCGACCGCGCGCCTCCGCGACCCGGGCGAGATCGAAGCGGCGTGGCGCGAGGCCGACACATGGTTCGGCGCGACGGAGGGTTCTGTGGGTGCGGACAGCACCCTCGCGTCGATCAGCGCGGAACGATCGCGCGCGCTCGGATGGTTGCGCGCGTCGGACGCGCCCCCGCCCTAGACCTCGTTCGCCGCGACGCGACGCCGGTAGACGAACCGCACGACGAGGAGCACGATCCCGGCAACGATCAGCAGTGGGAGCAGATACCCCAGGCCGATCAACGTCGCCGCGATCACATTCAGGAGCCCTTGCACCGCACGGTCCCACGCATGACCCAAGCTCGGGTTGTCGACCGTGTCGGGGCTCTGTGCCACGGCCGCGCCGGGCTCGTGCATGTCGACCTTGATCGTCGACTCCGCCGTCTGCTTGTTGATGTAGTTGATCTGCCCTTGGATCTGATCGATCTTCAGTTGCACCTGATCGAGCTGGTTCTGAAGCGTGAGTGACTGCCCGATCGTCGTCGCCTTGTTCATCAGGCCGAAGAGCACGTGGCGTCGCGAGAGGTAGATCTTCATGTGCGCCTTGAGATCGACGTACTGCGCGGTGACGTCTTGACCCTGGCTCGCGGACGAGTCGACGCTGCCGAGCTGAGCCAACTGCTGCATCGCCTGGTCGAAGTTCGCGGCGGGTATACGCAGGGTGAACGAGCCGCTGTCACCGCCTTCGGTTGAGGACGACAGGATCGAGCCCCCGTTCACCGCCGCGATGTGCGCGACCGAGCCCGCCTTGGCCTTGAAGGTGCCCGTATCGATCGTCACCGCGATCTGCCCGTCTTTGATGATCTTCGAGAGGTCGGTCTGGCTGGCGGCGGCCGAGGAACCACTCGACCCATGCTGCTGGTCGGTCGGTTGGCCACCCGTTGTTGCGCCCAGATCCGCGCTCGTGCCCGCGGACCCATTCGCGGCCGGAACCGGAGCTCCCTGGGCCAGCTGATACCCCGCGATGTTCCTCGCACCGTTCGCACGCACAGACGTACCCGGCTCCGAAACGGCTCCAGGTGGTGCTGCAACTGCGCCGCTCGATGCTGAACTTCTGCTCGCGGAGAAGCCACTGCCCGTGGCGAGGATGCCGATAAGGAAGGACACCGCCAGCAACCCGGCGGCAGCGGCGATCCACGGCCGCCACCGGTGGGGGTACGTGCGGGGCTCCGGTGATGCCTCGCGGCGCGCGTCCGCCTGCGCGCGCATGGACAGCTCGCTTTCGAACCGACGGAGGAACTCGATCTCGGTGTCCATCACTCCACCTCCGTTGCGAGGCTGAGCCCGCGTTCCTGCAGCACCAGCGCGATCCGCCGTAGCCCGCGGCTCACCCGCTGTCGGGCCGCCGCCTCGGCGCACCCGAGTCGCTTCGCCACTTCTTCGTAGCCGAGCCCGTCGATCACTCGGAGCCGGAGTGCATCTCGTTGGTCCTCGCGGAGCGTTTCGAGCGCCTCAACCAGCGCCTCACGGATCGGCGCGAGATCCACCAGCTCCTCGATCCGCTCGTAGTCGTCGGCAGGCAACGCCTCACGCGAGAGCCCGATCCGCCGGCGAGCGGCGGCGTCGATCGTTCCGGTTCGGAAGAACCGGCCGAGCTGATGCCGAGCGATCCCGTAGAGCCACGCCACGCCGTTCGTCCCCGTGTCTCGGTAGTTCCGCCTCGACGCGTACGCCTCGGCGAAGGTCTCCGCCGTCAGCTCGGCAGCGGCCTCGGGGTCCAAGGTCCGGCGCAGGAAGTACCGGAGCACGTCCTCGGCATGCCGCCGATACAGCTCGACGAACGCCACAGGCTCTGCCCGCGACGCGAGGAGCAGCTCGGTGTCGCTGCGCTCGTCCACCTGACCTCCGACGCCCGCCGCCGTCCGGGCGGTTCCGTCAGCGGTTCATGCCACGAGGGCCCCTGCGTGTGACAGCGGGCTCAGACCGCGGCCGGGGCGCCCACGGTCGGCGTCACGAAGTGGCATTTCGTCGGCCGTCCGGTGCCCCGCTCGATCAGCTCGGGCTCCTCGTCGACGCACTTCTGCTGCGCCATCCAGCATCGGGTGTTGAACCGGCAGCCGGACGGCGGGTCCGCCGGGCTCGGGAGGTCGCCCGACAGCACGATCCGCTTGCCGGTCACGTTCCCCTGTGCGTCGGCGGTCGGGAGGGCCGAGACGAGCGCCTGCGTGTACGGATGGGAGGGGTGGAGGAGTACCTCCTCCTCGTCGCCGATCTCCTGCACCTGACCCAGGTACATCACGGCGACGCGGTCGGCGATCTGGCGCACCACCGACAAGTCGTGCGCCACGAAGACGTAGGAGAGGCCGAACTCGTCGCGGAGATCCTTCAGAAGGTTCACGACCTGGGCTTGCACCGACACGTCCAATGCCGACACGGGCTCGTCGCACACGAGCACCTTGGGGTCGAGCGCGAGCGCGCGTGCGATGCAGATGCGCTGCCGCTGGCCGCCCGAGAACTCGTGCGGATACCGGTTCGCGTGGTCGGGGTCGAGCCCGACCAGCTTCAGCAACGCTCGCACCTTGTCCGGCCACGCGTCCTTCGGCAGGACATCGCGGTGGATCGTGAAGGGTTCGGTCAAGACGTCGGTGATCGTCATCCGTGGGTCGAGCGACCCGAACGTGTCCTGGAAGACCATCTGCACCTCGCGCCGGTAGGTCTTCAGGTCGTCCTTCTCGAACGTTTGGATGTCGCGCCCCAGGTACTCGATCGTGCCCGAGGTCGGCTCCTCGAGCCGCATGATCAGGTTGGCGAGCGTCGACTTGCCGCAGCCGGACTCACCGACCAGGCCGAGCACCTCGCCTGGATACAGCTCGACCGACACGTCGTCGACGGCATGGATCACGCCGCTGGAGCCGAACACCTTATCGTTCAGCGGGAAATGCTTCACGACGTGATCGACACGGATGAGCGGTTGCGGGTCGCTCATCGATCCACCTCGTCCCAGTGGTAGCACGCGCTCAGGTGATCGTCGGCGACTTGTTCGAGCGGCGGCATCGCCGTCAGGCAGATATCGGTCGCGTACGGACACCGCGGGTTGAACGGACACCCGTCGGGGGCGTTGAGGAGGTTGGGCGGGGAGCCCGTGATCGCCGGGAGACGCTCGTCGCGGCGCTGGATGTCCGGGATCGAGCGGAGCAATGCCGCGGAATACGGGTGCTTGGGGTCCCCATAGACCGCTTTGGCGGGTCCGAGCTCGACCAGCTGGCCCGCGTACATCACCGCGATCCGGTCGGCGAGCCCGACCGCGACGGCGAGGTTGTGCGTGATCAGGACCATCGACATCTCGGTCCGCTTCACGATCGACCCAAGCAGTTCGAGCACCTGCGCCTGCACGGTGACGTCGAGCGAGGACGTCGGCTCGTCCGCCAGCAGCACGTCGGGGTCGAGCGCGATCGCCATGGCGACCATCACGCGTTGCGCGATGCCGCCGGAGAGCTGGTGCGGATACGCCTTCAGCCGCCCTTCGGGCGACGGGATCCCGACCCACTGCAGCAGCTCGAGCGCTTGCGCGCGCGCCTCCCTGGTCGAGATGCCGCGCCGCAAACGGAGCAGCTCGATGATCTGGTCGCCGACCGTGTAGACCGGGTCGAGGGCGGTGTGCGGGTCCTGGAACAGCATCGCGATCCGGGCGCCCCGCACCTCGCGCATGTCGGCCTCGTCGAGCTCGAACAGGTTGACATCGCCGAGCATCGCGCGGCCGCCGGTGATGTAGGCGGGCGGCATGTCGAGGATCCGGAGCACCGCACGCGCGTGCACGGTCTTCCCCGAGCCGGACTCACCCAGGACGGCGAGGATCTCGCCCTTGCCGAGTTCGTAGGAGACGCCGTCGACGGCCTTGACCACACCGTCCTCGGTGCGGAACTCGACGTGGAGGTCGTCGACCGTCAGGACGGGATCAGACATCGCCACCGAACAGTTTCGGGTCCATCGCGTCGCGCAACGATTCGCCGAGCAGGATGAACGCGCCGATCAACAGGCACAGGAACAGCGACGGCCAGAACATCAGGTACGCGTCCTCGGGGAACCGCGTGTCGGCGACCGCGAGCTGCAGCCCCCACGAGATCGTGGGCAGCCGCAGGCCGACACCGAGGAACGTCAGGCCGGCCTCCGCGCCGACCGAGCTTCCGACCACGTAGGCGGCGAACACCAGCACCGGCGCGATCCCGTTGGGCAGCACGTGCCGGCGCAGGATCCGCCTGCCGCGCGAGCCCATCGTGCGAGCCGCGCGCACGTAGCCCCTGGATTTCCCGCTGATCACCGTCGAGCGCACGAGGCGCGTCATATCCGGCCACGCGAACATCACGATCACCAATGAGACGAGGACCGGGCCACCGCCGTTGAACAGCGTCAGCACCAGCAGCGCGCCGAGGATGGTCGGGATCGAGAACCAGATGTCGGCCCACCGCGAGATCACCGTGTCGACCCAACCACCGAAGTAGCCCGCCGACGCGCCAAAGGTCAAGGCGATCACGATCGACAGGCTCGACACGATCAGGCCGACCTCGAGGGACGTGCGCGCTCCGTAGATCACCCGGGTGTAGTAGTCGCACCCGAGGATGTCGGTGCCGAACCAGTGCGCCTTGCTCATCGGCAGCGCAGAGTCGGTGATCGGACACACGCTCGGGTCCTTCACCAAGAACAGGAACGGCGCGACCGCCATCAGCACGAAGATGATGATCAGGAACGCCGCCACGTAGAACCGCTTGTCGCGCTTGAGCTTGCGCCAGACGTCGCCCCACAGCGTGAGCTGCTTGCCGCCGGTCGGCAGCGCGATCGCCTCGATCACGCTCTGGGGCTTGACCTCGCTCTCGGGCGGCGGCATCAGGTCGTCACTCATAGCTGATCCTCGGGTCGATCCGTGCGCACAACAGGTCCACGAACAGGTTCGTGAACACGAAGATGATCGCCGACAAGGTTACGAGCCCGACCACCATCGGCCCGTTCTGCGTCTTGATCCCCGTGATCAGCGCGTTGCCGAGTCCCGGCAGGTTGAAGATCGTCTCGGTGATGACGGCGCCGCCCATGAGGTAGGCGAAGTCGAGGCCGAGGATGGTGACGATCGGGACGAGCGAGTTCTTCAGCACGTGGCGGCCGACGACGCGGCGGCGGGGCAGCCCGCGTGCGATGGCAGCGCGGATGTGCTCGCCCTGCATGTTGTCGAGCACGTTGGAGCGGGCCAGCCGGCCGAGCGACGCGGCGAGCCCGAGTCCGAGTGTGAGCGACGGCAGGATGTAGCTCGCCCATCCGTCGCGGATCCCCGCAACGGGTAACCAGTGCAGCTTCACCCCGAAGACGTACTGGAGCACGAACCCCAGCACGAGGATCGGCACCGTGATCATGAACAGCGTGAAGACGAGGATCGCGCTGTCGACGAAGGTTCGTCGCTTCACGGCGGCGACGACCGCCAGGAGCAACCCGAAGACCACCTCGATCGCGAACGATCCCAGCGTGAGTTTCACCGTGACCGGGAACCGCTCGACGATCACGGAGCTGACGTCGCGGCCGGTGAAGGTCGCTCCCAGGTCACCGTGGATCAGCCCGTCGAGGTAGTACAGGTACTGCTCCACGAAGGGCTGGTCCAGGTGGTACTGCGCTCTGATCTCGTTATAGGTGCTCGGTGCGAGCGGCTTGTTCCCCGCCAGCCGGGCGACGGGGTCGCCCGGCGTGAGGAACACCAGCGCGAAGACGATGAAGATCGTGCCCAGCAACACCGGCACCACCAAGAGCAGGCGCCGGATCAGGTACCGCTTGGACACGGTCCCCTCCGTCTAGCTTGCGCTGGCGCTCGCCCCAGACGCGCCCACGACCTGCACCTTCGCAAGGTCGAGTTCGTCCAGGCCGGGCACCTTCACCACGTTCGTCACGTTGTCGGAGTGCACGGTGTTGAAGCCGATGTAGCCCCACGGGATCGCGGGCATGTCGTTCAGGATCATGTCGTCGGCCTGCTGGTAGGTCGGGATCGACTCCTCCAGGCCCTGCTGGTTGCCTTGGTTCAACGTGGCGTCGAACTGCTTGTTCAGGTAGCCCGACGTGTTGTACCCGCCGTTGGCGCCGTAGATCGGCTCCAGGAAGTCCTGGATGGATGGGTAGTCCTCGGTCCAACCGTCCCACCACGGGCCGGTCATCTTCTTCTGGTAGATCGGACTGGACCCCGAGAAGTAGGTGTTCTGCGGGATGGCGTTCAACTTGACGTCGATGCCCAGGTTGTCCTTCCACTGGGTCGCGACGGCCTCCATCGCCTGCTCCAACGTGGTGTCGTCCGCGTAGAAGTTCAGGGTCAGGGTGCCCTGGAACCCGCCTGCCTTCGCAAGCAACGACTTCGCTTGATCGACGTTGTACTGGCAGTACTGGCACACTCCCTCGCGGTAGCCGGTCACGGCCGGCGGCATGAAGTCGGTGGCGGGGGTCTCCGCGACGAGGATCGCGTTCATCACCGCCTGTCGGTCCAGGGCGAGCGAGAGCGCCTGGCGCACCTCCGGGTTCTGATACTGAGGGTCGTACAGCGGCAGGTTCAGGTACAGCAGGCTCGCGCCAGGCTCCTCGGACAGCGTGTCCGAGTAGGACTTGCGCGCCTCGTTGAGGTGGTCCGAGCCGACGTTGGTGATGTCGAGGTTCCCCGCCTGGAAGTCGAGCCACGCGGCGTCACCCTGGTAGATCGCGAGCGTGATCTTGTCAGCGAAGCCCGGCGTGCCCGCGTAGTCGGGGTAGCGCTGCAGGTTGACCGCCTGGTCGTGCTGCCACTTGCCGTCCATCATGTACGGGCCGTCGCCGATGGGCTGCTCATCGAACGCCTTGGGGTCCTGGAAGAAGACCTTCGGCAGCGGATCGAACGCGTCGAATCCGAGGGTGTACTCGAACTGGCTGAACGGTGCCGTGAGCTTCACGGTGAACTCGGTGTCGCTCACCACCTTCAGGCCGGACAGCTCCTTGGTTTTGGGGGTGCCGCTCGAGGGGTTGAGCGCGTCGTAGCCCTCGATCTTGTCGAAGAAGAAGTTGAGGATGTAGGCGTTCGGGCCGTATGCGGCGTAGTTCCACGCGTCGACGTAGGACTGCGCGGTCACGGGCTCGCCGTTGTGGAAGGTCCAGTTCGGCTTGATCTTGATGTCGTACGTCAGGCCGTCGCTCGATGCGGTGATCGAATCCGCCTGCGCGGGGACCGGCTTATAGGTCGTCGGGTCGAAGTCGACGAGGCGCGTCCACAGGCCCTGGAAGGCCTGCGTGCCGCACGACTCGTAGTCGTTCTGCGGGATGAGGTGGGTCGGCTCGCAGTTGGCGTAGGTGTACGTCCCGCCCGACTGACCGGGCGCACCCGATCCGCCACCGCTGGAATTGCTGCTGCATGCGGCGGCGACGAACGTCACTGCCATGCCGACGACCAGAACCCGAAGCCAACCCCTCATCGACCTACCTCCCATTTCGAACGGCCCATCCTGCATCGCTTGGCGACCGAGCACAAACCGTGACTCAGTCCTAGATACGCGCAACAGGCCGAAGACGGTTGCGATTCGGTTGGGGCCGGCCGCACGGCGTCAGGGTACCGGGCTCGCGGGATCGCGACGCAGGCCGACGATGTCGAACCCCCACGGGTCGGTCGCCCGCGCTACGGCGACGAAGCCACGGGCCTCGTAGAAGCGCTGCAGGCTCGGGTCGCAATCCAGGGAGACGGTCGGCGGTCGATCGGTCGCTGCGAGCTCGTACGCGGCGTCGACCAGAGCTGCCCCGATGCCCTTGCCCTGCAAGGTCGGCTCGACCGCGACCGGCCCGATGTTGGCGTGTTGGGGCAGGCCGGTGTGGAGCGCGCGGATCGTGAGGTCGACCCCGTGCATCACCTCGGCCGTGCGATCGCCCGCGGTCGGCGGAGCCTCGGGATCCAAGCTGCAGAAGTAGCAGCCGCCCGTTTCGACGCAGGCGAACCCGACGACGTGGTCACCGGCGAACGCGGCGAGTGTGATCGAGGTATCCGAGGTCTCCATCCGCAGGTACAGGTCCTGCACGACCGCGAACCGCTCCAGCAGGTCGTCGGTGAGCGGGGCCATGTAGTCCTCGGTCCAGAAGGCGCGGCCGGCCAGCCTGGCCGCCTCGGGCCAGCGTTCGAGCGGCAACTCGTGGATCGATACCTCCATACGGGGCGGCAGGGTACCCGCGGCTACACTCGGCCAGTCCCCGATCAGGAGTCCAGCAGGCATGCCCACGGTCGTCATGAAGTTCGGCGGCACGTCCGT
>DASYOY010000008.1:0-10818 GCA_036007245.1 Actinomycetota bacterium | reverse complement strand
GGAAGAGCTTGCCACCCGGATCGGCTCCGTGTTCCTGATCGATGATCTGTGTACCGAACCAGATCAAGCCGATGCTCGCGATGGCCACCAGCGAAGCAAGGACCCACCTGTTCATTGCCAGAACAGTACCGCCACCTATGCGGGCGTTCGTGGATATGGCTAGATCGAGGGCCGGATCTCCGACGAATCCACGCCGAGACTTCCAGCCAGCACCGCCGCAGGATCCGGTGGTTGAAGAACGAGGATCTCAGCCAGCACCTGCTCTGCAGTGACCTCGGTCTTCCGGCGGTTGGCGCCTCCACGGAAGCCGTCGGGAGACTCGCTCACGCTGCCCCGCGCTCGAAGACGTGCCCTTCGCGGATCGGCTCCATGCCGACCGACCGATACAGGCCGACAGCGCCGGTCGTGTTCCCCGTGTCGACGGTGAGCGTCGCCCGTGTGAAGCCGGCCGCAGCGATGTCGGTGAACGCGTGTCGCAGCAACGTCGACCCGATCCCGCGGCGGCGGTGCCCCGCCAGCACGCCGAGGCTTCCGATATAGCCGTCGGTACCGTTCTGGACCCAGCCCAGCTCGCCGACGACCTCGCCGTCGGCCTCAGCGAGAAGGACTCGAGACGGATCCCACTCGTCCTGCTCGTACCACTCGTTCGCCCACGAAGCGTACGGAGCCGGGGCGAAACCGAAGTGATCGGAGAACGCAGCCTCGGCGACCGACCACCACGTGCGCTCGTCGCGCCCCTCCTCGAAGGAGCGGATGGCCACGCCCTCGGGCGCCGCCGGACGATCCAGCGGATCGTCGATGGGCCGCGCCATATCCCAGTTCGTCCGCACGTGCCCGTAGCCCGCGCGAGCGAACAGCTCGTGCGCCCGGGCGTCTTGCGCCGGGAACTCCGAGCGGACGATGAACGCGCCCTCCTCGGCGCGGCGCTCCTCGATGAGGCCGTGCGCCCACCCGATCAACCACGACCCGAGTCCGCGCCCTTGATCGGTCGGGTCGACCATGCCGAACCAGAGCATGTCCGACGCCTCGCTCGCAGGGTCCCGCATCGCGAACCCGAAGGCCGCCGCGGCGGCGTGACCCTCCACAACGACGGTGTCGCGACCGAGATCGATCCAGGACAGCTGCACGATCCATTCGAGGAACGATCGCATCGGGTAGGGCTCGAGACCGAGGCCTCGGTCGTAGCGTTCCGCGAGCGCGGTACAGGAGGCGACGTCGTCTCGAGTGACCGGTCGAGCGGTGTAGCCCTCGGGAGCTTCGCTACTCACCGACCGCCTTCTTTCGGGCGGCCGGCTTCTTCGCCGCCCTCCTTGCGCTTGGGCGTCATGATCTGCGGGCCTCTCGATCTGTGCGAACGATGGTTGCGCCGAGATCGGGATCGGTGGCGTGCGTGCCTCGGAAGATGGCGCGACCAGACTCGCGCCGGGCTCCCATGTCAGTTCGGGACGACATCGATCGGATGTTAGTCCGCTGGGGTGGCGAAGTCCGGCTGTCACAGCGTTCGGCCATGTCGCCGGAGTGGCGTCACTCGAACGCGTCGGTGATGTCCTTCTCCGTGTCGCCTTCGGTCGTGGCGTGCTTGTTGTCTTGCGACTCGTGCGCGCTCTGGTCGTTCGCTTCGATCCGTCCGGGACCGACCCCCACATCAAAGCCGACCATCTCGATGTGGCCCAGGTAGACCTCTCGATGCACAGTCCGTCGCTCGATATGCACAAGGTCACCTGGCCGCATCTCGATGACTCCGTCATCCGGCGTCTCGATGTCGATCGATCCGGCCAACAAGTAGGCGACGATGTCGTGGTCACCATGATGGTGCCAGGTGTCCTGACGTGGTGAGGCATCGAACGCGGCGAACGTCGCGGTGAAACCGTCCCCCTCGATCGCCGATCGATCGCGAGGGACCTCGTCGGGCGGGATCCGGCGAACAGACATACCTTCGACCCTACCCACAGGCGGCCTGAGACAGCGCTCGGATGCCCCAGCGTTCGCGGACATTCCTTGAACTCCGTCGAGCGGGCAAGCTGTTCGAGTACCGCCGCCTCCGCTGCGATGATCGCCTCAGCCCTCGACGCAAACCTCTTGCTGAGTGCGTGCTCCGTGTTCCTCGAACGGGATCTGGGACTCAGCCGGCCGCTGCAGCGGGGGGTGCTGCGTCTAGTCCGTACAAGCGCCGAGCGCCGGGGGACATGCGCGCCCACTCCGGCGCGCTGATCACGAACGAGGGCGTCGGCGCTTCCACCTGCTTGCGGTGACGGCGTCGCTTCTTCGCAGATGCCGGCGGTGGCGCGGGCGGCCGTGGAACGTGCGGGTGACGGATCGCCGGCTCTGGCGTCGGTTCGACCTCGAGAACGGGCGGCAGGGAAGGCGGTTCAACCCCGAAAACCGCTGGTTGGAGCGCTGGTTCGGGGACGGCGTCCGTAGGCGGGGGCGCACACTCGACCGTGACGACGACCGGTTGTGGCGCCGGTTCGGCCTCGACGAGCTCGGGGGCCGGCATCGGTGCGAGACCGAGACTCGTCGGCGCGCCGCCGACGACCGCGTCCTCCACCGACGCGTCGACAAGGGTGATCTCCGGCGTCGGATCTGGCGCGGGCACATCTGCTGCTTCCGCCGCGCGCTCGATCTGCACGCGCTCGTCTTCATCACGACGGGCGAACTCAGCGGCGAACCATTTAGCACCGACGCGGGCCGCCGACCGTTGGGCGTACGCGAGCAGCGCACGTTCCATCCGTTCTTCTTCGAGGTCGGCTCCCGGCGTCACCGAGGTGTCGTCCAGACGCCATGCGACGAAGCGATCCCCCTCATCGCGCATAGGGCGGGTATCGGCACCGGGCCTGCGAATCTTGCGCTGAGCAGCTGACACTGCGTTCGGGAGTTCGTCATTCCTTTCGGCTCCTAAGCTGCAGGTCGGTCGGATAGGGGAGGTCGTATGACAGGCAAGGCTGCATTCAGCGACGAGGAGTGGAAGCGGATCTGTCGAGCGCCGTTCGTGGTGGGGATGGCGCTCACGATCGCGGACCCGGGCGGTCCGATCGAGATCTCCGAGGAAGGGATGGCGACCATCCGCTCGGCCACCGTCCCGCCGAGTCAGGAAGAGCTGCTCGCCGCGGTCGCGCTCGACATCCAGGCGCAGATGCAGGCGAAGCACAACCCGGCCAAGGACTTCAAGCCGACGAGCGCACCGACCGCAGCTGCAGAGATCCTCGATGAGTTGCGCGCCGTCGACGGGATGATCGCCGCCAAGGCGACCCCGGAGGAGACCGAGGCGTTCCGCACCTGGATGATGGTCACCGCGCAGGCCGCGGCCGATGCAGCGAAGGAAGGCGGGTTCATGGGCTTCGGCGCTGAACGCGTCAGCGCCGGTGAGCAAGCGATGCTCGATCAGATCAAGAGCGCGCTCGGAAGAAGCTGAGCGACGCGCGGGACCGGTTGACGGATAGCGGGTCCGTCCGTCGGGGGAAACCTGAACGACGGACTGTATGCGAGCGCGTGATGCTCAATCATGCGGACGGGGAGACACCCCTTTCTCCTCTCCAGAGGGGGCGTGGGTTTCCAACGTGGCCCGCGTGTCTTCCCAACAGCCGTGGGCTCGTCTTCCAGGCGGGCCCACGGCGTTAACCAGCGGTGATGCGCGTGGGGAGCTGTGGTGAACCTGCGCGATTCCGCCCTGCCGCTGGGCGCTCGCGCTCCCGAGTGATACGAAGGAAGGCGTGACGCGTCTCCGCCGTTCCCCGGGTTGGGCCGTAGCAGTCGTTGTCGTGCTGGTTGTGTTGGCGAGCATGGCGTTCGGGATCTCCAAGTCGCGCGCCGAACCGGTGCCCGCCCTTCCGGCGGTCACCGCCGATCAACTCCTCGCGTCGAGCATCACCGCGATGAACGCCCCCGGCTCCATCTCCGGCGACGTCCGCACGCGCCTTGACATCGGGCTCCCCGAGATCCCCGCGTCGCTGAACGGCGCGGCGCAAGGGGTCGGGTTCTCGAACGCGCTCAGCTCGATGATCGGGGTCCAGCGGTTCCGCGTATGGAGTTCGCAGGACGGCATCCGTGTCCAGCACGTGATGGATCTGCAGGAGCAGGACCTGGTGGCGAACCCGTCGGAGGCGTGGCTCTGGGATTCGGCGACCGCGACCGCAACGAAGTTGCGTGCATCGGGGATCACTGCGTTGCCGATGACACCGACCTCCTCGCAGGACCAGATGGCGAACGTCGATCCGGTCGTGCTTGCGAAGCATCTGCTCGCCCAGGCGTCGACGTGCGGCAGTGTCAGCGTGGGCGTGCCGGAAGTGGTTGCCGGGCGCGACGCATACGTTCTGCACTTCACGCCTTCGTCAGACCGCACGCTGGTCGGCGACGTGGCGATCGCGATCGATTCGCAGACGCGTCTGCCGCTCGACGTCTCGGTCACTGCTGCCGGCGCGTCGGCGCCGTCCGTCGAGGCGGGCTTCACGTCGGTGTCGTTCGACCCGATCGACCAGTCGATGTTCACGTTCACGCCGCCCGCCGACGCGACGGTGCAGGATGTCACCGGCCAGGTCTCCGACGCCATCGCCCAGGCGAAGGCCCATCACCCTGACATCCCGCCGAGCGAGCGGCCGGTGATCAGCGGATCGTGTCTCGACACGTCGGTCGCGGTTCCGTTGCAACAGCCGCTCCCGTCGCAGGTCACGCAGCTGCTTCCGTTCAGCGGTCCCCTCTGGTCCGCGATGACCGTCGAACACAGCGGGCAGGATTGGCTCCTGGTCGGGCCGGTGGACGTCGCGACCTTGCAGGCTCGTGCCGCCGCGCTGCCGTGACGGCAGCGATCCGAACGGTCGGTCTGAGCAAGCGGTACGGCGACCTTGCCGCCGTCGACGGCCTCGATCTCACGGTCGAGCGCGGCGAGCTCTACGGCTTCCTCGGCCCGAACGGAGCCGGCAAGACCACCACGATCCGGATGCTTCTCGGTCTGATCCACCCGAGCGGCGGTGAGATCGAGGTGCTCGGATCGCCCGTCAGTGCAGGCGAGGGACCGCTCGAACAAGTGGGCGCGCTGGTCGAGGAGCCGGCGTTCTGGCCGTACCTCTCGGGCCGGCGCAACCTCGAGGCGTTCGCGCGTGCCGGCGGTAGCCGAGCCGATGTTCACGCGCGACTTGACCGGATCGACGAGGTCTTGGACACGGTCGACCTGACCGCGGCAGCCGGCAAGCGCGTCAAGGCGTACTCGCAGGGGATGCGTCAGCGTCTCGGCATCGCGCTCGCGCTGCTCGGCGACCCGGAGCTGCTCACGCTCGACGAGCCGACGAACGGACTCGATCCGTCGGGGATGCGCGAGATCCGAGAGCTCTTGCGCGGGCTCGCCGATCGCGGGAAGACGATCTTCATCTCCAGCCATCTGCTTGCAGAGGTGGAAGCGATGTGCGACCGGGTCGGCGTGATGGCGCGGGGCCGTTTGGTCGCCGAGGGACCGCCCGGGACCCTGCGCGGCGCCACCGACCGGATCCGCATCACAGTGGACGATGCGGAGGCCGCTCGCGCGCTGCTCGCCAAGTGGCCCGACGTCACGGTGGCACCGACGACGCTCGGGAAGGGGATCCTCGATGTCACGCTCTCCGACGGAAGAGGCGCCGCCGATGTGAACGACGCGCTGGTGCGTGGCGGGATCCGCGTGCACGCGCTCGAACCGCAGCAGGACACGCTCGAGGACGTCTTCCTCCATCTCGTGGAGGGCATCGATGTACCGCGTTGAGCTGTCGAAACAGGTGCGGCGATGGCGGACCTGGCTGCTGGCGGCCGCGCTCGCCGGCATCCCGGTCCTTGTCGTGATCGCGGTGCGTCTGTCGCCGCCCGAGCCGCAGAACTCGCAGGACGCGCCGCCGTTCCTGTTGCAGATCGTCCGGAACGGGCTGTTCGCGCCGCTCACCGGGCTCGCCTTGGTCCAACCGTTCTTCATGTCGGTCGCGATCGGGTTGTTCGCCGGGGACGCGATCGCGGGGGAGGCGCAGACCGGGACGCTGCGGTACCTCTTGATCCGCCCGGTGCGGCGCGGCCGGCTGATCGCATCGAAGTACGGCGCGGCGATGACGTTCACCGGTGCCCTGTTGGTGATCGTGATCCTCTCCGGCTTGTTCGCGGGAGGGGTCGTGTTCGGGATCCATCCGATGCCGACGCTGTCGGGCACGTCGCTCTCGGTTCTCGACGCGCTCGTTCGGATCCTTGCATCGGGTGCGTTCATCCTGCTCGCGGCCTCGGGCATCGTCGCCGTCGGGATGTGGATCTCGACCCTCACCGACTCCGGTCCGGGGGCGATCGTCGCGACGGTGATCGTCGCGATCGCGAGCCAGATCGCCGATCAGATCCCGAGCCTCCACCGGATCCAACCGTTCCTTCCCACGCACGGCTGGCTCGGCTACACCGGCCTGTTCCGCTTCCCGATCGACGTGAGCATGATGCGGGAGGGACTCCTCATCAGCGCTGCGTATACGGCGGTGTTCCTCACGCTCGCGGTCTTGCGCCTGCGAGGCCGCGACATCACGGCGTGACGCGGCTATCCGTGTCTCCCTCCGATGACCGGCTATGACGGAGGAGGTTGCAGGTATTCGAAGTGCATCCCGTCGGGAACGAGGAAGTTGCCGCCCCAGTTGAGGCCCCACTGCTCCATCACCGCGACGAGGCGCTGGTCCTGGGTGGGGGTCCCGCCGAAGGGGTTCTCCGGAGCGTTGATGTCGATCGCCGCACCGTAGGCGTGGAACGAAGGCGGCGCCGTGGAGGTCGCGGCGAGCAACTTGGGGTTGTAGCAACCGGCGTTGCTGTGAACCAAGTCACCGAGTCCTTGGCGTTGGAGTTGATCCATGGCGCCGATCAGCGCGGGGAAGAACGCGGCGTTGCAGGTTTCCCTCCCGAGCAGCGGAACCGACTTGGTCACGAGATGCGAGGAGATCCACGCGGGGTCGATGTGGATCGTTGCGGGATCGGCCGCATCCGGATACGCGGAGAACTCACCGAACACATCCTTCAGGACAACAGGAGGCGCAGAGCCGGACGAGACCCGAACGTATCGAACCTCGCCCGGCTTCGCGACCCGGACCGGAACCCCAGGCGACAGTGACGGCTGGATCTCGTGCAAGAACGTGTTGTCGCTCGGGTGCCCGCTCATCGTTGCAAGCACGTACCGGTCATCGACGACGCCGAGCTGCGCTCCGGTCGTCCGCGAGACCAGCATCTCGCTCCAACCGACGACCGGGTCGGGCACGACGGCCCCGACCGTGACAGCCTGCGAGCCGAACACGAGCCGCCCGCCGACGCCGAAGCCGCGGATCTTCGAACTCGTCGCTCCTAGGACGGCTTGCCCTTCCGCAAGGGTCGTCTTGACCACGGTTTGGTAGGCGGAAGGAACGAACTGGCTGTAGCGGCTCGGATCGACCGCGAAGGCGTCGATCGGAACGCGGTAGGGCGCCGCCGGATGCGTGACGACCCCCCCGTTCGCGTCGCGCGACTGGGTCATCCACAGCGTGTCACCAGCCACGACGACGGCAGCCTGAACACCTGGCAGCGAGCCCACCTGGCTTTCGGACGAGCTCGGTAATCCACCGGGCTGCCACGCCAGATACGCCGGAGGCATCGCCGTTTCGGCTATCGGGGCCGACACGCTCGGCGAACTGGTGCTCGGCGGGGGCGCCACAGCCGTTGTTCCGCCCGCGTCTCTCGAGAGCGCGACCCCGGCGGCGATCACAGTCGCGACAACGAGCGCGACGAACGTCCGTCGTCGACGGACGATCGCTCGTCGCCGCGCTCGGCGGTCTCCATCTTCGTTCCGGATGGAGTCGATGGTGAGAGATCTCCTTCGAGGGGAGCGCCGACGGGTTGGCCTCCATCGTACGGACGGCGGACCCTTTGCTTCTCGTCTCGCGAACCTCTTGACGGAGCGCGGCGGCGGCGTTATATATCCCTAGTGTCCTAGTGTAATAGGAGGCTAGATCCTGATGATCGCTTTCCGCATCGACACGAGGTCGGCCATCCCCCCGTACCTCCAGATCGTTCAGCAGGTGAAGCACGCCTTGCGCCTCGGGATGATCGATCCCGGCGACCAGCTCCCAACGATCAAACAGGTCGTCGCCGACGTGGCCATCAACCCCAACACCGTGCTCAAGGCGTACCGCGAGCTCGAGCGCGAAGGCCTCGTCGAGGGACGGGCAGGGGTCGGCACCTTCGTGTTGAAGCGGCCGGACGGTCCGCCTCCGCCGCTGCTGGGACAGCTTCGCCGGAGCCTCGACAAGTGGTTACGGAGCGCGTTCGACGCCGGACTTGACCACGAAAGCATCGCGTCGTTGTTCGAGTCTGGGTTGCGAGACGCGCTCATGGAGGAGGAGGAAACGGCATGAACCCCACGGCCCTTGAGGCCGCTTCCCTCGGCCGGCGTTACGGCGGGAAGTGGGCTCTGCGCGACTGCTCGCTATCGCTCCCGACCGCTCGCGTCGTCGCGTTGGTCGGACCCAACGGCGCCGGGAAGACGACGCTCCTGCATCTGGCGACGGGGCTCCTCCAACCCACCAGCGGATCCATCCGCATCCTGGGTGAGATGCCCGGCGCGAACCCGGACATCCTGGGGCGGGTGGGCTTCGTCGCCCAAGACATGCCGCTGTATCGCAGCTTCACCGTGTCCGAGATGCTTCTGCTCGGCGAGAAGATGAACCGAACCTGGGACATGAACCTCGCGCTCGATCGCATCGAGTCGCTCGATATCCCGCTCACGCAGAAGATCGGCACGCTCTCGGGCGGTCAGCGCAGTCAGGTGAGCCTCGCGATGGCGCTCGCCAAGCGACCGGAGCTCCTGCTGCTCGATGAACCGTTGGCCAGCCTCGACCCGCTTGCGCGCAGGGATTTCCTGTCGGCCCTGATGGAGAGCGTGGCCGACGACGGCGTCAGCGTCGTGTTGTCATCGCACCTCGTCACTGACCTCGAGCGCGTGTGCGACCACCTGGTCGTCCTGCGGAACGGCCGGGTCGCGGTCGACGGCGAGATCGCTTCGCTCCTCCGGAGCCACCGTCTCGTGAGCGGTCCACGTCACACCGGATCGCTGAACGGGGTCGGCCAGGTGATCGACCGGACGGACACCGACCGGCAGACGATCGCCCTCGTGCGGACCGATGGGCCAGTGTTGGACCCGGCGTGGGAGGTCGGCAACGTCGACCTCGAGGAGATCGTCTTGGGGTACCTCGGGGGCCGCGACGGATCGGCCGAGCAGCCGCTACGAGCCGTCAAGAAGAGCCGATCGGAGGTGGGATCGTGATCTGGGTTACCTGGCGCCAACATCGGTCGCAGGCGCTCGCGACGTTGATCGGACTCGCGGCGATCGGCATCTTCTCTTTGATCACCGGACCTCGGATCGTCGCCGCGTTCCGAGACCTCCATGCGTGTCTGGTCGTCCCCGGTCAGGACTGCTCGCTGTTGCACGAGTCCTTCGACCAACGCTTCAACAGCTTGCAGTTCGTGATCCCGCTGTACATGGTGATCCCACTCCTGCTGGGGGTCTTCTTGGGTGCTCCGTTGATCGCGCGAGAGGTCGAGCAGGGTACGCATCGGCTCGCGTGGACGCAGAGCGTGACGCGCGACCGGTGGGCGCTGTCGAAGATCGGGTTGGTCTTCGGGTTCGGGCTGGCGGCGTTAGCGCTGTTCGCGTGGACGGTGACCGTCTGGAGCGGGCCTCTCGTCGATGCCTCCGATAGCCGCTTCGGGTTCGGCACGTTCGACCTTCGGGGGATCGTGCCGATCGCGTACGGAGTGTTCGCGCTCGCCCTCGGCACGGCCGCGGGCGCGTGGATCCGCAAGACGCTACCCGCGATGGCGGTCACCCTGGGTGGCTTCGTCCTGGTCCGCATCTTCGTGGAAGTGTTCCTCCGGCCGCATTACTTGCCGGCGCAGACGGTCTCCTACTCGTTCCTGCAGGACAGCCCGCGCGCAGGCCTGGGCGACTGGATCATCCGGTCGACCATCGTCGATCCGACGGGGCGATTCGTGTCGTCGGACGGGGGGATCAGGGTGGATCCACAGGCGCTCGGGCAGGCGTGTGCCGCGTTCCCCAAGGCGTCGTCGCTCGACAAATCGCAGGTGGGGCAGTGTCTGTCGCAGCTGGGCGTGCACACCATCGACACGTTCCAGCCGGGGAACCGCTTCTGGCTGTTCCAGGGGATCGAGTCGGCAATCTTCCTGCTGCTCGCGGCCGGTCTGGTCGTGTTCGCGATGTGGCTGATCCGTCGACGCATCTACTGAGGGAGGCGGCGGCGTCTCACCTGATTGATCGGAGCCGATGTCGGTCCGGCGAGCGTGACTCGTCAGACGCGGCCAACGGACCACCGAACAGCAGAGTTCCTGCTCGACCCGTGACCGGGCGACAGACCAACCGTTTTCGTAGCGGCGGCCGCTAGCTGCTGGCGGCTGAAATCCCCCATCGAGGGGAGTCGTCGCTTGGCAAGCGGGTTGTACGGTGCAGGAACCTCCGCGGCGCGGAAGCAACCGGCCACGTCGACTCGATCGGTCTTCGAGGCAGATGAGCGCCTGTGGCGCTCGATCCAACGACATCGGTTGCGCGCACCAACGGCGCACCCGAGGAAGGAGGTTTCCGTGCACACCTCTCGCACTTCCGAACACGTCGTCACTCATGAACGATGGAGCGATCTCGGACGGATCCGCACGGTTGTCGTAGTCATCGCGGCGATGTCGCTCTGCAGTGCGGCGGCCGCGGGCGCGGCGCAGTTGATCACCGGCGCCGACGTCAAGAACGGATCGTTGACCGGCGACGACATCAAGAGCGGATCGATCCCGAAGGGCGACCTGCAGAAGGCC
>DASYOY010000007.1:0-39166 GCA_036007245.1 Actinomycetota bacterium | reverse complement strand
GCATAGGTGGCGGTACTGTTCTGGCAATGAACAGGTGGGTCCTTGCTTCGCTGGTGGCCATCGCGAGCATCGGCTTGATCTGGTTCGGTACACAGATCATCGATCAGGAACACGGAGCCGATCCGGGTGGCAAGCTCTTCCCGCGTCATGGTTGAGCTCCCAGCTTTGGATCAACCCCTGGTTGATCGGCATCGGTCTCGCGGGACTGGTCGTGGCGCTTCTCGTACTCCTCTTCGGTCGGGGAACCTCGTCTCGGGAGACGGCATAGATACAGATGTCCGACGAGACGGCCGCACTCGACGTATCGGAACAAGGCAAACGCTATGTGCTCGCTCAAGACGAAGCCGGGTGGGGCGTCTGGAAGATCGACTCGCTCGACGAACCGCTCGTCCGATACGGAGACGGCGACGACGCCTATCAGCAAGCCTCGGACTTCTTCCATGAGCTTGAACGTCGGCACCGCGCTAAGAGCGGTCAGTGGCTCCCCGCTCTGCGCGTTGTGGCCCTGATCGCAGGGATCGTGTGGGTCGTGGCGCGGACCTACTACGCCGTTCGAACCGCAGGCATCGGCGACAACTTCAACACGACCGACCTCTTCGATCAGTTGAGGTGGATCCAGGCGATCGATGACATCGCCTACGCGATCTTCCTGTTCGCCGGGGTCGCATACGTCATCCTGTGGCTTCGACGCCGCGACGGCGGGAACGGGTAGTCCGCGAACGGCTCTATCCTCACCTGGTGCCGTCGCCGCCCACCGTCACTCCGGTCCTCGTCGCCGAGTTGCTCGTCGAAGGCGGTCGGATGCCGGTCTACGTGCACGTCGTCGACCATCCCGACGGGCGCGTGCTGGTCGACACCGGCATGACGGAGCTGGATCCGGCGGTGGCCGACATGGATCCCCAGCTCACGCCATTGAGCGAACAGGACGTCGACCTCGCAGGCATCGACATGGTCGTCAACACGCACCTGCACTTCGATCACTGTGGCGGCAACCGCCTCTTCGCCGGCAAGCCGATCTACGTCCAGCGCAAGGAGCTCGACGACGCGCGCACCCAGGACGACTACACGATCCGCGAATGGGTCGACGCGCCCGGCGTGGTGTACGTGCAGGTCCTGGGCGAGCTCGAACTGCTGCCCGGCGTTCGCCTTGTCCCAGCGCCGGGCCACACGCGCGGCTCGCAGGTCGTCGTCGTCGAGACCGGCGAGCATCCGACCGTCGTCGTCGGTGACACGGCGGTCTTCCACGGCGAGCTCGACGACCCGCAGACCGAGGGCCAGAAGCTCGTGCGAGCGCTCGACCCCCAGGAGGTCTGGCTCGCACATGCGCGCGATCCGTGGCGACCCGGCGCCGAGTAGCGCGCGGCGCTACCTGTCGCCGGCCTGCGACTCGGAGAAGTCGAACAGATCGAGCTCTCCCGGCGATCGGCCGTCCGCGGTCAGCAGCGCAGCCGCCTCAGATCGGTGCTGCGTCCCGTGATTCACGACGTGCACCAGCAACTGCCAGATGGGGATCCCTTCGTCGAGCTCCGCGATGGCGTCGTCGGTCAGCGCCGGCAACCACAGACCGACCGCGGACCATTCATCGTCCCAACTCGCCCGCAGTTCGTCGGGTGTCGGCAGTGGTTGGAGTTCCAGCTTGTCGCCGTCATCGACCGGCTGGTCTTCGAACAGCTTGCGCCAGCGCCGGGAGGAGCCGAGATGGTGGACGAGGATGCTCCCCAAGCCTCGCTCACCCACGACGCCCGCGAGCCCCCACACCGCCGGATCGAGACCGTCGAGCGCGTCAAGGACGCGTTGGGTCGCCCAGCGGTCGTATCCGAACAGGAAGCGGATCTCATCTGCTCGCATCGGTGGTCCCCTTCCACGTGAAAGGCTGCATACCCTCCGAGCGAACGACACCGGAGGGACCTCGTCAAGCGACATCGATAGATCGTGACGCTGAGATCGGAACGGCCATCAGCCGGGTAGGACTCCAGGATCCGATGTGGAACCACGAGGGAGGAAACGATGACGAAGGTGGTCGCGGCGATCACGATCTCGTTGGACGGATACGTCACGGGTCCGAACGACGGACCGGAACAGGGACTCGGGGCCGGCGGTGAGCGTTTGCACTACTGGGTCTTCGGCGGCCCGTGGAGCTACGACGAGGAGCCAAGAGGCGAAGCCGTCGGCGCCGACAAGGAATACCTCGACGACGCATCCAGCCGAGGTGGTGCCGTCATCGTTGGCCGAAACATGTACGAGGCCGCAGACGCCTGGGGCGGCAGCAACCCCTTCGGGGTGCCCCTCTTCGTCGTGACGCACCGGCCGGAAGACCAGCCCGCGGAAGGTGGATTCAGCTTCGTGAACGGACTCGACGAAGCGCTCGCACAGGCGCGAGCGGTATCGGGCGACAAAGACATCTCCCTTGGGGGCGGGGCGGATGTCATCCGTCAAGCGCTGCGGGCAGGCTCCGTTGATGAACTGTCCATCACGATCGCGCCGGTCATCCTCGGTGCCGGGAAACGTCTGTTCGAAGGTTTCGACAGATCGATGAACCTCGAACACGAGAGCCTGCTTCAGTCGCCGTTCGCTACGCACATCACGTATCGAGTTGTGCGCTGATCAGCGCCTGTTCAGGGGGCGTTTGAGGCGATCCAGAGACGGATGAGGTGTACCTGGGCCGCATCGAGATGGTCGGCTTCGACGTGGGAACGGGATCCGGAAGGGTCGAAGCGAGCGAACAGGCTACGGACAGGTAGGGCCGGCGATGTTGTTCTCGACCGGCGACGCTGTGCCGCGATAGTTGTCGTTGACGTTCCCTCCGTCGACGGTCCCGACGAGAGTCCCACTACACGGCACCTTGATGCCGCCACCGCCGCCGACGCCATTGTCATCAGAGTCGGCCGTGTTCCCGGTCACGATCGACGATCCGTTCATCGTGAGGATCCCGTCGTTCTGGATGCCGCCGCCCGAGCGAACCGAAGCGTTGCCGACGACCGACGACGAATCGTTCATCGTCATGTTCGCGGTGCTCGCGTTGTTGATCCCACCGCCCTGACTGTTGGTTGCGGTGTTGCCACTCACGGTGGAGAGCCCGTTCATGACGAAGGTTCCGACGTTGCTGATCGCAGAGTTGCTGCCGATGTTGTCGCTCACCGATGACGAGCCGTTCATGGTGAACACGGCCTCGTTCACAACGCCGTAGCCCCCGTCGGTGACGTTCCGGATCACCGACGACGCGTCGTTCATCGTCGTCGTCCCGTAGTTGTAGATGCCGAAGCCGATGTTGGCGGCGACCGACGATGTGCCGTTCAGCGTCACGGAATGACCTTTGACGCTGGGGTCGTACTCGTTGTTGATGCCGGCCGCGCTGTTGTGACTCACGAGCGACGAGCCGTTGAGCGTCAGAGCGCCCGTGTTGTAGATCCCGGCCCCGACGTTCCCTTTGACGACGGTGTCGTACAGCTGGAGCCTTGCCGCCGTCGTGATGCCACCACCGGAGTGCCACCCGGGCGCCGACCCGTTGGTGATCTTGAAGTTCTCGAGGATGACGTTGGCGCGGCTGACCACGAGCACCTGACCCTGCCCGTTCCCGTTCAGGACAGCCTTCGGCTCATCGGCGGTCGGCTTGCCGATCAGCGTGAGCGGCTTCGCGATCTTGAAGTTGCCGACGCAGACGAACCTGACCGCGATCACGTCCCCAACCAGGGCCGCCCTGATCACGGCTTGGAGGTCGGAGTTCCAGGCTGTGTTCTGCGTAACGTCCCTGGCCCGGCACGAGTTGACCGCCGCGATCGAGACCGGCGTGCGAACGGCGAACGTCGCGGCCGCAAGCAGGACGGAAGCCACGATGAAGATGGTTCGCCTCACGGCGAGGTGTTCGCGGGTGATGCGATCCATGGCCCCTCTATCGGCTCCGCACTCCGCCCAGACGACCCCGACTATGCCGTTGTGCCGGCGAACAGTCCAGTTAGAGCTCGATGTCGGGCGCGACCTCTTGCAGGCCTTCGATCGAGACCGCGATGAACTCATCGAGCGGCAGCCCGATGTTCGCTTCCACGTCGGTGACCTCTTCTCGGCTCACGCCGGGTGCGAACGACTTCTCCTTGAGCTTCTTCTTCATGCTCGAGACCTTCATGCCGGCCGACTTCTCGGGGCGAACGAGCGCGGACGCGACCAGAAGGCCGGCGACCGCGTCGGCGTTCACGACCGCCTTCGACATGAGGTCGGTGCGGTAGTCCTCGTAAGCGTGCGCGAGCACGCCGTTCACCACGCGTTCGTCGACCTGCGCTTCGCGGAGCCACTCGGCGGCGAGCCGCGCATGCTGGGCGCCGTCGTCGCCGGTGTGGTCCTGGTCCAGGTCGTGGAAGAGCCCGGTGAGGCCCCACAGCTCCTGGTCCTCGTCGAAGCGGCGGGCGAGCGAGCGCATCACACCCTCGACCGAGATCAGATGTCGGTAGGTCGTCTCCTTGAGGCAGTGTTCGTGCGCGAACGCATGCGCCCGCTCGCGATCCATGAGGTCGGCCATGGCCGGATGATATGCGTTCGCCGACGGCGCGGTGATCCGGCAGACGAACGCAACCACCTGAGGTCGCTGAGCGTTGAACAGAACAAAGGCAACCCGACGAAGGGAGCCATCGTGAAGCGAGCGTCCTTCATCCTCGCGGCGTCATGTCTCGTAACGGGGCTGCTGCAAGCGGGACCTTTGCCACAAGCGAGTGCCATCACGATCGCGCCTCCGTGTTACAAGGCGTCGAAGCTCTGCGTTGCGGCCTTCCAGATCCCAGGTGATGACCATTGGCAACTGGTGATCGGTGGCCCCAAGCGCCTTTACCTCAGTCGGTATGGACTCTGCGTGACCGCTCCGGATGGATCGCATGCGTGCGACACGTTCAGGATCCCCTCACCGAAGGGTCGCACCTTCTTCTTCAAGATGGTCACCTGGGAGCGTCATTTCCCTAACGACGGCCCCGGCCGGTACGTGGCTCATTGGCGGCGGCCACCCAACCACCGACTCATCGGCCAGCGCAGCTTCACCGTCCGCTAGCGAGAGGGACGCCGCTCACGAGGTGGCGGCGTCGAGTTCCTGAAGGAGCCGATACGCGGCTCGCTCGACGTCCTTGTGACGCCACTCCGCCGCGCGGTAGAGGCACGCGATCAAGCCGCTCCGGTGAACCCGCCGGAGGTCTCCGAAGACGAACGCGTACCGCGCCTTCGTCTCGTCGCCGGCCCCCTCGGTCAATCCCAGGAACCAGCCCGCGTACTCCTGCCACGAGTGCTCCTTCAGGAACGCGCTCTCATCGGACGCCTTGGGCTGGACGTCGCCCCAGTCGCTGTTCAGCACGTACTGCTTGGCCTTGATGAGCTTCCGGGCGTGCGCCACCCCGCGTCTGTTCACCGTATAAGAAGCCATGACCTGGACCTACCCGCACGTCAGTCCTTCGAAGCATCGCGCGTGGCGGCGCCGGCAAGGAAGCGCTCGGCGTCGGCTCGATCGAGCATGCCGAGGAGTTCGCCCTTCGGAGTCGTGACGAGGATCGTCGTGACGCTTTTGTCCTGCATCCGCCGGACGAGTCCGCTCAGTTCTTCGCGCCGTTGGACGGTGGCGGGTCCAAGCTGCATGAAGTCGACGACGGGAGCATCGTCTTCTGCCGGGAGATCCTTGGGTCGTACCCGTCCGAGCACGATGCCGCGTTCGTTCACGACGACGCAGAACGGACTCGACCGAAGCGCGTCGCGGATATCGCCGGCCATCGCGTCGGATCCGCACGTGGCGACTACCGGCTTGAGAACCTGACCCGCGACGTAGCGGAACGGACCTTTGCCTTGCATCGGCAGGCCCTGTTCACGCCATTCCGACTTGCCGCCGACCATGTCGAACACGCGGGTGAACCCGAACGATTCGAGCCGCCACGCGGCCCGCGGGCTCAGGTCTCAGAGATCGTCGTCGCAGTAGACGATGACGGCACGATCGCGGCCGATGCCGCGGACCGCGTCCGCGGTCAGCTTCTTCAACGGGATGCTTTCGGCACCCGCGATGTGCTCCTGTTCGTACTCGTCGCGAGGAAGCACCTCTAGGAGGACGGCGTCTTCTTCCTGAAGGAGCCGCTGCGCCTCATCGACGCCGATATCGGTTGGCATAGTCGCCGGGTTCCCCTCTGCTCGCGGTTCCAAAGCTGCACATCACGAGACTCACACTCGAGCGACGTTACTCACGAGCGTCCACCCGACGAGCGCGTTGGCGTGCCCGTGACCCATGCCGTACTCGGTCTTGAGGTATTCGACGATCTGCATGTGCTTCTCGAGGCCACTGTCCGCGATGATCTGCTGCCACTCTGCGATCGAGCGGCCGGGTACTTCTTCTCGATCGATGGGAAGTACGAGGCCGGACCCTGCTTCGGCCACGGCGGTCCTTGCTCAGCCATGACCGGATGATAGGGCGCATCCTGCCACGACCGGATCGAACCGGCCGTGGCACACTGCCCGTATGGACGACGACGACCTCCTCAGGCGCGCGGAAGAGGCGTTGACCGAGATCAAGGTCAACCAGGGGCTGAGCGAGGAGCACGCCGCCGTGCTGGCCGCGTTGCGGATCCGGCTCACCGGGAGCGCCGACAAGACGCTCGAGGAGATGCTGGCCGCGAGCGAGGATCGGCCCGACGACCTGGCGGCGAAGATCGCGGAGGCCGAGGGCAAACCGAAGCCGTCGCTGGATGACCTGCTCGGTCGGCCCGAGTCAAAGCCGGAGTGGCCGGGCTAGCCAGCTATCTCACGGGCCGCTGCTCGTTTGCATAGCATCCACGGCGATGGAGCTCGCGCTCGACGTTGTCGCCGTCGCCGCCGGCGTCGCCATCGTGGCGGCGACGCTGGGTTCGGCGATCAAGACGGTGATCCTCCCCCGCGCCTCAGCATCCTCGATCACGCGCTGGGTGTTCCTCACGATGCGGCGGATCTACCTCGTGCTCGCGCCGCGCGGCCTGGCATACGAGCGCCGCGACCGCCGGCTGGCCACCTACGCGCCGGTCAGCCTGACGGTGACGTTGGCGGTTTGGCTGATCCTTGTGTTCGTGGGCTACCTGTTGATCTTCGTCGGTGTCGACGATCAGTCGTGGCGTACGGCGTTCACGTTGTCCGGGTCGTCGCTGTTCACGCTCGGGTTCTCGCATCCGGTCGGCCTCCCCGCGACGGCGTTGGCCTTCAGCGAAGCCGCGATCGGACTCTTCTTGCTCGCCCTGCTGATCACCTACCTCCCCGCGATCTACTCCGCCTACTCGCGGCGAGAGGTCGGCGTGACCTCCCTCGAGGTGCGCGCCGGGTCTCCGCCATCCGCCCGCGAGATGATCTGGCGTCACTGGATGCTCGAGCGCGTGGGTGAGCTCGGGGCGGTCTGGCAAGAGTGGGAACGCTGGTTCGTCGATGTGGAGGAGACGCACAGCTCACTGCCGTCGCTCGTGTTCTTCCGCTCTCCGCAGCCGGACCAGAACTGGGTGACCGCCGCGGGTGCGGTGCTCGACGGCGCGGCCCTTGCCCTGTCGAGCGTCGACATCCCGAAGGACGTGCAGGCGGAGTTCTGTCTGCGTGCGGGGTATCTGTGCTTGCGCAGGATCGCCGGCTTCTTCAGGGTTCCGTTCGATCCAGATCCGGCGCCGGACGCTCCGATCTCGGTCGCACGTGAGGAATGGGAAGCGGTGGTGGACGAACTCGAACGCGAGGGCGTTCCTATCAAGTCCGATCGCGCTCAAGCGTGGCGAGACTTCGCTGGGTGGCGGGTGAACTACGACACGGTCCTGCTTGCGCTTGCCAACATCGTCAGTGCGCCACCGGCGACGTGGTCGTCGGATCGGTCCGGTGATCGAACACGTGCCCCCCGAGCGTTCCGATTCCGGCCGACACATACGGACCGTGGGCCCGCGCGCCAGTGAGGGCCAGCGGGAGCGCTCAGGCTTCGAGAATCGCTCGCACCGGCGCTGCGGCGAGATAGGTCTCGGCCCGCTCGGGTGAAAGCGACGAGGCGACCTCGTAGATGATCGCCGCCGCCTCAGCCTGCCGCAGCTCCGGGTTCGTGCCCGCCGCTCGTTGCGCGGCCGCCAGCGCCGCGCGTGTTTCCCAGCGCACGAGCGGCGAGCCGAGTTGATCAGCGATCGCGACGGCACGCTCGAGCTCGATCACCGCTTCCGCGGCGAGACCCTGCTGCGTGAGCGTCTGCCCGAGCGCTTGCAACGAGATGGCCTCGTACTTGGGACGCCCGCCCGACTCCGCCATCTCGAGCGCTCGCCGCGACCACGTCAGCGCGTCATCCAGGTTGCCCATGCCGAGCTCGAGCTGCGCTCGCGCGGCCGCCAACCGTCCAGAGGTCAGCCAGTGCTCCCACGCTTGGACTTCTTGCGCGTCGTCCCACGCGCTCGGCCACTGCCGCTCGACGGCGGCGAAGTTATCCAGCAACAGCTCCGCCGCGATGAGGTCGGTGCGCGCGTTCATCCAGGGCATGTTGAAGTCCGACGGGCCGAGGCGGTCCGCGATCGTCTGGCTCCGTTCGCGCGCTTCCTCGAGTGCGAAGATCTCGCGGAAGATCAAGGTCGAGTAGTTGGTGACGACGCTTGCGGGCCGGCCCAACCGCTTGGCCGCGGCGATCGCCGACTCCGACGCGGTCAACGCATCCTCGTATCGGCCCATCGCGGCGAGCGTGAGGCCGGTCATCCCGGCGCCACGGAGGACGAACTCCGCCCCATTGGCGGTGAGCGTGCCCATCGCCTTGGCCTCCATCGCCAGCTCGTACGCCTCTTGGTACCGGCCGCTCCAATACAACGGGTTGCCCAGGATGTGGATGTGATGCGCGTATTCGGCCTGTCGCTCCCCCTTCGGCCATATCGCCGTCGCCTCCGCGCCGAGCTCAAGCGCCATCGCGATGTCGCCCGAGTCGCCGCGCATCGAATGCCCCGCCGAGAGCAGCGAGATCGCGATCGGTTCGAGGTCGTTCAAAGCCTGGTCGCGCGACAGCGTCAGGGCCTCCTCCGCAACCTCGATCGTCCGGGCGGTCTGCTCCGTCCAGTGCGTGGCCATCCCGAGCGACAGCAGCGCCTCGACCTCCTCGCGACCATCGAGGTCGGGCAGCAGGTCGGTGAGTTCCTTGTCGGCGCGAGCGAATTCTCCTGTCTTCGCCAGCATGTCGCCCCGCCGGAATAGGATGCGACGCCGCTCGGCATCGTCCTCGGCCAGGTCGAACGCTCGGGTCAGCAGGTCGTAGGCCTCGTCCACGGCGAGCGCGTCCTGCGCTCGCTGCGCGGCCGCGAGCAGATACGCGATCGCTCGCGTCGGTTCTCCCGCTTGGGTCCAGTGGTGCGCGAGGAGCCACCCAAGGTCGGCGCGATCGGTGAGCCGGTCCTCCAGGTAGCGCGCGATCGCACCGTGGAGCTCGCGACGGGTGGCCCGCGGCATCGTCCCGTACGCGCCGTCGCGGATCAGCACGTGCTTGAAGGCGTACTCCGTGTCCCCGGCGACCGTGCTCTGCGGATGCCGAAGGATGAGCCCGCGGTCCTCGAGCGCGCCCAGCGCGTCGACGACGCCGTTCGAGGGCATCACGGCGGTGAGCACGTCGCGCCAGAACGTGAGACCGACCACCGATGCGTGGAGCAGCACGGCCCTGGGATCCGGCGGAAGGGCGTCGATCCTGGCCGCGATCGCCGCGAGCACCGTCGTCGGCAGCTCGTCCGGCAGCCCGGACTCGTCGGTGACGGAGTGCGCGAGCTCCTCGAGGAACAGCGGGTTGCCTTCGCCGGCCGCCACGACACGTTCGACCGCGGCGGCGTCGACCGTCGGGAGCAAGGCCGTCGCGACCGAGACGGCCTGCTCTTGGGTGAGCGGTTCGAGGGGAAGCGTGGTCTGGCTGATGAGCCCGGTTCCCCACGACGTTCGCGTCTCAAGCAGCTCGGGCCGGGCGAGCGCGAGGAACACCACTCGAGCGTCGTGCACATGCGAGACGAGGTAGTCGATCAGATCGAGCAGCGGCGTGTCTGCCCAATGCGCGTCCTCGAACACCACGAGCACCGGCTCGCGAACAGCAAGGTGCTCGACGAACATCCGCGCGGCGAACTGGAGGTGGACGGCCTCGTCCGGCGGCTCGTCCAGTCCGAGCCCGAGCACCACGCTGAGATACCGCGTCGCGTCGGCGGCCTCCGGGTCGGGGAACAGCTCCGCGACCGTCGCCGCGAGCTTCGCCCGCGCGACCTCAACGCCGTCGTTGTCGTAGATGTCCGCGACCTTCCGCACGATCTGCCCGGCCGCGCGATACGGGGAGCGTTCCTCATACGGGAGACTCCGGCCCCACAACGCCGTGCCTCCGCCGAACTCGACGTGCTGTGAGAGCTCTCGACCGAGACGCGTCTTGCCGATCCCTGCGGGGCCGAGGATCGTCACGAGGTGCGGGCGCGAGGCCGAGACCGCCCTGTCCCACGCGCGGGTGAGGATCTCGAGCTCGTCATCGCGGCCGACGAACGGCGTGCCCGACATCGGCCGGGCGCCCGGCGCCGCGAGCGGCGCGAGGACCTGCCACGCCGCGACCGGCTCGCGCTTGCCCTTCGCCTCGATCGGCGTGAGCGGTTGCAGCTCGAACGAGTGCCGCACCAACTCGTAGGTCTGCTGCCCGATCAGGACACCGTTCCTAGGGGCTGCGTTCTGCAAGCGTGCCGCGGTGTTGGCGACGTCACCGGTCGCGATCGGCTCGTTCGCCGCGGCGTCGATCGCGACGACGGCCTCCCCCGTGCACACCGCGGCGCGCAGTTCAAGATCGAGCCCGGGATGCGCCTGGTTCAGCTCGTGGCTTCCCTCGATGATCGACAGCGCCGCGCTGACCGCCCGTTCGGCGTCGTCGGCCTTCGCGAGCGGTGTCCCGAACACCGCCATGACCGCATCACCGATGTACTTCTCCACGATGCCGCCGTAGTGCTCGATGTGTCGCCGCGCCTCGGTGAAGTAGAGCTGGTTGCGATCGCGGACGTCCTCGGGATCGGCACCGTCGGCCCGGGCGGTCGAGCCAACGATGTCGACGAAGAGGACCGAGACGAGCTTGCGTTCCTCTTGCGGCGCGGTCTGCTCTGCGCCGCAAGACGGGCAGAACCGAGCGCCGTCGGGGAGCTCCGAGCCGCACACGACGCAGGCCATCGACGCATCGTAGGACGGTTCGGCGGCGCGGTCAGGCCGTGATCTTCTCCTTGATGACCTTCGAAGTGGCGCCCTTGTGATCACCGTCGCCGCCGAAGCGGAACCGGAGGAAGAGTGAGAAGCCAATGACCTGCGAGCTGCCGTAGAAGATGTGCACGGTGACCTGGCTCTTCTTGTTGAGCCGGTACTTGCCGCTATCCGTGACGCACCGTCCTCCCTTGCAGTACTTGCCGAGGAAGTACACCCGCTGGCCGGCGTGCTTCGGCGCGAGCGTGAACGTCGCACCCGGGCACACGGTGGACGGCCGCGACCCGCAGATCGAGCTGTAGTGGTACAGCCGGTAGCCGTTCGAGGTGGCGTAGCCTCCGACCGCCTTGCCGCTCCACCGCACGGCGACGGTGACCGAGACCGACCCGCTGACATCGGCGGTCCACGCCGCATCTCCCCCGTACTTCGCGACGTACGACGTGTTCCGGCCCGGCCTCGTCGTCACCACGAGGACGCCGTCCTTGTCGACGCTCCCCTTCTTCAGGAGTTGCTTGTGCCCACCGGCCGGCGTGCTGAAGATCGAGACGGACCGGTTGGTGTCGCCGCCATGAAGGTGCGCTTTGAGCTTGATCGACTGCCTGAACGTGATCGAGCTGTCCGAGACCACGAGCGTGACAGACGCATCTCGCTGCTCCACAGAGGTCTGTGCCCAGCCATCCGCCGCCGGCAGGTCGGTGGCGCCGTCGAACGCCGCTCGGTAGGTGACCTCGCCGTTCGGTGGAGCGTCGCTGGACGAGAACGAACCGTTGGGATCAGCGGTCACCGTCCCCAAGGACGTCTCGGCCGCCCCGTCAACGCTCCGGAACAGATGGATAGGTGTTCCGGCCAAGGTGCCGGTCGACATCGAGAGCGCGCCGGTGAGCGAGAGGGTCGATCCCGGCGCAGTGATGGCCGGAGTCGGATCGAGCGTCAGCGAGGACGTCCCGACGGGGCATCGAGTGGCGGTTCCCGACGTGTAGATCGCGTTGAGCTCTGTAGCGCTGAGCGCCCGTTGGTAGATCGCAGGCTCGTCGAGCGCGCCATCGAGATGCCAGTCGGTTTCGCCCCATCCAAGCGTTAAGGGGGCGGCCGCGTCGGGCAGGGGTGTCGACTCCGTGCCGGTGCCGATCACGACACCGTTGACATAGAGCGTGTACGCCGAGCCTGAGCGCGTGACCGCGACGTGATACCACTGCGACAGGGTCGGGCTCCAGGCCGCGGACACGGCGTGGTAGCCCGCACCCCCGGTCCCGAATTCGAAGGCCAGATCGCCGCCCTCGGCGTACCAGAACATCCACTTGTTGGTGGTACCGACGCCCTCGTCCTGCGCGACCAATGCCTCCGCCACGCCATGAAGAGCGTCGATCTTCACCCAGGTCTCGATCGTGAAGTCTCCGGGGAGCGACCAGTCCGGGTTGTCGGGGACGGAGACAGAGCTGTCGGTGCCGTTGAAGGAGAAGGCCTGACCGACCTTCCCGGCCGCGTAGGTCGCTCCACCGACGAGCGTTCCATCCCTGCCGTGCGCAGCGTCCGCGGCGGTCCCATCACCGGGCCAGTGGGCGATCAAGCCGGCGGGCGAACTCGTGCACGCAACAGCTTGAGCCGCACCAGGCACCGTGACCAGGAAGGACAACGCCGACAGAGCGGTGAGCAGTGGAAGGATCCGAGCCCGCGACTTGAGCAAACCTTTTTTCACGGCGGGCATGCTACGACACAGTTGCCTTCGAAGGCAAGGCCGCCCCGGCGACGCGGGCGTCCCGGACCTTGTGTGCGGTCGGATAAGAGGACCGACCTAGGATGCCGGGACATGTTGTCCGGCATCGATGTCGAACCGTGGGTTCGCGAACGTATCGGTTCGTTGCAACTCGCGGTCGTCGGGCACGTCGAGTGGGCGGAGTTCCTTCGGGTGCCCACGCTTCCGAAAGGCGGCGAGATCGTGCACGCGACCGATCGATGGGAGGTCGCGGCGGGAGGCGGCGCCGTCACCGCCGTGCAGCTCGCGCGGCTCGCCGGCCGCGCGACGCTCATCACCGCGCTCGGCGACGACGTGCTCGGTCACCGAGCGGCCGATGAGCTCGAGGCGTTCGGCGTCGACGTTCGGGCGTTCTTCCGGAAGGGTCAGTCGCAGCGCAGAGTCATCGCGCACCTCGACCCAACCGGCGAGCGAACGCTTACGGTGATCGGCGACCGGATGGGCCCGCGCGGCGAGGACCCGTGGGACGACGTGGATGCCGAGTTCGACGCCGTTTACTTCACCGCCGGCGACGCCGGCGCCTTGCGCCAGGCGCGCCACGCGCACGTGCTCACCGCCACGGCCCGAGCGATGGGGACGCTCCGCGAAGCGGGCATCCCCCTCGACGCGCTCGTCCGCAGCGCGCTCGACGAGGGCGAACGATACGAGGACGGCGACCTGACGCCCGCGCCGGAACTCGTCGTCTCGACGGAGCGCAACAGCGGGGGGAGATGGGAGGCGAACGACGGCAGCGGGGGGCGATACGAGGCCGTCGATCCGCCGGGACTTGTTCGCGACTCATACGGATGCGGCGACGCGTTCGCTGGCGGCCTCACCGCAGGGCTCGGCGCCGGCCTCGACATTCCTTCCGCACTCGAGCTCGGCGCCCGATGCGGCGCGTGGGTCGCATCGCTCGACGGCCCATACGGCCGCTAGACGGAAGCGTCGCGGGCGCTGGCGGCCACTCTGCGCGACCGGACTCGGAGACGTCAGTGCTCGCCACACCGTGCCAGATGTCGCGAGTAGCATCGTCCGTCGATGGGTTCTAGGCGATGCGGCGCGTGCGATCACCTCTTCTTCGCGCATGGTCCCGATGGATGCGCCACGTGCGGATGCACCGCCGTCAGGGGCATGATGGTTCGTGGGGACGATCTTGACGCGGTCGACAAGATGGTCGAGTTCGTCAGCGGACAGGGCACCGACCTGACCAGCCGCGGCGCCGATCCGCAGGCGAGACATCCCAACGACGGTGACCCGCCGTCGCGGCGATCTCCCGGGTAGTCCCACAGGCAGAAGCCGGCACTAGTCTGCTCGCGTGAGCGAGCGGTTCGATCTGGTCGTGATCGGCGGTGGCCCGGCCGGCGAGCGAGGCGCCGCCCAGGCCGCGTACTTCGGCAAGCGGGTCGCGCTCGTCGAGCGAGCACCAGAGCCCGGCGGCGCGGCGGTCCACACCGGCACGCTGCCGTCGAAGACGCTCCGCGAGGCAGGGCTCTTCCTGTCCGGCTACCGGCAGCGCGACCTCTACGGCGTGAACGTCGACGTCGATCCCGACATGACGGTCGCGCGGCTGCTCGAGCGCAAGGACGTGGTTGAAGGCCTTGAGACCGAGCGGATCCACGCGAACCTCGCGCGCCACAAGATCGAGTTGATCCGGGGCGAAGGACGCGTGACCGGCGCAACCACCGTGACGATCTCCGGCCCCGACGGCGAGCGCCAGCTCGAGGCGGAGTTCATCCTGATCGTCACCGGGTCATCGCCGCACCGGCCGCAGGGCGTCCCCTACGACGACGAGGACGTCCACGACGCCGACGGCATCCTGCAGATAAATCATCTGCCGAAAACGCTCGTCGTGATCGGCGGCGGCGTGATCGGATGCGAGTACGCCTGCATGTTCGCGGCACTCGGCGTCGATGTGCACCTCATCGACTCGCGCCCGGCGCTGTTGCCGTTCCTCGACGCCGAGATGGGTGAACGACTCGCCGAGGCCATGACCGCTCTCGGCGTGCGCCTGCACCTCGAGCGCCAGCTCGACCACGTCGCGCGGGACGACGGCGCGCTCGTGACGACCCTGACCTCCGGCGCCGAGATCGAGGCCGACACCGTGCTGATCGCGTCCGGTCGCAGCGGGAACACAAGGAGCCTCGGCCTCGAGGACGTCGGCGTCGAGGTCGATCGGCGAGGCTACGTCGTGGTCGACGAGGACTTCCGGACCGCGGTTCCGAGCATCTATGCGGCCGGCGACGTGGTCGGGTTCCCCGCGCTCGCGAGCGTGTCGATGGAGCAGGCGCGGGTCGCGGTCTGCCACGCGTTCGGCTTCACGTACAAGCGCCAGGTTGCCGAGCTCTACCCGTACGGCGTCTACACGATCCCCGAGGTGAGCTGCGTCGGACTGAGCGAGGACGAGGCCATCGAGCGAGGGGTCGACGTGGTCGTCGGCCGCGCCCGGTTCGCCGACAACGTCCGCGGCCAGATCGTCGGCGACCGGGACGGGATGGTGAAGCTCGTGTTCGACGGATCGAACCGCGCGCTGATCGGCTGCCACGTGATCGGCGAACGCGCATCGGAGCTCGTGCACATCGGTGGGGCCGTGATCACCCTCGGCGGCACGGTCGACACCTTCATCCAGATGGTGTTCAACCATCCGACGCTCGGCGAGACGTTCAAGTACGCGGCCTACGACGCCCTCGGGAAACTCGGGCCCTCGTAGCCGGCCGTTTGCCCAACCCCTTCGGGGGTAACCACAGACGCATGGGTGCGAACAACGGACAAGAGCGTGGCGCCGTCGTCACGGTTGGTGAGGCGGCACTTTCCGGCTGGCGCGGCTCGGTGGGTCGGGCGATCGCGAAGCCGATCGCCAAGCGAACCCGCTTCGACGTCGATCAGATCGAAGCGGTGCTGGGGCTCCTTCTGCTCGCGTACACGGTCTACCGGATCGCACGGCCGCTGGTCAGGGCCGCCCGCAGCCGGTCCTGAACACGCTCGCTCCCCGTCCGATTGACAGGTCTCGCGGCTCGGCCATACCGTTCGCATACGAACCATCTGGAGGAGCCGACGGACGAGCGCGCCGTGGTCGAAGGGGTCGAGGTCTCGACCGCCCATCTGATCGGCGGTGCGCGCGTCGGATCGCAAGACCGGTTCTCGGACATCTCCCCGATCGACGAGCAGGTCATCGCCCAGGTCGCGCGCGGTGACGCAGATACAGTGGATATCGCCGTCGCCGCCGCCCACGAGGCGACCGACGAGTGGGGAGGCACGCCGCCGAAGGAACGCGCCGCCGTTCTGCATCGGCTCGCCGACGGCGTCGAGGCGCGGGTCGAAGAGCTCTCCGTCGTGGAGACCCGCGACAACGGATCGCTCCTCCGCTCGCACCGCCGCTCGGTGATGCCGCGCGTGGCTCGCAACTTCCGGTTCTTCGCCGACCGGCTGCTCGAGCTCGAAGCGGAAGGCGACGCGACGTTCAACGGGAACCGCGAGCGCTTCACGTGGGATCCGTCCGGTGTGAGCGCGGTGATCGGCCCGTGGAACGCGCCGCTGATGCTCGCGACGTGGCGGATCGCCCCGGCGCTCGCCGCCGGGAACGCCGTTGTACACAAGCCGCCCGAGTGGGCGCCCCTGACGGCGTCGCTCCTCGGCGACATCGCGCTCGACGCAGGCCTCGTGCCAGGCGCGTACAACGTCGTCCAGGGGATCGGCGAGGAGGCGGGCGCGGCACTGGTTGCGCACCCCGGCGTCAGCCGGATCGCGTTCACCGGATCGGTCGAGACGGGCAGGCTCGTCGCAGCTGCCGCGGCACAGAACCTGACGCCGACGTCGCTCGAGCTCGGCGGGAAGTCGCCGTTCCTGATCTTCGCCGACGCCGATCCGGATGCGGCCCTGAAGCAAGCGGTCGGGCAGTTCGACAACGCGGGACAGGTCTGCCTCGCCGGAACCCGCCTCTTGATCGAGTCCTCCATCTACGACGACTTCCTGGAGCGCCTCGCCGACGCATCGGCACACGTCGTCCAAGGTGATCCGCGCGACGAAGCGACCGACATCGGGCCGCTCATCAGCCGAGAGCACTTCGAGCGCGTCGACGGGTTCGTCCGGGCCGGGCACAAGGAGGGATCCAAAGCGGCGATCGGCGGCGGCCCGAACGAAGACCTCGGCGGGCTCTACTACCGGCCCACCGTGTTCGTGGATGTCCCGGCCGACTCGCCGCTGCTAACCAAAGAGGTCTTCGGGCCGGTGCTGACGGCGCAGCCGTTCCGCGACGAGGCCGAGGCGATCGAGCTTGCCAACAGCACCGACTACGGCCTCGCCGCCACCGTCTACACCGGTGACGAGGCGAGGGCACAACGCGTCGGCGAGCAGCTCGTCGCGGGCACCGTCTGGGTCAACTGCTTCTTCGTTCGCGATCTCGACGCGCCGTTCGGCGGGTCGCGCAACTCCGGGATCGGTCGCGAGGGCGGCCGATGGAGCTTCGACTTCTACGCAGACGTCAAGAACGTCGTGACGGCACCGTCGTCCGGCGGGTGAGGAGGGACCGATGGGAGAAGTGGTCGGCGCGGCACTGGTCGCGCACGTTCCGACGATCATGTTGCCCGAGGACGTACGACTCGAGCTCAACGACGGCAAGGAGATCACGCTCGTCCCCGGTCTGCAGCGGATGAAGACCGAGTGCATCGACCGCCTCAAGCCGGACACCGTGATCGTCTTCGACACACACTGGGAATCGACGTTCGAGCACATCGTGACCGCCCAGGACCGGCGGCAGGGTCTGTTCACGAGCAGCGAGCTCCCGCGCGGCATGCGCCAGATCCCGTACGACATGCCCGGAGACCCCGAGCTGGCGAACGGCATCGCCGCGCAAGCCGAGGGTCGCGACGACTGCTGGATCCTCGCGTGCGACGACCCGCACCTGCCGATCTTCTACGGGACGGTCAACATCTGGACGTTCCTCGGCGATGCCGACACACGCTGGCTGAGCGTCGCGCTGAACCAGTGCTGCGATACCGACGACTTCTTGCTCCTGGGGCGACTGATCGGGCAGGCGATCGCGGAGAGCGACCGTCGCGTCGTGTTGCTCGCATCGGGCGGCATGACGCACCGGTTCTTCGGGTTCAAGGAGCTGCGGCAACGGGAAGCGCAGCGCGCGCCGGACAACATCTACGACCGCGCCTACTACGACGCCGATATGCACGTGCTCGACCTGATGCGGACGGGCGACCACGCCGGCGTGATCGACAACATGCCGACCTATCGGAAGGCCTACCCCGAAGGGCATTTCGGCCATTACCTGATGATGGCCGCGGCGATGGGCGGCGCCGACTGCACGGCGCCGGGCGAACTGTTCAGCGAGTACGAAGCGTCGGTCGGCACCGGGCAGGTGCACGTGTGGTTCGAGCGCCCCGAGCAGGGCTGGACGGGCGCGGCCGCCTAAGGAGAGGGGGACGACATGGCGGGCATGTCAGAGGACAAGCTCGGGTACGAGCGCCTGGGCGCGAAACGGCTGCGGTTGGTGGACTGCATCTCGCAGTCGGTCGGGTTCATGGGACCGGTGTTCTCGGCGGCGTTCCTGATCCCGCTGATCGCAGGCTTCAGCGCGTCGGGCAAAGGAGCGGGGATCGCAACGCCGCTCGCGGTGCTGATCGCGGCGATCGGCACGTTCGCGCTGGGCTGGATCGTGGCGCAGTACGCGAAGCGGGTCCACGCGGCCGGCTCGCTCTACGACTACGTCTCGAACGGGCTCGGCTCGCGGATGGGCGCGTTCGCCGGGTGGATCTACTACGGCGGGACGACCGTGCTGGCCTCAGCGATCGCGTGTCTCGTCGGGTGGTACGTCCACGATGTGATCTTCACCGCGGACCCGGCGGTTCCCGGCGTGATCTCGTCGTCGTCGCCGTTGCCGATGTGGGGATGGAGCCTCATCTTCGTGGCGGCGGTCTTCCTGGTGCAGTACCTCGGCGTGCACATCTCGACGCGGGCGCAGCTGACCCTCGCGCTCGCGTCGGCCGTCGTCGTGCTCGCGTTCTTCATCAAGGTGATCATCGATGCGCCGACGGCGAACCTCGAGCCGTTCAAGCCGAGCTCCGCCGCCGATGGGTGGACCGGGATCATGTTCGGGGTCCTGTACGGCGTGCTGATCTTCGTCGGGTTCGAGACGGCGGCGAACCTCGGCGAGGAAACCGCCGAGCCGAAACGCTCGATCCCCCGCGCCGTGCTGTTCACCGTCTTGATCGCGACGGTGTTCTACCTGATCGCCTCGTACGCGCAGATCGTCGGATTCGGCATGGACCTCTCGGTGATCACCAACCCAGCGGTCGCCGCCGCGCCGCTGTTCGCTCTCGGATCGCCCCCAGCCGCCGGCGGATACGGATCGACCTTCATCCTCAACCTACTGGAGGTCGTGGTGCTGCTCGACATCCTGGCGGTCGGCCTCGGTGCAGCGGTCGCGTCTGCTCGTGGTGTGTTCGCGCTGGCACGCGACCGGCGGATCCCGGGCGGCCTCGCGACGGTCTCACGCAGCCGCGGCACCCCGGTCGCCGCGATCGTGTTCGTCGAAGCGGTCTCGGTGATCATGGTGGGGATCTCGCAGTTCGCGGACACGGTCTTCGCCGACGCGAGCCCGAGTCCGCACTTCTTCGACATGTTCCTGTGGTTGTCGACGTTCGGCGGGTTCGCGTTGATGGTGGTCTATGGCCTGCTGGCGCTCGGCGCGTTCCGAGGCCTCCGACAGGGCACGAACTATGCGGGTGTCGTGATCGCCGGGTTGATCGGCATCGTGATCTCGGTCGCGGCCGTCTACGGCGGGATCTACAAGCAGCCGTCGCCGTTCAACCTTGTGTGGGAGTACGTGGCCGTGTGGGCGATCCTCGGGTTGATCGTCGCGTTCACGATGAAGGGCCGGCCGCAAGCGAGCAGCGTCCTGGACGAACTCCGCTCCGACGAACAAGCCGGGATCAACCCCGCCGGCGTACGTTCGGAAGGGATCGGATGACCGAGGACGAGCGGCCGCTGCGCCTCGACGCCCCTCGCGAGGAGGCGCTGGCGCACGCGGCCCGGCTCGTCGAAGAAGCGTGGCGATCGTTCGACCGGTTCCGACCGGAGGAGCCGCCGCTGGATCAACGGGTCCGCGAGCTGATCCGCGCGGGCTTGCCCGAGGACGCCGTGCCGGTGCACGAAGCGCTCGATGACGCAGCGCGGATCTTGGATGAGTCGATCGCCCAGCCCAGGCCGCGGTACTTCGCGTTCATCGGCTCGAGCGGGCTGCCCATCGGGGCGATCGGCGATCTGCTCGCGCACACCTACGACATCAACCTCGCGGTCGACGCCCGGGCAGCGACCGTCGTCGAGTACCAAGCGGTGCGATGGATGGCGGAGTTCGTCGGGTTCCCCGTCGCGTCCGGGACGTTCACCAGCGGCGGCACGATCAGCAACCTGACCGCGTTGGCCGCCGCTCGGGAGCGAGCGATGCCGGGCTCGCGGCACGCCGGCTTGGGCGGCGAGCGCCCGGTCGTCTACTGCTCCGACGAGGTGCACTACTCGGTCACCCGCGCGGTCGAGTTGCTGGGGATCGGCTCAGACCACCTGCGCGTGATCCCGCTGGATCCGCTGCGGCGGGTTCGCACGGATCTGTTGGCCGAAGCGATCGCGGCCGACCGAGCTGAAGGCGCGACCCCGGTGGCTGTGGTGGCGTCGGCGGGCACCACGTTGACCGGCGCGGTGGACGACCTCGACGCAGTGGCCGACGTGTGCGAACGCGCCGGCGTGTGGCTGCACGTCGACGGCGCATACGGCTTGCCCGCCGCGTCCGTGCGCCCGGAGCTGTTCGCGGGCCTGGCTCGCGCCGACTCGTGCTCCGTGGACGCGCACAAGTGGCTGTACCTCCCCAAGGCCTGCGGTGTCGTGATGAGCCGGCACGAGGACGCGTTCGAGCAGTCGTTCTCGCACGAACAGGGCTACCTCCCGCACCAGCAGCACGAGCTGCACGCCGCCGACATCACGTTGGAGTACTCGCGGCCGTTCCGTGCGCTCAAGGCGTGGCTCGCGTTCCGCGCGCACGGGGCACAGCAGTTCCGTGACGCGATCGCACGCAACCTCGAAGAGGCGGACCTCCTGTACCGCCGGGCACAGATGAGCGAGGACTTCGAGGTGTTCGAGGCTCCCCCACAGCTGTCGATCGTGCCGTTCCGACACGCGCCGCCCGGCGTCGCGGTCGATGCACACAACCAGCGACTGGCCGACGCGATCCAGGCCGACGGCCGGATCTACCTCGCCTCCGCGCTGATCGACGGCGAGGTGTGGCTCCGCCCGTGCTTCGTGAACTTCCGGACCACGGACGAAGACGTCGAGGCGATCTTGGACGTCGCGCGCGAGCTCGGCTCGAAGCTCATCTCCGGCGCCGCATGAACGACGACCTGCTGCCGGCCGAACGCAAGGTCATCGAGGCGCTCGGCGATCGACCGTTGGACTTCCGCGCGATGTGGGCGATCTCCAATCTCTTCCGGAGCGCAGCGGCCGTCCGCCGCCACATGGAGGCGAAGGTGCTCGCGACCGAGCGCGTCTCGTGGACGTCGTTCGTCGCGTTGTGGGTGCTCTGGGTCTGGGGCGAGCTCGGCGCCAACGCATTCGCGGAGGCGGTTGGGATCAGCAAGCCGACGGCGACCGGCGTCTTGCGCACGCTCGACGCGCGCGGCTGGATCACCCGCCGCGCCGACCCCGACGACGGCCGCAGCGTGCTGGTGTCGCTCACGCCCACGGGGCGCAAGACGATCGAGCACCTCTTCCCCCGGTTCAACGCGGAGGAGACGGCGATCGCCGGCGCGCTCGGCGAGCGCGATCAGGTTCGGCTGGCGTCCTTGCTGCGGTCGCTCTCGCGCAGCGTCCAGGACCGCAACGGCGCCTAGCGCGTCACGATCCGCACCGGCATCCGCTTGATGCCGTTCACGAAGTTGGACCGGATCCGTTCGGGCGGCCCCGCCAACTCGATCGATGCGATCCGCGGGAGCAACTCTTCGAACAGGATCGTCGCCTCGAGTCGTGCGAGGTGCGCGCCGAGGCAGAAGTGCGGGCCGCCGGGACCGAACGTGACGTGGTCATTGGGCTTGCGGGTCACGTCGAACCGGTCGGCGTCATCGAAGAACTCCTCGTCGCGGTTCGCGCTGATGTACCAGGTCACGACCTTGTCACCGGCCCGGATCGTCTCGCCGCGGAGCTCGACGTCGCGCGTCGCTGTCCGCCGGAAGTGCAGCACCGGGGTCGCCCACCGGAGGATCTCCTCGACGGCGAGCGGGATCCGTTCGGGCTCGTCCGTGAGCAGTTGCATCTGGTCGCGGTTTGCCAGCAACGCGAGCATCCCGGCGCTGATGGTGTGTCGAGTGGTCTCGTTGCCGGCGATCATCAGCAACGAGAAGTAGTTGTGGAACTCGCGCTCGTTCAACAGACCTTCGCTCTGCGCGGTCACGAGAGCCTGGATCACGTCGTTGCTCGGCTCCTGACGCCGCTCGTCGGCCTGCGCGTCCGCGTAGGCGAACACGTCGCGGGCGACCGGCGAACGGAACGGCAACAGCCGGTACTCCTCGGTGTCGACCTTGTCAACGACCGCCGCCGACAGCTCGTGGTCCTGGTTCGCGATCATCTTGTCGCCCCATGAGATCAGCTGCGGCGCATCTTCTTGTGGCACGGTGAAGATCGAGCAGAGGAACCGGATGGGGAGCTCGCGGCTGATCTTGCCGACGAAGTCGAACGGCTCGTCGTCGACGAGCGCCGCGTCGAGCACCTCGCGAGCGACGTCGCGGATCCAATCGGCGTACTGCCCGACGCCTCGAGCGCTGAACCGCTTCGCGCAGACCGAGCGCAGCTTCGTGTGACGAGGCGGGTCGGTCTCGAGCATCGAGCGCCGGATCTCGAGCTGTTCGTCGTCGAGCTCCTCCAGCGACACGGCGCCCACCTCCGACGAGTACGTCGCCCAATCCATGTGGATCGCGACGAGGTCGTCGTACCGCGTGACCGCCCAGAAGCCGGCGTTGGGCTCGGGCTCGGGATGCCACGCGACCGGCGCCTCCTGCCGAAGCCGACGGAACCACTCGAACGGAACGCCGACGACGAAGTTGTCCGGGTTGGCGAGGTCGATCCCGTCGAGCGCCGCCGTCACGAGACCCCCTCCATCAGAAGAACGGGGTGTAGTAGTCGAGCTCCCACGGCGTCGGGTCCGCCGTGGTCGGGTCGTCCACCGCTTCCGTGTAGCGCTTCCACTCGGCGAGCTTGAGCTGGGAGAACGCATCGATGAACGACGCACCCAGCGCGTCGCACATACGTTGGTCGCGGCCCATCGCCTCGACGGCGGCCTCGAGCGTCGCCGGGATGTGATCGCCGGTCGGCTGCGCAGCGATCGGCTGCGCCGGCGGCATCGTCATCGCGTCCTCGACGCCGAACCGGCAGGCGTGCAGCAACGCCGCCGCCGCGAGGTACGGGTTGCACGCTCCGTCCGGCACGCGGTTCTCCAGTCGGGTCGATTCCCCACGGTCGGGACCGATGCGGATCGCGACCGTGCGGTCGTCGTGCCCCCAGTTGGCCCAGTACCCGTTCATCATGTCCGGAAGCAAGCGCTTGTACGCGTTGACGGTCGGCGCGAGGATCGCCGCGGTTCCCTCGTGGTGGGCGAGCATCCCCGCCATACAGCTGCGCGCGAGATCGCTCAGCCCCTCGGGATCGTTCGGATCGTAGAGCACGTTGGTGCCGGAGCCGTCCCACAGGCTGATGTTCACGTGCAGGCCCGAGCCGCCGCGCTCCGCGAAGGGCCGCCCGATGAACGTGGCGCGATGCCCCCGCGACGTCGCGATCTCGTGCGTCAGCACGCGGAACAGGAACGCATCGTCGGCGGCGGTCACCGCGTCGCGATACCGGATGTTGACCTCGAACTGCGAGTCGTCGAACTCGGTGCACCACGCCTCGACGTCGAGGCCGCACCCGGCGGCCGCGTCGACGATCTCTGCGACCACGCCGTCGGGGTCCACCGCCGTGCCCGTGCCGTAGACGCGTGAGCCCGGCGTGGAGAGCGGCAGCCATCCGTTCTCTCCGTCCGGCCGCAGCAGATAGAACTCGAACTCGAACGCGATCTGCGGGGTGAGCCCGCGCGCGATCCACGACGAGACCGCTTGCTCCAATAGGTGCCGGGGATCGACGGCAAGCGGCGCGTCCAGGCGGCTCAGACGCCCGATGCCCACGGTCGTGTTCGGTTCCCACCCCGTGCGCAAGCTGTCGGGTTCGATCGTCGCTTCGAGGTCGGGCAGCCCCACGTCGAACGCGAGCCCTTCGATCGGCAAGATCTCGCGGTCGAACGTGAGCGGGAACGTTGCGAGGCAGAAGTTGGCGCGACCGCGCTCCTGCCAGTTGCCGTAGAGGTATTTGCCTCGCTCGATGCCGTGGATGTCCGACCACAGCAGGCGGAGCCGTGTTCCGTTCGTGTCCACTCGACTCCTTTGGATACGAACTATCTACCCGACGGCGAGCATACCCCTCGTCAGGTTTTCATGGGCGGGCGGATCCCGCGGAACTCCCACTCGCCGCCGAACGCGGTCGACTCGACCTCTTCGGAGGAGCTTGGCTGCGCGCCGACGTCGTCGCGGATCGCCACGTCGCCCTCGACGATCGTGTTGCGGAGCGTCCCCAAGCCCTCGACCTCGACCTCGACGACGTCGCCGGGCTCGACCGGACGGGAGTTGGCCGGCGTGCCCGACAGGATCACATCGCCGGGCTCGAGCGTGATGGTTCGGGCGATGTCCGCGACCAGGTACGGCATGTCCCAGATCATCTCGTCGGTGTTCCCCGCCTGCCGGATCTCGCCGTTCACCCTTGTCTCGATGTCCTTGCCACGGAACCCCCAGCCGGTGACGAGGCCGGGGCCGAGCGGGCAGAGCGTGTCCGAGCCCTTGACCCGCAGCATCGAGCCCGCGTCGGTGTCACGGAAGTCGTGCAACCCGTAATCGTTCGCGACGGTGAAGCCCAAGATCCGTGACTCGGCTTCCTCCGGCGACACGTGGAAGGTCCGTTCGCCGATCACGATCGCGATCTCGCCCTCGTAGTTGAGGTAGCGGCATCGCGGCGGCCGCACCACGTCGCCCTCGTGATGGTTGAGCGCGCTGACCGGTTTGTGGAAGTACGTGGGCGCGGCACCGAGCTTCGCGTGGAACTCCGCGCGCCGGCTCTCGTAATTGAGATGGACGCAGACGATCTTCGACGGTTCGCAGGGCGGGAGATGCTGCGCGTCGGCGATCGCAACGCGAGCGCCGTCGGGGGCCACGAGCTCGTCGCCGTCGCGCGTGACCGTGATCGGGTATCCATCCATCGCGATGCGGCGCGTTTCCATCGACGTAGTATCTCGCCTCGATGGCAGAGCTTCGCGGCTTCCTCGCGCCACGCTCGCCGGAGGGCGCGGCGTCGCTGGTTCCCGCTCCCCCGTGGCACTACTCGGGCGACGTGCTCACCATCGAGTACCGCGCCGCGTCCGGTTCGGTGGCGCGATGGCTCCCCAGCGGCGTCGAACCTGCGGACGAAGACCCCGACGCGGTTGCGATCGTGTTCGCAGACTGGCAATCGTGCAGTGCCGGCGGCGAGGAGCTGCTGGACCCCGTGCGGTCCCAATACAAGGAGGCGTTCGTCGTCGTCCGATGCCGTCACGACGGCGTGACCTACTCCCGCTGCATCCTGATCTGGGTCGACAAGGACTTCGCGCTGGCACGCGGCTGGTTCCAGGGCTATCCGAAGAAGTTGGGCTCGATCTGGATGACGCGGCCGGCCACGGTTGGGCGCGCCGGGCCGAAGCTCGACGCCGGTGGCCAGATCGGAGCAACGCTCGCCGCGAACGACCGCCGCCTGATCGACGCGGTCTTCACGATCGAAGGGAACGCGGACACCGCCGGGTTCGTGAACGCGCTCCCCATGCTGCACTCGCGATGGATGCCGGCGATCGACGGCGCCGGCGACGCCCTGGACGAGCTGGTCGTGCTTCGTTCGCAAGACGTCGAGGTCGGACCGGCGTACACGGGCACGTTCGAGCTGCAGCTCCATGACGCGCCCGGCGAGGAGCTGTCGTCGCTGGCTCCCGTAGAACCGATCGCGGCCTACTGGCGCCAGGTCGCGGCGACGTTCGTCGGCGGCGAGCGCGTCTAGCGCTTACGTCGCCGCGCTGACCTCGCGATCACCCGCGAGCCGCACCAGCGTGTCGAACAACGCCTGCTGCGACGGATCGGTTGCCGCGGTCTCCTCCGGGTGCCACTGCACGCCGACCACCCATCCCGCCTCGGTCATATCGCGCTCGATCGCCTCGACCAACCCGTCGCTGCTTCGTCCGGCCACCGTCAGCCCCGTTCCCACCGTCGCGATGCCCTGGTGGTGGTGGGAGGAGCAGCGCAGCGTCGGTGTCGTCGTGGCACCGCCGAGCTTCGTCTCCTGCGCGGCCTCGACGTCGTGCATCGACGACGTGCCCTCGAGCGGAACGCCGTGCTCCAACAAGCCGTCGATGTCGGGAAGGTGCTGGTGCAGGGTTCCGCCGAACGCCACGTTCAGCACCTGTGCCCCGCGGCAGATGCAGAGCGTCGGCATCGCCGCGCGGTCCGCTGCATGCACCAGAGCGATCTCGAACGCATCGCGTTCCGGATCGACGCCGTAGTTGTGCGCGCCGCGCTCGGCGCCATAGCGCATCGGATCGACGTCGCCCCCACCGACGAGCACCAGTCCATCGAACGGCTCCAGGAGCTCGGCCGGATCACCCGTCTCACCCGGCGCAACGATCGCGGTCCGCGCGCCGGCCCTGCGCAAGGCGTCGAGGTAGGGAGCGGGCACGCCGTAGCCGCCGTCGGGCCACCGCTCGACACGGCCGGGCCTGAGGCGGTACGCAGGAACAGCGATCAGCGGCCGGACCGTCATGCCGGCCTCGGCATGTCGCTACCCCAGAACCGCTCGTTGGCCTTGTCGGCAAGCTTCGACCGTTCGGCCGCCTCGGCAACATCGCCGCGCTTCTCCGACACGCGAGCCAGCGCCCGCCAGGTCCAGCTCGCGAGTTGCCGCTCCCCCAGCTCCTCCGATAGCCGGATCGCGCGCTGGAGGTCCTCCTCGGCTTCGTCCAGGAGGCCCATCTCCCGCTTCGTGATGCCGCGCTGAGCGAGCGCGTCCCCGAGCTCCCATCGCGCACCGAGGTCCCCGAAGATCATGATCGCGGCGTCGAGGCCCTGGATCGCTGCCTCGAACCGGCCGGCGTCTTCGTCGACGCGCGCCCGCTGCGTCGTCGTCACGGCGACGCTGAACTGATCGCCCATGCGATCGGCCACCTCCTGTGCCTCAACGATCAGCGAGAGCGCGGAGCCGTCCCGGTCCACCTGCGACTGTGAGCTGTTGATCGACAGCGATGTGAGCGCACGAACCTCCGCCCAGCGGTCGTCCGCCTGCCGTGCGACCGCGAGCGCGCGTCGCCAGATCTCCTCCGACGTGTCGAAGTGCTCGCGCGTCCACGGCACCCACCCCTGGAACAGCAGCGACCGGGCGATGGCCCAGGGCTCGGCCAACGATTCGGCCGCCTCGACCGATCGAGCGAGGAACCCCTCTGCGGCGTCGAGATCGCCGTCCACGTTGATCGCGATGTCCCCGCGGAAGCGGAGCGCCAGCGCCAGCGTCCAGTCGTCGCCGAGCTCGGTGCCCGCCGCGATCGCTCGGTCGAGCGCGTCGGTCGCCGGCCCGTACTCCGCCAACCAGTAGCGCGCCTCGCCCATGCCGGCCAACGCACGCGCCTCGCGGATCCCCCACGTGTCCTCTGGGCCCGCGAGCGCCAGCGCGCGCCGGTACAGGTCCACCGCGGAACGGTTCTCCATCCGCCGGCGCGAGCGATCCGCGGCTGCCAGCAGCGCGTCGACCGCTCGGTCGGCCGCCCGCCGATCGCCGGGGTCGAGGTCGAGCGCGGCCGCCGCCGCCGCCTCGAGATGGTCGGCGGCCCACGCGAGCGCACCGGCGGCCTCGAGCCGCTCGGCGATCGTCGTATGCAACCGCTCACGCTCGCGCTTCGGCAGGCTCGCGTACGCGACGTCACGGAGCACGTCATGACGGAACCGCCAGACCGGCGCCGGCTCCGCGGTCTCGTCGCGCACGATGATCTCGGCGTCGATCAGCTGTTCGAGCTCCGCCTCGGCCGCATCCGAGACGAGCGCGACCTCGTCCGGATCGAAGTCGTAGCGGAACACCGAGAGTCGCCGAGCGAGGTCACGAAGCTCCGGGGGCAAGCTGTCCAAGCGCGCCGCGATCATCGCCTGGACGGTCGGGGGTATGAGCGCTTCGTCGTCGTGGCCGGCTCCCTCCCGCAGGAGCATGCCCGTGGACTCGACGATGAAGAAGGGATTGCCGCCCGCGCGCCCGACGATCGCCGCGCGCTGCTCCTCGCCGAGTCGGCTCCCGCCGGCCTGCCGAACCAGCTCGGCAGCGTCGGTTTCCTCCAGGGGTTCCAGGCGCACGCAGACCTGGTTGATGGCTCCGCTGCCCCAACCGGGACGATCGTCCGTGAGCTCAGTGCGCGCCGAGACGACGACCAACACTCGGCCCGGACTGCGTCGTCCGCGTGCGACGATGCGTTCGATCAGATCCAGCATCTGCGGCCGCAAGGTGTGCGCATCATCGAACAGCAACGTGACGGGACGTTCGGTCGCGAGCCCCTCGATCAGCGCCAGGAATCCTGCGCGCACATCGTTCACGAACGCCGACTCCTCGCGGCGTGGGGCGGACAACCCCAAGAGCGCCTCCAGTCGGTCGATCGTGCGGGTATCGGAACCATTCACGCAGACGCGATCGACCAGCGCCCGAAGCTGCGCGGATGCCACCGAGGCATCGTCCTCGTCGTCGACGCCGGCGATCTCGCGGACGATCGACGCCGCCGGCGCGAACGTGGCGCTGTCCGCTCCGAGGTGGCTGCGTCCGATCAGGAGGGTGCCGTCCGGGTCGAGGCCGGCGACGAACTCGGCGGCGAGCCGCGACTTCCCGATGCCCGGCTCACCGACGATGGTGAACAGCAGCGGTCGCGACGTGTTGACCACGCGCGAGAACGAGCGCCGAAGCATCGCGAGCTCGTCTGCACGGCCCACGAACGGGATCGTTCGGCGAGCCGATCGCATGCTGAGTCCTTCCACGGGGAACGCGGCCAGCGGTCCAGCGAACCCCTTCGCCTCTACGAGCCGCTCATCGCCGAACGTCACCATGGTGTCCGTCAGCAGATGCGTCGTCTGCCCGACGACGACCTCCCCCGCGGCCGCCGCCGTCTGCAGACGGGCGGCGGTGTTCACCACCGACCCCGTGACGAGGAGCTGTCCTTCCGGGCCGTTGCCCGTCGCGGCCTCGCCCGACTCGATCCCGACTCGGACCTGGAGTGGCTCGGGCAGCCCGAACTCGTCGGAGAGGCGCCGCACCCGCGCACGGATCGCGAGGCCTGCCCGCACGGCGCGGAGCCCGTCATCTTCGTGTACCCGCGGCAACCCGAACACCGCCATCACGGCGTCCCCGATGAACTTCTCGGGTCGCCCGCGGAGCGCCACCAGCTCGTCGACCGCCACGTCGTAGAACCTGCCCAGCACCTCGCGGGCGCGCTCCGGGTCGAGCCGTTGAGACAGACCCGTTGAGTCGACCAGATCGGCGAACAGGACGGTCACGACCTTGCGCTCGTCGGTGCCCGTGGCCTGGTTCACGACCGCGCCACAGCTGGGGCAGAACCGGGCCCCGTGAGGCAGCGACGAGCCGCAGATCATGCAGTTCATCCGCCCAGGATATGCGCCCGTACGACTCCACCGAGCTCCGGGATCCAGTCGCCGACCGTAGACTCATCGCGATGGGCAGGCCGGATCCGTCCGAGCTCCAGAAAGTCGTCGACTTCGCGGCCCGCGAGGCCGGTGAGTACCTGGACACGATCGCCGACCGGCCTGTCCGCGATCCGCGGGCAGACGAGGTCGCCGCCAGGTTCGGCGGCCCCCTGCCGGAGCAAGGCGTCGGCGCGATCCAGGCACTCGAGGAGCTCGTCGCCGGCTTCGACGGCGCCGTTCACTCGGCCGGACCCAAGTTCTTCCATTTCGTGGACGGAGGCGTCACGCCCGCGTCGCTCGGCGCCGACTGGCTCGCGGCGACCCTTGATCAGAACCCCGGGGCGTGGGTCTCGACGCCGCTCGCAGCGCGGCTCGAGCAGGTCTCGATCGAATGGCTGAAGGAACTCTTCGGCTTGCCGGCATCGATGGGCGGCGTGCTGACGACCGGCGCGACGATGGCGAACTTCGTCGCGCTCGCCTGCGCCCGCCGATGGTGCGCCGAGCGCGCTGGCATCGACGTCGATGAGGTGGGCGTGGGCGCAGCGCCGCCGATCACGGTGGTCGGGAGCGGCTACACGCACCCGAGCGACATCAAGGCGCTCGGCATGCTCGGCGTCGGCCGCGCGACCGTGCAGAAGCTCGCGCGTGACGACGTCGGTCGGGTCGACCTCGACGCGATGGAAGGGATCCTCCGCGATCTCGACGGCGGCCCCGCGATCGTGATCGGGAGCGCTGGCGAGGTGAACGCCGGCGACTTCGACCCGATCAACCAGATGGCCGACCTCGCCGAACGCTACGGCGCCTGGTTCCACGTCGATGGCGCTTTCGGCTTGTTCGCGGCGTTGTCACCGCGCACGAAGCATCTGGTGGAAGGCATCGGACGCGCCGACTCCGTCATCGCCGACGGACACAAATGGCTGAACGTGCCCTACGAGAACGGCTTCGCGTTCGTACGCGACCAAGCGCTCCTTCCGGCGGTGTTCGGCGGCGCCGGCGCCGCGTACCTGCCCGACGTCGACGAACCACAGCCGAACTGGGGATACCGCGGCCCGGAGATGTCGCGGCGCGCTCGCTCGTTCCCGGTGTGGGCGACCCTTCGCGCGTACGGGCGCGACGGCCACCGTGCGATCGTCGAACACGACCTCGACCTGGCGCAGCACCTTGCCGCCAAGGTTGACGCCGCGCCCGATCTCGAGCGGCTCGCGGATGTACCGCTCAACGTCGTGTGCTTCCGGTACCGCCCGGATGGTTCGGAAGACGGGCCCAAGCTCGACGACCTCAACCGCAGGATCGGCGAGGCCGCGATCACGGATGGTCGCGTGTTCTTCGGATCGACCGTCTACGGCGGGCGAGTTGCGTTCCGGCCGGCGATCGTGAACTGGCGCGCCCGCGAGCAAGACGTTGCACTCGTAGCCGAGGTCGTGCGCGAGCTCGGCGCTGGGTTCACCGCCTGATACGTGCATCCGCTCGATGGGCGGACGACAGGAAGGGAGGAGAGAGATGGCGGACAGCATCTACCGCGTGACCGAGGTGATCGGCACGAGTACCGAGTCTTGGGAGGACGCCACACGCCATGCCGTCGAGACGGCGGCAAAGACCGTGCGCGACCTGCGCATCGGAGAGGTCGTGAAGCTCGACGTCACGATCGACGAGGGTCGCGTGACCCACTACCGGTCGCGCGTGGCCATCTCCTTCAAGTACGAATCCGACTAGCGCGCCCCGATCGTTCGGTACCAAGGTCTGACCGGTCACCTGCGGCAGCCCGGAATGCACAGTGGTGCGTCGCGGTTACCAACGGGCATCGGCGGTCGCGGTCGACTGCCCTGCACGGGAGGCGTTCGGATGCCCGACCTAGAGACGAACAAGCGCAACGTCCGTGAGTACTACGAACTCGCGTTCAACGAGCATCAGCCACGCGAGGCGGTAGAGCGGTATCTCGGAGAGGAGTACATCCAGCACAACCCGCAGGCTCCAGACGGTCCCGAGGCGTTCATCGGGTTCGTCGAGGCGTTCCCCGAAGTCAGCGTCGACATCAAGCGCATCGTCGCCGAGGGCGACATCGTCGTGACGCATTCCCTGGTCCGGTTCAACGCACAGGACGAGCGAGGCACGGTGGCAGTCGACTTCTTCCGCCTCACGAACGACGGCAAGATCGTCGAGCATTGGGACGTGCTCCAGCCGTTCCCGGAGGAGAGCGCGAACGATCACCCCATGTTCTGACCGGCCGAGCGGTTCCTGCGTCGCCCTGGGGCCAGAAGAACGGACGATGTGGAACCCGGGAAAGATCCCAGTCGCGCCGGAAGGATCCGACGCGGTCGACCTTTCCGGCGCTGCTCTTGCTACGCGCCGGGTCCGGCGGGGATGGGGCACCCTTCCGGACGCACCTGCTCCAAGTTGGACACCGTCCCGTGGCCGGTATCGGGCATCGTGCCGCCGGATTGCAGGACAGCGGTGGAGTACTCGGCTTGCCAATCGCTGCACGACATCGTCGAGTTCCTGCCCTTGAGCCAGATCCCGGCGAGGATGAGCAGCACCACGCATCCGACGACAACCGCGATCCGCCGATTACGGCGGCGGCGGCGGAGCTCCTGAAGTTCCTCTCCAACGCTCGCCATAGAGCGGATCGTATCCCGGACAGCGGAGTGACACTGGATGCCGGCACGTTCGGCGGGGCCGAAGATGGGAGCCGGCATGACGAACGACCAGGCACCGCCTCCTTCCCAGGGTCTTGAACACGACCGAAGGACGCCGCTGAGTCGTCTCCGATACAAAGATGTCGAGGTCCAAACCTGGCGGATCGAGGCATCGGTCGTGGTGGTTCTCGCCATGTTCGCCTTCGTAGGCCTTCTGCTGATGCACGAGCTGCACGCGCGTGGGCACTGACGTCCTGGTCATCGTCTGGCCACGGAAGGCGACGAACAGCTAGAGGAGATCGATCCCGTAGCGCCGGGCGATCTCGCCGCGATCACCCTGGGCGTCGTGGAAGTCGTGGAGGAACTCTTCGAGGCCGCCGGGTGCCGTGATGATGAGGACGACAGCCTCGGCGCCGACCACGTCCCACTCATGCGGCACGCCGCGCGGAAGGAAGACGAACGATCTGGGCCCGATCTCGAAGCGAGACTCGCCGCACCGCGCCCAGATCGACCCCTCCAACACGTACATCGCTTCGTCCTCGCGTTCGTGGGTGTGCAGGGGGGCGCCGCCTTGCGTGCGAGATTCGAGCACCGTGAGGCTTCCGCCTGTGGACTCCCGACCGGCTTTGATGTCGCCGTCGGCCGTGACCGACTCCCCCGGGCCAAGCGCGTAGCCATCCATCGGGAACCCGATCCGATCCGCGCCTTCAGTCCTTGAAGTCGGGCTGCGTCTTCTCGAGCATCCGGAGCAGCGCAGCCCAGTGCATCCGGCCCCAGTCGCGCATCCCATCGCCCGAGAACTGGCCGCGGGTCTTCTCGATCGTCTCGGCCGAGATCGGGGTCGGCTTCCCGAGCCCGGATGCGAGCACCTGGAGCTGCGCCGCCTTCTCGAGCATGTAGAGGTCATCGATCGCGGCGCCGAGCTCCCGACCGGCGACCAGGATCCCGTGGTGGCGCAGGAACATCACGTCGTTGGTGCCGAGCACCTTCGCCAGGCGCTCCCCCTCGTCGAGGTCCGCGAGCCCTTCGTACCGTTCGTCGTAGACGACGCGGTCGGTGAACTGCAGCGACGTCTGGCTGATCGGCACCAGGTGCAGCTCGTCTTGCATCGCGAGCGCGGTCGTCCACGGCTGATGCGTGTGCAACACGACCGTCGCCTGCGGACACAGCCGATGGATCGGCGAATGGATCCCGATCCCCGTGTCGGGCGCCGTGCCGCTGATCGGCGTGCCGTCCACGCCGACGACCGCCAGGCTCGACGCCGTGATCTCAGAGAAGTGCAGCCCGAACGGGTTGATCAGGAACCGGTCGTCGGTGCCCGGGATCAGCATCGAGAAATGGTTCGAGATGCCCTCGTGGAAGTCGAACTGCACCGCGATCCGGAAGGCCGCGGCCAGCTCGACGCGTGCTTCGCGCTCGTTCTCCGGTGGGTTCATCGCGGCCTCCTGGTTCGGGTAGGACCCCACGGTAGCGGTCGGTCCGTTCCCGCGCCATCGGCCATGACGCGTCCCCCGATATTCCGGCAGGATGAGCACCGTGGAGATCGAAGAGCACACCTACCTTCGGCCCGATCTGCCGAGGTTGATCGAGCAGCAGGTGCTCGACTTCGGTCGGGTCGCCTGGTCCGACGGCTCACTGCCCGAGGACCGGTTCCGCGACCGGATGCACGAGGTGCCCGAGGAGACGACACACTTCGTGCGGTCGGCGGGGTCGTTGCTGATCAGCCACGTGCAGGTGATCCCGATCGCGCTCGATGGGCGCGACGGGCACCTGCTGATCGGCGGCGTTTCGTCCGTGATGACATACCCGGCGTTCCGCGGGGAGGGGCATGCGAGCGCGCTGCTGCAGCGGTCGGCCGAGCACATCGAGGCCACGGGCATGTCGCTCGGCATGCTCTTCTGCGATCACGACACGATCCCTTTCTACGGCCGGCTCGGTTGGCACGCCCTCGAACGTGGCCGCGTGCATGTGCGCCACGATCCGGACGGTGAGGACGATGTGATGGTCCTCGGCGACGATCGGCTGCTGCCGGATCAGATCCCCCTCGAGTGGAGTTGGTAGGCCCATGAACTGCCCGGCATGCGGCTCCGCGAACCCCGACGGCTCTCGGTTCTGCAACGCCTGCGGCAACCGGCTCGACCAAGCCGGCGGCGGCGAGCTCGACCCGTTCCTTCCGCGCGAGCTGCTCGCCAAGCTCGAGGCGGCTCGCGCCGGCCGCGCGATGGAGGGCGAGCGCCGCGTCGTCACGATGCTCTTCTGCGACGTGAAGGGCTCCACGGCGATGGCCGAGACGATGGATCCCGAGGACTGGACCGAGATCATGAACGGCGCCTTCGAGCGCCTGATCGCCCCGGTCTACCGCTACGAGGGAACGCTCGCACGTCTGATGGGCGACGCGATATTCGCATTCTTCGGCGCGCCGATCGCGCACGAGGATGACCCGCAGCGCGCCGTAGGGGCCGGGCTCGACATCATCTCGGGGATCGCCTCCTATAAGGAGGACGTGCGCGAGCGGCACGGACTCGACCTGGACGTCCGGGTCGGCATCCACACCGGCCCGGTGATGGTCGGACAGGTCGGCTCCGACCTCCGCCTCGAGTACACCGCGATGGGCGACGCGGTGAACGTGGCCGCCCGCATGGAACAGACCGCCGAGCCAGGCACCGTCCAGATCACCGCCGAGACATACCGGCTGGTCGAGTCGCTGTTCGACGTCGAGTCGCGCGGCGGGGTCGCGGTGAAAGGCAAGGCCGAGCCGGTCGAGGCGTACACCGTGACGGGCCGCAGCCACGCGCACGGCGACGGCCGTGAGATGCGCGACTCGCCGTTGGTCGGCCGGGACCGGGAGCTCGACGAGCTCGCACGTGCGATCGAGGAGGCGCAATCCGGCGGGGGCCGGATCGTCTCGATCGTCGGCGAAGCCGGGCTCGGCAAGTCGAGGCTGATCGCCGAGGCGCGATCTGAGTGGGACCGGCGCATGCCCGATGCTCATTGGGAGCACGAACAGCAGCGCGCGTGGGAAACGTGGCAATGCGTCTCGTACGACGCGACCCGCCCGTACTCCCAATACCGCCGCCGGGTCGCGCGCGTCGCCGGGATCGACGACACCGATCCCCCCGACGTGGTGCGGGCCAAGCTCGCCGGCACGATGGACCACCACGGCTGGGAGGATCGAACCGACGCGCACATGCGCGTCTGGCGCTCGCTGTTCGATGTGACCGAACCCGGCGAGGAGCCGCTCGAGGGAGAGGCGTTCCGCGACGCCATCACGGAACTGGTGACATCCTCGACGCGTGATCTCGGCGCCGAGCCACGACTCCTTGTCTTCGAGGATCTGCACTGGTGCGACGAAGCCTCGATGGATGTGTTGATTGAAACCGCCAGGCTGGTCGACGACATCCCGAGCCTGTTCGTCTTCGCGTACCGGCCCGACCGGCAGGCGCCGTCATGGCGTCTGAAGCAGTGGCTCGAGACGGAGTACCCGCACCGGTCGACCGAGCTGTCGCTGGCGGCGTTGTCCGCCGACGAGAGCGAGCGACTGATCGACGCGCTGATCCCGGATGAGGCCGCGGATGTCCGTGCCCAGATCCTCGCCCGCACGGACGGCAACCCCCTGTTCCTGGAAGAGGTCACCGCGGCGGTGCACGAGCACCACGTCGACATGGCGATCCCGACCACGCTGCAGGCGTTGTTCACCGCACGGCTCGACGCGCTCGACGAGCAAGCCAAGCACACGCTGCAGCTCGCCTCGGTCATCGGCCGGTCGTTCACCGAGCCCGTGCTCCGGGCGGTCAGCGGCGACGACGTAACGGCACCGCTTCGCACGCTGGAGCGCGCCGGGCTGATCGTCGAAACGGCGCGGGCGCCCGAGCGCGAGTACGCCTTCCGCCACAGCCTCACGCAGGACGCGACCTACGGGACGATCTTGCTGAAGCGTCGCCGCGAGCTTCATCGCCGCGTGGCCGAGGTGTACGAGGACCTGTACGCGAAGCAGATCGCAGCCTCGGCGCCGCTCCTCGCCCACCACGCGCGAGAGGGCAGGGACGACGAGCGAACGCTGAAGTACGCCTCACTCGCGGCGCAAGCCGACGCCCGCCTCTACGCGAACGCCGAGACCGTGACACACGCGACGTGGGCCATCGAAGCCGCCGACGCGCTCGGTCGAACCGACCTGCCCGACCTGTATCACATCCGTGGACGCGCGCTCGAACTGTCGGGCCGGATGCTCGAGGCCGTCGCGAACTACAAGCAGATGGAGGAGAACGCCGAAACGCACGGCGATCGTGCCGCCACGCTGGCCGCGACCCTCGCACTCACCACGCTGTATGCGACGCCGACCCCCGTATTCGACAGCGCCATCGGGCGAACGCTCTGCGAACGGAGCATCGCGCTCGCCCGGGAGCTCGGCGACCGAGCCGCCGAGTCCAAGGCGCTCTGGAACCTGATGGCCCTGAACACGTTCAGCGGTGGAGATCCGAAAGAGGCCGTCGAGGCGGGCGAGCGGTCCCTCGCCATCGCGCGTGAGCTGGGCTTGCGCGAACAGATCGCGTTCACGCTGACCGATCTGTGGCGGCCGTATTCGGCAACCGAGAACCTCCGCGCCGCCCGAGCTGCACTCGAGGAAGCTCGTCCCATCTGGCAAGAGCTCGGGAACCTTCCGATGTATTGCGAGAATCTCTCGAGCATCGCCGCGATGCTCGCGCTCGCGGGGGAGAACGCCGAGTCGCTCGCCCTCACCGACGAATCCCACCGGATCGCCACCGAGATCGGCAACCCGTGGGGTCAGTCATACAGCCTGCTCAACAGCTATCACGTCGACGCGTCCCAAGGGAACTACGGGCGCGCCCTCGCGAAGATGCGGGAGTGCATCGAAGCGGCCGAGGTGTCCGGGTTCATGATCCCGCAGGCCGCCACGCGTGCCGACAAAGGTGCGCTCCTCGCGAACCTTGGGGAGGTCGAGCGCGGCGCCGAGCTCGCCGCGGAGGGGCTCGCGATCGCCAAGCAAGTGCACACGCTGGCAGTCTCTCTCGTGATGGCCTCGGTGGCCGAGGTCGCGTTCCTCGGAGGTCGGTTCGACGAGGCCGAAGCCGCGGTCGAGGAAAGCACATCCGGGCGGCTGCCCGGCCTCCTCGCGTTCTCCGCTGCCGCCAACGCGCAGATCCAGCGGGGACGGATCGCGGCGATCCGTGGCGACCACACGAAGGCGGTTGAGATCGCCGATCACGTCTTGGGATGGCTTCGTCCGCTCGAGGTCCGCCCCTACGACGCCGACGCACTCCTGCTCAAAGGCAGCTCGTTGACCGCGCTCGGCCGGACCGACGAAGCGGAACGGGTGCTCCTCGAAGGTCGTGACGAGGCAGAGAAGCTCGGCTTCGCACCCATCACGTGGCGGATCGATGTAGCGCTGTACGACATCGCCTCGGCAGCCGGCGACCAGGAGCGCGCGGCCGAGTTCCGCGAACGGGCGAAGGCCATCGTCGAACGGCTCGCCGCGACCATCGACGAAGAGCCGCTCCGCGCAACCTTCCTGGCGTCGCCCGACGTCCGAGCCGTCACGTCGGACGGTACGCTCGCCCCGTGACCGTGGAGCTCACGCTCGAACAGGCTGCCGAGCGAGCGGGGGTCGAGCCCGCCTATCTCCAGCGGTTGCGCGACCTCGGCATCGTTCCTGGATCGGGCGACACGCTCTCGGACGCAGACGTGCGCCGGGCCCTCACGGCACGATCGCTGGAGAACGCCGGCATCTCGATCGACATGCTGGGCGATGCGATCCGGAGCGGCACCCTGAACCTCGACTTCCTCGACTCCGAGGCGTACGAGCGGTTCTCGGGCTTGTGCGATGAAACGTTCCAACAGGTGAGCGACCGGACCGGCGTCTCGGTCGAGACGCTCATGCTCATCCGGGAGTCGATCGGGATGGCCCAGCCGGAACCCGACGACCGCATGCGGGAGGACGAGCTCGAGGTCGTCCCCTTCCTCCAGCTTCAGATGGAGGCGGGGTTCCGCACGCCTGCCGTCGAACGCCTCATACGGGTCACCGGTGACGCGACGCGCCGGATCAGTGAGCAGGAGGCCGCATGGTGGCGGTCCGAGGTGATCGAGCCGGCGATGGCGGCCGGCAAGGGCGCCGACGAGATCGCGAACCCGGAGTTCTCGGACAAGGTCACGCCGCTGGCGGAACGCGCGCTGCTCTCGATCTATCACGCACAACAGGCCCGCGAGTGGACCGCCAACATCATCGGCGGGTTCGAGCAGCTGATGGCGAAGGCCGGCATCCACAGCAAGCTCGAGCGGCCCCCCGCTATCTGTTTCCTTGACATCACCGGATACACGCGGCTCACGCAGGAGATGGGCGATGACGCGGCGGCTGAGCTCGCAGCGACCGTTGCGCGGCTTGTTCAACGGAACTCGCTTCAGCACGGCGGCAAGACGATCAAGTGGCTCGGCGATGGCGTGATGTTCTACTTCGCCCATCCAGGACCGGGCGTTCGGGCCGCGCTCCAGATGGCCGACGCGATCCCGGCCGCCGGCCTCCCGCCCGTCCACGTCGGCATGTCATGCGGCCCGGTGCTGTTCCAAGAAGGCGACTACTTCGGCCAGACGGTGAACTTGTCTGCTCGGATCGCCGACTACGCCAGGCCGGGCGAGGTGCTCGTCACCCGGTCCGTGGTCGACGCGTCAGATGAGGCCGACATCGGGTTCCGCGAGATCGGTCCGGTTGACCTAAAGGGCGTCGCCGGCTCGACCGAGTTGCTGCTCGCCCACTTGGACCGACGCGTTACGCCGCGGTGAGCACGTCGACGACCGGCAGATCGAACGCCTGTCGC
>DASYOY010000006.1:0-1666 GCA_036007245.1 Actinomycetota bacterium | reverse complement strand
GTTCGAGGCGCGCAAGCCCAAGGGCGAGGCGTTGATCACCGAGATCGCGGGTGAGGTTGCGATCGAGGACGACGACGAGAAGCACGTCCGGCACATCCGCGTGGTCGACGAGACCGGCGACATGGTCGAGTACCCGGTGTCCTACCGGGCCCGCCTGACCGTCGGGACCGGCGACAAGGTGGAGGTCGGGCAGCAGCTGACCGAGGGCTCGGTGAACCCGCACGACATCTTGCGGGTCAAGGGGATCCTGGCGCTGCAGCAGCACCTGAGCGATGAGGTGCAGGCGGTGTATCGCTCGCAGGGCGTCACGATCCACGACAAGCACATCGAGCTGATCGCTCGTCAGATGCTGCGCAAGGTGCACATCATCGACCCGGGCGACACGGACTTCCTGCCGGGGGACCTGATCAACCGGCGGGCGTTCGAGGACCGCAACGGCGAGGTGGTCGACGAGGGCGGCACGCCCGCGTCGGCGCGGCCGGTGCTGCTCGGGATCACGAAGGCGTCGCTGGCCACGGACTCGTGGCTGTCGGCGGCGTCGTTCCAGGAGACGACGAAGGTGCTGACGGACGCCGCGATCGGCGGCAAGTCGGATCCGTTGCTCGGTCTCAAGGAGAACGTGATCATCGGCAAGCTGATCCCGGCTGGGACCGGCATGAACCGGTACCGCAACGCGCAGGTGCGGATCAAGCCCGAGGCGATCCCGGAGTACTGGCTCCAGCGTCAGAAGGAGCTGGCCGACGCGGCCGCCGGGATGGACGAGCCGTTCCGCGAGGGGGCCGAGCCGGCGCTGGTCGGGCTCACGCGCGAGCAGGCCGATCGGATGCTGGGCGGCGGCGCCGAGGAGTAACGCGGCGCGTCGCCGGCCCGCGCCGGCACAGCAGTTCGGGAAGAGGCCCCGCCTTCGGCGGGGCTTCTTCGTTGGTCAGCTCGGTGACCCGCTGAGGATCTGTTTCAGGACATTCAGGTATTGGTCGCCGTACCGCTGCATCGGCTCGACGTAGGTGCCCTCGGCGATCTCGTTCCACGAGATCAGGGTCCACGCATCGGGGCGGGTGGCCGCGTTGCCGTCGAACAGCGTGCGCATGGTGTCGCCGTCCGCACGCGGGATGCAGGTCGAGCCGCCGAGCAGGACGCCGTCGTAGCCGGGGGTGAAGGGCGCCCACCACAGCTTGGGTGAGCCGTCCGGGTTCGGCGGTGTGGCTCGCACGGCGCTCGCGAACTGCTCGAGCTGTGCGAACGACTCCGGGTTCTCGTAGGGGTCTTGCGTCGACCAGTAGTACGACACGCCGTACATCGATGCGCCGCGCTCGGGCGTGTACGAGCTCGGCGTCTCGTCGCCGATGATGCGGAACGAACCGCCGAACGCCGCGTCGAGCGCGGCCAGCGTCGCATCGTCGTACTTGTGGGAGCCCTGGAGGATCACGACCGGTTCGCCGTTCACCTCGTACTGCGCCGGGTTCGATGCGTAGTGGTCGCGGTAGTACGTGAGGTCGGCCTCGATGGTGGACAGTGGTAGCACCTTGGCGGAGGACTTGTAGGACAGCACCAGGCTGAACGGAACCCCTCGCGCTTGTAACGCGTCCGCCGCGCGGAACGCCGTCGCGAGGCGGGCGTCGTAGGTCGGGCCGCCGACCCAGTTCACCGCGAACCCGGTCAGGCCGGC
>DASYOY010000005.1:0-5038 GCA_036007245.1 Actinomycetota bacterium | reverse complement strand
GCCGCCGGCGCGAAGGTGCTGCAGACGCGGTCGGTCGAGATGGCGCGCCGGCACGGCGTCAAGATCCACGTGCGGTCGGCGTTCCACGACGACGCCGGCACGTGGGTGCGTGAGAGGAGCGAGGACGAGATGGAAGGCGTGCTGATCAGCGGGATCGCCCTGGACGCCGAGGAGGCGAAGGTGACGATCGACGCCGTACCAGACCGCCCCGGTGTGGCCGCGCGGGTCTTCAAGGCGATCGCGGCCGAGGGCGTGAACGTCGACATGATCGTGCAGAACGTGTCGCATGAGGAGACGACCGACCTGTCGTTCACTTCGCCGCGCGCGGACCTGCCGGTGCTGCGCTCGGCGCTCGAGTCGCTGACGACCGAGATCGGCGCCGAGCGCTTCACGATCGACGACGACATCGCGAAGATCTCGCTCGTCGGTGCCGGGATGAAGTCACACCCAGGCGTCGCCGCCGACATGTTCGACGCCCTCGCCGCCGAGGGGATCAACATCGAGATGATCTCGACCTCGCCGATCCGGGTGTCGTGTGTGATCCGGCGCGCCGACGGCGACCGGGCGCTCCGCGTGGTGCACGAGCGGTTCGGGCTCGATACGCCGGTCGGGTAGACGCGCTGGTCAGCGCCCGGTTTCCGGTCATGTCGTCGGTAGGATGTCCGGTATGAAGGTTGCGGTGATCGGTGCGACGGGTGCGGTCGGCCGTGAGATGGCGCGCGTCCTGCAGGAGCGGCGGTTCCCCGTGGACGAGTTCGTGCCGCTGGCGTCGGCGCGGAGCGCGGGCCGGACCGTGCCGTTCGGCGACGACGACGTCGAGGTGCGCGAGCTGTCGGTCGACGCGGCGGCCGGCGTCGACGTGGCGTTCGTCTCGGCGGGCGCGTCCACGTCGCGTTCGTTCCTGCCGGGCATCGTCCAGGCGCACGGCACGGTCTGCATCGACAACTCGAGCGCGTTCCGGATGGACCCCACCTGCCCGCTCGTCGTGGCCGACGTGAACCCCGAGGCGCTGGACGGCTGGCCTCGGCCCGGCGTGATCGCGGTTCCGAACTGCACGACGATCGCGGCGGTACTCGCCGTCGGTCCGTTGCACCGCGCCGCGGGCATGCGCTCGCTGGTGCTCTCGTCGTACCAAGCGGTGAGCGGCGCGGGCCAGAAGGGCACGCGTGAGCTCGCGGAGCAGATCGAGAAGCTCGGTGGAGACGTCGAAGGGCTCGCACATCCCGACCGCGACGCGCTGCCGGCCGGCGACGTGTTCTCACGGCCGATCGCGTTCAACGTGGTCGCGCAGGTCGGCGAGTTCGAGTCCGACGGGTTCACCGGCGAAGAGGTCAAGATGATGGACGAGCCGAAGAAGATCCTGTCGGCGCCCGACCTCGAGGTGCTCGCGACCAGCGTGCGCGTGCCGGTCGTCACGGGGCACGCGGTGTCGATCCTCGCGACGTTCGCACGGCCGATCGATGTGGCCGAGGCCCGGTCCCTGCTCGCCGACGCGCCGGGCGTGACCCTGATGGATGACCCCGAGGCCGGCGTGTTCCCGACGCCGCTGGACGCTGCGGGCCGCGACGACGCGTACGTCGGCCGGATCCGCCAGGTGCCCGGCCGCGACGACGCGCTCGCGTTGTTCAGCTGCGCGGACAACCTGCGGATCGGCGCCGCGCTCGACGCGGTGTTGATCGCCGAGCGGCTGTTCCCGGCCGCCTAGTTGTCGTCCCGAGCGGGTTCGCCGCCGGGGCCGACGTCACCGGCAAGCTGCTTGACGAACCACGAGCCGTAGCTCTGCCAGCCCTGGCGCTCGTAGAACGCGATCGCATCGGAGCGCCAGTTGGCGGTGACCAACGCCATTCGGAAGCAGCCGCGCCGCCGGGCGAGCTCTTCGGCGCGCGACAACAGGGCGCGACCGGCGCCGGTCCCGCGCGCGCGCTCGGTGACGATCAGGTCGTGCACGCGCGCCTGCGGCCGGTGATCGCCGAGCCGTTGGTGGTACTCCATGTCGATCACGCCGACGACGCCGTCATCGTCCTCGGCGACCACCGTGACGTGCTCGATCCGGCGGATGTGGCCGGCGAACTGCAGCTGGTGCGTCGGATCGGCGGCGGTTCCTTCGGCAACGCCGCGGCCGAGTTCGACCAGCAGCCCGGCGACCGCCGGCCAGTCCGCCGCCGCCGCCATCCGGACGCGGATCTCGGTCACGGGGTGCACCGGCACGGCGACGCGCCGCACTTCGGGCACCCGTCGGCGAAGCGGGCCATCGCGGCCTCGAGATCGACACCCAGTTGGTCGGCGAGCGACGCGAGCCAGGCAAGGACATCGGAGATCTCGTGGGCGAGCTCGCGGGGGTCTCCGGACCGGATCGCCTTGGCCAGCTCGCCGACCTCCTCGGTGAACCAGCGGAAGGTGGCGTCGACCCCTCGGGCCGTGTCCCGGGCCCCGTAGGTCTCCCGCATCCGGGATTGCACCTCGTGGAGTTCCATGGTCGGGGGAGTCTAGGAGACCCTGAGGTTGCGCCTTCACAGGATTTCCGCATGTGCGAAACGGCTGGTCACGGCACGTTCACCTTCAGTTAGGCCGATGGCCTCATTTACGGTAGGCCGTCTGTGTGATACCTCTCCACTTCCGGGCTAGTTCCGCCGGGGGGCCGTCCGGTCGGGGGTAGCTGGGCTCGCAGGGGACAGGTAGGGGATGTGGCATTGAGGTCCGGATTGGACCCCAGTGGATCTGGCCGATGAACCGCCGGCTGTTCGCTGGTGGGCATAGGGGAGGGACATCGGTTGCTTTCTGAGAACGCACAGCTCATCGTGGTTGTGCCGACCTACAACGAGATCGAGAACGTCGATGCGCTCGTTGCGCGGGTGGAAACCGTGCGCGGCGAGGCGGGCGTCGACGTGCTCTTCGTTGATGACGGCTCACCCGACGGCACCGGGGCACGGATCCACGAGCTCCGGTCGTCGATGCCGTGGATCAACATCATCGAACGGGAGGGAAGGCAAGGATTGGGCTCGGCCTACCGGGCCGGGTTCCGTTGGGCGCTCGCGCACGGGTACGCCCGGGTCGGCGAGATGGATGCAGACCTGAGCCACGATCCGTCGTACCTGCCGGCGCTCGACGCCGCGGTGCGCGACGGCGCCGACCTGGCGCTCGGATCGCGGTACACGGCGGGCGGCGGCTCCGAGGGGTGGCCGTTGCAACGGCGCCTGCTGTCGCGCGGCGCGAACCTGTTCGCGCGAACGTTGCTCCGCCTGCCCACCAAGGACGTCACCGGCGGGTTCCGCGTGTATGACCGCAGCGCGATCGAAGTCCTGCTCGAGCAGGGCACCGAGTGCGACGGATATGGGTTCCAGGTGGAGGGCGTGTACGCGGTCGCCCGCGCGGGAATGGGCATCCAAGAAGTCCCGATCACGTTCCGAGACCGGGCATACGGACGATCGAAGATGTCGCGTTCGATCGTGTGGGAGGCGACGCGGCGGTGCGTTGCCTTGGCGTTCGAGCGTCCCCGGCTCGCGGTGGCACCGGCGCGGATCCCGGAGGGAGCGGCCGATGGCCACTAAGACAGACGTAGCCTCGCGCATCCCGTCGAGCAAGGGCGGGCGCTTCCTCGGCTTCCTCGCGGTCGGCGCCACCGGCCTGGTGATCAACCAGCTCGCGTTCTGGATGCTGACCGACGTCTTCGGCCTCTACTACCTGTGGGGCTTCCTGCTCGCGACGCAGTTCTCAACGGCGTGGAACTTCGTGCTGCTCGAGCGCTACGTGTTCGAGGGCCGCCGCGAGGGGCGCTGGGCGCGCCTTGGTTGGTACGCCCTGATGAACAACATCTGGAACGTCGCCAGTGCGCCGGTGATGTACGCGATGACCACCGGGCTCCACGTGTCGCACCTGTGGGCGAATTGGCTCGTGATCACAGGGATGACGCTCGTCCGCTTCGCGATCTCGAACCGGTTGATCTGGCGCGACCGGTCCGGCAGCGGCGATGGCCTCGGCGGCGGCGATGGGTTCTCAGGTGGGGATGGGTCCCCGCTTGGTGATGGGTCCGGGGTCGACGCGACCGGCGTCCGGCCGATGACCCGGAAGCGCTCGTGGCGGTACGACGTGCACGGCATCGTCCGGATCGTTTCGCAGACTCCGCTGCCGGAGCTCGAGCGGTTCGAGGTGCCGGCGTTGCTGGGCGAACCCGATATCGAAGTTGTCGTGAGCAACCGTGGTTTCGGCGGCCTGCGCCGTCGCGTCACGGTGACGGAGCACGATGGGGAGGTCACCTACGTCGAGCAACTGGGCCGGTTCGGCTTCGCCGCGAAGATCGACATCGAGACGCTGTCGCGGATCCAGGTTTCCAAACTGCTGCGCCGCTCCCCCCACGTGGCGTACACGAACGTGGTCGAACCGGTCGTGCGCTGGCTCATGGTGCGCAAGGGCTACATCCTGGCCCACGCAGCCTGCCTGCAGATCGACGGCCACGGTGTGCTGATCACCGCCCGCACCGACACGGGCAAGACCACCACCTGCTTGAAGTCGATCAAGGAGCAGGGGTCGGGCTTCGTATCGGACGACATGGTGATCATCGACCACGAGGGAAGGGCGCTGTCCTTTCCCAAGCCGCTGACGATCTCCTCGCACACGCTGCACGCCGTGAAGGGCGCGCCGATGCCGACGTTGACCCGGGCGGCGCTGCAGATCCAGGGCCGGATCCACTCGAAGTTCGGCCGGTCGGTGGGTATGGCGATCGGGAACGCGCACCTGCCGGTCGCGACGATGAGCGCGCTCGTGCAGATGGCGGTGCCGCCGCCGAAGTTCCACGTCGACCGGTTGATCCCCGAGGCCGAGCTCGTGAGCGCGCTCGACCTGGACCGGCTCGTCGTGATCGAACGCGGTGACGCGCTGCTCCGCGAGCTCGACGAGGAGGCGGCCTTCGAGATCCTCTCGGAGAACACCGAGGACGCGTACGGCTTCCCGCCATATCCGCGCATCGAAGGGTGGTTCACCGATGGCTATGTCGACGACGAGCGTGCGATCCGCCGCAAGCTGATCGCCCGGCTCGAGTCGG
>DASYOY010000004.1:0-11372 GCA_036007245.1 Actinomycetota bacterium | reverse complement strand
TGGAGGGATGGTCACATCCCCACGGACCTATCCGACCTTCGCCTTCACCTTCACGAGGTCGCTCTTCGTTCCGTCCGCAACCGATGAGGCGGTGATCGTCCAAGCGCCCCTGGTGCCGGACAGCGCGGTCTTCTTCGCTTTGATCCACAGCCGCACGAAGACGACGTTGCCGGGGTCGACGCTCGCCGTCACGAACGCGCCGGTCTCGATGGGCGTGGTGATGTCCGTCGTGCCCACATCGGCGTCGAAGTACTTCACGACGAACCCCGTCCGGCCTCCATCCCCCTGGAGTGTGAAGGTGTCGGCGTGGTCGCCGTCGTTCTGGATCTCGATGACCACTGTCACCGCCTTGCCCTTCCCGATCGGCGTCGAGACCGTTTGCCCCGTCGTGGTGCCGTAGACCCCATCACCGAGGAACGTCGGTCCGGTCTCGAGCTTCACCTGGAGGTCGGGCTGGTAGACGGGCGGTGGCGGAGGTGGCGGCGGGGGGTCGATGCCCCAGCCCGGGGGGAGCGGGTTCGTGGCGTCGACGAACTGGTTGCCCGCCACGCTCGCGCCGGTGCCGTTCGCTCCCGACGTGACAGCGCCCGTGGTCACGAGCGCGCCAGGCGGGATCGCGCCGCCGACCGTGTAGGACACGTTGCTGATCGTGACGTGCGCCGGTGTCGTGCTGCCTGTTGTCACCGGAATCATGAGCGCGCTCTCGGCGCGTGCCGTGACGGTTCCCGTCGAGGTGATCACCGAGATCGAAGTGGTGTTGATCGTCGGTGTGCCGAGCACGAGCCCGCTTCCGGGGTTGTCGACCGTCACGGTCGGGATCTGCGCCCACGTCGCCCGATATGCCAGCAACTTGCCGGCGCCTTCGCCGAGCAGCACGATCGAGCCGCCGGTGAGGGCGCGGGCACCGGCGTCCTCCTGGTAGACGATGTCCCCCGCGGTCGACGGCGTGTCTGGGGTCGACGCGCCGGTGAACAACGTCGTCGAGCCGGGTTGGATAACGGCGTTCGTGACCGTCTCGGTGGTGAAGCTACTTCCGCCACCTCCGCTCGCGAGCACATCGACCGGATCCCCCGCGGCGGGGCCGGCACCGACGTCGTAGGTGATCGGTGCGATCACGATCGTCGTGGGCTCGGTGCTTGTGGTGGCGACCGTCCACGTCGCCACGGTGTTCGTGACGTCCAACGTGGCCGTCTTCGAGACCAGCGTAAGGTCGCCCGACGTGATCTCGGCGAGCGGAGCGCTCGAGAATGTCACTCCGGCCTCCTGGATCGCGATCGAGAACGTCGTCGAAGGCTTGAGCGTTCCGCCGATCTCACTGATCGAGAGGTTGCCCACGGGCTGTGCCGCTGTGTTCGAGGCCACCACCGGGAGCCCGAGTGACGAGGTCGAGGTGCCGCCGCCCACCAGGGCGTTCCTCGCGCGAGAAGGGTAGAGGTACTCACTCGCCGCACCGGTCGTCACCTGCGCGACCACCGACACCGGCCCGGCCGGCGCGTCGACGGTGTTGAGCTGGATGTTGCTGACCCTGATCACCGACGCGCTTCCGTTCGGCGCGTCCTGGGTGTCGACGACGACCTTGAACCCCGTGTCGTTCGTCTCGACGGTCGATCCGTTCAGACCTTCGACGTGGACCACCATGCCGCCGCCGCTGGCGCTCGGCGGAGAGGCGAGCCCGACCGTATCCCGGCTGCCGAGGCTGTCCCGGATCGTGAAGCTGACCACGTCGCCGGCCTGGAAGAACACCTTCGCCGGCTCAGTGATCGTCAGGTCGCCCGCGAGCATCGTGGTGCCGGTCGCATCGATCCCCGGGGTGGACTTGCTGGCGAACGTCGCGACGGGCGATGTCCCGACCGCGTTCGCGTCCGACACCGTGACCGGCGAGCCGGATGACGCGATGAACGAGCCGGCATCGCTGACGTGCACGATGTTCGCGCCCGACGCGCCCCCTCCGTCGAATGCGGCCGAGAGCCCCGTCAGGGTGAGAACGCCGGGGAAGCCGCTCGAGCTGGCGGTCGTGATCGTGATCACCGCCTCGTCGTGGAGCGAGCCGCTGCTGCTCGCGACCGCGACGGTCGCAGCGAGGCCGAACGTGCCGGACACGGCCGGCTGCGTCATGAGGTGGAAGGTGGATGCGTTCGCGGCGTCCGAGAACCGGACCGTGACCACATCGCTCACGGTCAGCTGGCCGATCGCGGACTCCTCGATCGCGACGTCGCCGAGCGGCGCCGTACCGCCTTGGACGACCGTGAACGATTCCGCGGTGACGGTCGCGGGCGTGGACGCCCACGCCGGCGCCGGGATCGCGGCGAGGGCGAACGTCGCCACCACGAGGAGGAGTTGCACCCCGCGGCGTGGGCGCACGGCTACTTCACCACCACGGTCGCCTTGACGGCGTCTTGCTTCGTCGCGTCGCCATTCGAGGTCGCCGTGATCAGCCACGACTTCGCCGAGCCGCGCTTCGCCGTGGCCTTGACGCTCACGACGAGCCGCAGCGTCGCGACACCCGTGGGCGCGACCGGCAACGTGGTGAACGTGCCGCTCGTGACCGGCCCCGTGATCGTCGAAGTCCCCGACGCGCCGTTCAGGTAGGAGACGCTGAACCCTTTCGGAGCACCCGGCCCGTGGATCGTGAAGGTGTCCGCGTTGTTGCCGTCGTTCTGGATCTGGATCACGAAGGTGACCTTCTTGCTCCGCGCCACCTTCGTGCTGACGGACTGCTTCGAGGCGGTCGTGTTGTAGACGTTGTTGCCGACGAACGGCTTCGACGTCGAGAGCTTGATCTGAGCGTCCGTCTGATAGATAGGCGTGCCGCCTCCGCCGCCGAGACCGATGGGGTTGACGGCGTTCGCCACGTCGTTGCCGGATACGTTCGTGCCCGTCCCGTTCGATCCGGAGTCGACGACGCCCGTCGCCACCAGTGCACCGGGCGGCACGAGACTGCCCAGGGTGTACGAGATGCCTGTGAAGGTCACCGTCGCGGGCGACGTGCTCCCCGTCGTTACGGGGAAGATCGCCGCGGTTTCGGCCGGGGCAGTGATCACGCCGATCGGCGTCACCACGGTTACCGGAGCCGTGTTGATCTTCGGGGTGCCGAGCACCAGACCGCTGCCGCCGGACACCGAGGCGCTCGGGGTCGCGGCGAACGTCGCTCGGTAGGCGAGGATCTGCGTCGCGTACGGGCTGAGCAAGACGATCGACCCGCCGGTGGGCGCCTGTTGACCGGCCGCCTCCTTGTAGACGATGTTGCCAGCCGCTCCTGGGCTGGACGGTGCCGAGGCCGCGGTGAACTCGGTGACGCCCGAGGGCTCGGTCGCGTTCGGCACCGTCTCGCTGGTGAACGCGGTGCCTGCGCCGCCGCCGCTCGCCAGCAGCTCGATGGGGTCGCCGGCCACCGGACCGCTTGCGCCCACGTCGTAGGCAACCGGCCCGATCACCATCGTCGTCGTGGAAGTGCTCGCTCGTGAGACCGTCCACGTGGCCGTGTGCTTGGGTCCGTCCATCGTGGCCGTGGCCGACGCGATCTCGATATCGCCGCTCGTGACCGACAACAGCGGCGCGCTCGTGAACGCGACGCCCGGCTCTTGGATCGCGACCGAGATCGTCGTGTTGGCCTTGAGGGTGCCGGGCGTCTCGACGATCGTGAGGTTCGCGGCCGGCTGGTTCGTCGCGCCGATCTTGACCATCGGCTGACCCGACGAGGTCGTCGTCGTGTTCCCGCCGACGGCTGCGTTCGCCGCTTTCCCGGGGTAGATGTATTCGGACCCCGATCCCGTGGTGACGATCGCCGTAACGGTCACCGTGCCAGCCGGCGCGATGCCGGTGTTGTAGATCAGGTTGCTTACCTGCAGGGTTGAGGCGCTCCCGTTCGACGGATCCTGCAGGTCGATCGTGACCTGGAACCCGGTGTCGTTCGGCTGCACGGATCCGCCGCCGAGGCCTTGGACGCTGACGAGCATGCCGCCCCCGCTCACGGTCGGCGTGCCCGCGAGCCCCACCGTGTCCGAGCTCCCGAGGCTGTCGTGGATGGAGAAGGTGATCACGTCGCCCGTGTGGAAGAAGACCTTCGCTGGCTCGGTGATCGTGAGGTCGCCGGCCTCTTGGCTGTAGCCGGTGCTCGCGAGCGTCGGCTTGCTGAGCGCCGAGTAGACGGCCTTCGGCGATGTGCCGATCGCGGTCGCGTTGGCGGTGGTCGCGGGCGAACCGCTCGGGGCGATGATCGAAGCGGTGTCGCTCACCTTGACGGCGTCGTTCCCGTTGGAAGCGCCGCCGTCGATGCTCGCGGTCATCCCGGTGATGGTGAGCACCGCGGGGAAGCCGCCGGTGCTGGCCTGGTTGATAGTGACCTTCACTTCGTCGTTCAAGAGACCGCTGCTGCTCGCGACGACCGCCGACGCGCTCAAGCCATGGGTTCCGCCGGCGGCCGGCTTGGAGATCAGGTGGATCGTCGCCCCGTTCGACGCGTCCGCGAGCCGGACGGTGATGACGTCACCGACGGTCAGCTGACCGACGGACTTCTCGACGATCGTGACGTCACCGAGCGGAGCCTTGAGCCCTTGAACGACCGGCAGCACCTGACCGGACAGACTCGGCGCCGCCGCGAACGCCGCCGGCATACCCGCGACGGAGATCGCTGCGCAGACGGACAGGACGACCGTCGCCGCTGCGATGTGCCGCCGGCGAACGGGAGAGGATCGTTCGCCAGACATCGATGGTTGCTCCTTCTGACCGGGGAACGTTCAAGGGAACTCGGGGCGGCGTTGCCGTTATCACATCGGTTCGGGCGCCGATGCCTCCGTGTCCCCCATCCGGCCCCTTTCGGCCGAGGCGTTCGGTGTACGTCGAGCGGCCTGAGCGATGCCGAGATCCGTCGCATGGGCTCGTCGCAGACGAGACCAGATCGATCGGGGCCATTGAACTCCGGGACCGTTGGCCGCTGAGACCCCCATACCTCTTCCCAGCTTGGTAGTGGAGAGCGAGTGAGAGGGAGGAACCCTCCATACTGGCAACCGCGATGTTGACAACCCGTGGAGTTCGAGCTTCGTGACGGGCCGTGGCGGCGGCGTATATGCGACGGTCGCCTACAAGCTCCATCTTTGAGCCGCACGGCACGACACGGCCGGGGTACGATCCTCGGCCGTGTCGTAGGACCAACTCGGACGAGGAGAGGCGAAGCCCTTGAAGATGCAGGACGTGCGGTCGGGTTCAGAAACCAGCAACCTGAAAGCGGTCATCCTCACGGCGGACAAGTTCGAAGATCTCGAGCTGTTCGTTCCGTACTTCCGGCTCCTGGCCGACGGTGTCCATGTCGACATCGCCGCGCCGTCGATGGATGAGATCAGCGGTGAGCATGGCTACGCGCTCACGCCGGACGTCCTCATCGACGACGTGGATCCCGATCAGTACGACCTCTTGGTGATCCCTGGCGGATTCCCCGATGGCGCGCCGGCGACGGTGCGACGGATCGGGCATGCCCAGGAGATCGTCCGATCGTTCTTCGCCGCCTCGAAACCGGTTGCCTCGATCTGCCACGGGCCATGGCTGCTGGTCTCAGCCGATCTCGTTCGGGGACGGACGCTGACCTCGTACTGGCACGATGGCGTCCCTGAAGAGATCGTTGGGGCCGGTGGCAACTGGGTGGATGAACCCGTCGTCGTCGATGGCGATCTCGTCACAGCGCGCTGGCCCGGCGATATCCCGGCCTTCACCGACGCGATGATGCGCTTGATCCGCACTCGCTAGCTCGCGGGATCCCACAGCCCATCCGCGTCACGCAGTGAGATCGCGAGGGGCGATGAATCGAACGAGCTGGCCGGGCTTCTCCGCCAGGGAACCCCAGGTCCCGTCGGCGAACGTGATCTCGGCGAGGCCTGCGGTCGGATACTTGCGCAGAACGTCCGGCAGCGCGTCGCCGCGGTCGGCCACCCGCGCGACCAGACCTTGCATCGCCGGGTTGTGACCAACGAGGAGCACCGAGCTCACATCGGAGGGGATCCGGGCGAGGCGATCGAGCAGCGCGTCGGCCTCGAACGTGTAGAGGGCCGGCTCGATCTGGACCCGGAGTTCGCCGCCGAGCGCGGGCAGCACCCTCGCGAGCGTTTGGCGTGCCCGCACGGCCGATGAGCACAGCACGAGTTGGGGTCCGAGGCCCTCGGCGGCGATGTAACCGCGCATCCGGTCCGACGCCTTCTCACCTCGCGGAGCGAGCGGACGATCCTCGTCAGGCAGACCTGGATCGCTCCAGCTCGACTTGGCGTGACGTAGCAACCAGAGCTGCATCTCCCGAGTGTCTCGCAGACGTACGCTCGTTGCGTGAGCGAGGCTCCCCGAGCACGTCCCCGCACCGACCGGCGCAAGCGCTGGTTGGTGGACGGCATGAACGTGATCGGCTCTCGGCCCGACCGGTGGTGGAACGATCCCGACCGGGCGGTGCGTCGGTTCATCGACGAGCTCGTCGACTACGCCGAAGCCACAGGGGATGAGGTGGTCGTGGTGTTCGATCGCCAGCCCCGGGACCTGACAGCAGGCACGCGCGGACCGATCGAGGTGATGTTCGCGTCACGGACGGGACGCAACGCGGCAGATCACGAGATCGCGGAACTCGTCGGCGAGGCCGAGTCTCCGGAGACCATCACCGTCGTCACGTCGGATCGAGCGCTCGTGGATCGGGTCAAGCAGCGAGGCGCCAAGGTCGCGTCCGCCGGTTCCTTCCGCCGCCGTTTGGACGCCACGCGCGATCAAGGGTGACGGGTGCCTCACGCATCGTCACCCGACGCGCCAACCGGCCGGGCGTCGAGCCCCGATGCCTCTGCTGCGGGAACCGCGAAGACGGTCCGGCAGTCGCGACACGTCCAGCATGTGAGCCGATGGGTCCATGTCCCGTGCTCGAAGACACCGGAGGAGACCAGCGACGCCGACCCGCACTCAAAGCACACGACCTGTTCGCTCACGCGCCCAGCATCAGCTAGATGGGCGTCACCTATCAAGCCCACACATGCCGAATGAGACTGATGCCACACGATATCGGCCGCCATGACGTTGCTCGGGGGATGGCGGCGCCGATGGTCCGAGAGGGAAGAGAACAAGGTGACACGCAGCCCGAAGGGCCGCGTGTCGAGCTGAGTTCCCGGCAGGCGCTTCGTGGCGACCAGCCGCCCTCGAGGGATTGCCTTGAGGGGCACCATCGCCTACCATGCGCGGCCCTTGGAAAAAGGTTTAGACATGTCGAGACGTCGAATGCAGTCGCTCCTGATCGCCCTCCTGATGGCGGCTTACCTGCTCGCCTTGCCGGCGGCCGCGGCGGCCGTCCCATGCACCGCCACGCCGGCTGGCCTGATCGGTCGCTGGCCGGGCGATGGCACCGCCCAGGACGTTGCGCACGGCAGAGATGGAACGCTGGTCGGCGGGACGACGTTCGCGAGTGGCGAGGTAGGCCAAGCATTCTCGTTCGACGGCGCGAACGACACGGTCACGATCCCGGATAGCCCTGATTGGACGCCGGCCGGTGATTTCACGATAGACACGTGGGTGAACTTCGCCGCGTTCAACGGGCACTCGCAGGTGCTCATGGCCCACGATCCACAGGTCGGTTTCTACCCGAAGTGGTTGTTCTGGTATTCCCTCTCAGGTGAGCTCGGGCTACATGGGTACACGGGTTCGTCGATCGTCGATCCGATCACGTTCGCTTGGACCCCGACCGAATCCACCTGGTACCACGTCGCGATCACCCGTTCGGGCGACGATTTCGCTCTCTACGTGAACGGCATATTGGTGAAGACGGCTACCACGAGCGTCGCGATGCCGTCGGTGAACGCTCCGCTGACGTTGGGGAGCTCGGAGAACGACTACTTCCTGAACGGAATGCTCGATGAGCCGGAGATCTACCAGCGAGCGCTGAGCACAACTGAGATCAAGGCGATCTATGACCAGGGATCCGCGGCTCGTTGCGTCCCCACCTCATCCAACCTCACGCTTCAGGCGCCGGCGACGGCGATCCCCGGTTCACAGATCGCGTTGTCCGGGAACCTGACGGTCGGCGGCACGGCTGCCTCCGGCGCGTCTGTCGAGATCAGTCGCAGTGTCAACGGCGCAGCGCCGGCGGCGCTGACAACGGTTGCGACCGCGCCGGATGGCTCCTACACCTACGACGACGTGCCACCGCTCGGAACGACTACGTACCGGGCGTCCTACGCCGGCGACGTCGGCATCGCGGCGGAAAGCGCCTGGTCCACCGTGGTCGAGACGCGATCTGCGTCGAACTTGGGCCTCGCGGTCTCGAAGAAGACGGTGAACTACGGCGAGTCCCTCACGGTCACCGCACATCTGAAGAGCGGCAGCCCGAACCAGACCGTGTCGATCTACGCCACACCGGCCGGAGGATCTAAGAAGCTCTTGAAGCGGGGTGCCGTGAACGGCTCCGGGACCCTCACCGTCAAGACGCAGCCGGCGAAGAACACCGCCTACACCGCGGCGTACACGGGAGACGCCTCATGGAAGCCCGACACGGCTGGGCCCGTCGACGCGAAGGTGGTGCCGCGGTGGACCGAAAGGGCGACCGGCGGCTATGCGACCGACCATGGCGTGCGTCTCTACCACTACACCGCCGCTTGCACATCGCACAGCTCGAAGGGGTGTCCCTCCGCGACGTTTACGCTCGTTCCGAACCACAGAGGACAGCGTGTCCCCTTCTTCGTCCGCTACTGTCGAGGTGGCAGATGCTCGTCGAGCTCGGGCGCTTTCCGTCTGGATCGCAAGAGCACGGTTGGCATCTTCTTCTACTACTCGAACACCTCCGTCATCGGCACGACGTTCAACATCAGGTTCCTGTTCAGGGGTGACAGCGATCATGAGCGCACGTGGTCGACCTACGTCAGGATGAGAGTCACAGCCTGACGATCCGACATCGGTACCGTCCAGGTCCACAAGTCGATGAGCCCCTCCTGATGGACTACCCAGATGGCCTGCAGTGTGCAATCCCACCTTTCGAATCGTGTCGATGCGCCGCTCTTCACGGTGCAGGTTGCCTGGATCACGACAGGGATCGTCTCGGAGGAGGGAAGACACTCAAACGCTCGGAGGCCGCGCTCGATGCGGACGCACTGACTTGAAGACCGTGTGTCCTAGGACACGATCGTAGGATCCTCGCCCGCGCGTGAGTCGTCTGCCGCGTATGCGATGCCTGCTTGATCCGGCCACCCGATCCCGATCTCCGTGCCTGGAGCAACCGGTTCCCGCACGCGAAGCCTGCACGGTCCGACGTGCGTCTGCGTCAGGAGCTCGAAGTAGGACCCGAAGAACGAGCACGTCTCGACGGTGCCGATGAGTGAGCCGTCCTCGGAAGGAGCGACCTCGAGCTCTTCGGGGCGGAGCAGCACCTGGGTCCGCGCGCCTTCGGTCACTCCCGCGTCGGTAGCTGAGAATCGGCGGCCGGCAACCTCGAGATCGGCTCGATCGCCTCGCACAGCCTGCACGGTGCCCTCGAAGAACGAGCCGGCGCCGACGAAGCGAGCCGTGAACAGCGTGCCCGGCGACCGGTAGATCGTCTGTGGGTCGGCGACCTGCTCGAGGACGCCCTCGTTCATCACCCCGACGAGCTGCGAGATGCTCAACGCCTCGTCCTGGTCGTGCGTCACGAACACGAAGGTCGTGCCGAGCTCCTGGTGGATCCGCAAGAGCTCCTCGCGGAGTGCGAACCGCACGTTCCGGTCGAGCGCGCTGAGCGGTTCGTCCAAGAGTAGAACGCTCGGTCGGTTGATCAGGGCGCGAGCCACCGCAACGCGTTGGGCCTGGCCGCCCGACAACTCCGACGGGAAGCGGCCCCCGAGGTCGGTGAGCCCCACCAGCTGAAGCATCTCCGCGGTCCGGGACGCGCGTTCCGCATCCGAGGGACGGTCGCGACGTGGCGCCGTCGTGAGGCCGAACCCGACGTTGTCCGCCACGGTCATGTGCGGGAAGAGCGCGTAGTGCTGGAACACCATGTTGAACGGCCGCCGCTCCGGCGGACGCGCCGTGATGTCGTCGCCGTCGGCGAGGATGACGCCGGTGTCGGGCGCTTCGAGCCCGGCGATGATCTTGAGGAGCGTGGTCTTCCCGCAGCCGCTCGGACCGAGCAGGCTGAAGAACGAACCGGGTGGGATCTCGAGATCGACACGCTTGAGCGCGGGCGCGCGGCCGTAGCTCTTCGTGACCTCGCGGATGCCGACCGCTCCGGTGGCGGTCATGCCGCCCTCGCGAGCGTTTCCGCGGGCGCGTCCGCCGCACCGCGCCGGGACCCTCGTCGCTGCCAGAGCAAGGCCAGTCCGACCACGACCCATGGCACCAGCAGCAGGATCGTGGCGACCGCGTTCACCGAGGGATCGATGGTTCGGTGGAGGCGCGACAGCACGAACAAGGGCAGCGTCTGCGTGGTACCCGACGTGAAGTTCGTGATGAGCACTTCGTCGAACGAGATCGCGAAGGCGATCACCGTCGCGCCGAAGATCGCCGGCGCGATCAGCGGCAACGTGATCCGCCGAAGCACCATGCGCGGTGTTGCCCCGAGATCGCGGGCCGCCTGCTCGACGGTCATGTCGTAGTTCCGCAGACGCGAGACGACGATCAGGATCACGAACGGTGTCGTGATGATCACATGGCCCGCGATGATCGTGAGCATCGAGGGATCGATCGCGAACGTCTTCATCGCGGCCACCAGCGCGATCCCGATGAACAGGGGAGGCAGCATCACGGGAAGTCGCGAGCCACTCTCGAACCACCGTGTCAGGCGGTTGGATCGCCGCGCGATCGCGAACGCGGCGGCCGTGCCGATCGCGACGGCGATGGCCGCGGTCACGAGGGCGGCGGTCGCACTCACCCGGAGGCCGCTGCGGAACGCCTGCTCACCGAAGATGAGCCGGAACCAGCGCAGAGAGAAGCCCTGCGGGGGCCAGCTGAGGTTCGAGCCGCCGTTGAACCCGTACAGGACGACCACCAACAACGGCAGGTAGATGAAAAGGAGCAGCAGCGTGGCTACCGTGGTCAGGACCCACGACCGTCGCCTCATCCGGTGTGCTCCGGCAAGAGCCCGGCAGCGCGCATCGCGAGCCGCAGCACGACGACGGCGACGGCGAACAGGGCGAGCATCACGAACGCGATCGAGGCGCCGAGCGGGTAGTTCAACGTCGTACTCAGTTGGTCGGCGATCAGCGTGCCGAACGTGCCGCTCGACCCGATCCCGCCGAGGAACACCGGGGTGATGTAGTCGCCCGCGGACAGGAAGAAGACGAAAAGCGTGGCTCCGAACAGCGCGGTGCCGGACAGCGGCAGCACGATCCTCCGCAAGGTCATCGTGCGCGAGGCGCCGAGGTCACGCGCGGCCGCCTCCAGCCCGGACGGGATCG
>DASYOY010000003.1:0-9876 GCA_036007245.1 Actinomycetota bacterium | reverse complement strand
GGCCAGGAGGTCGATCTGACCGTCGTGCTCTGGGGCACGATCGTGTTGTTCATGCTCGCGATGATCCGTATGGGTGGGCTCGTCCGGCAGCAGGAACAGTCGGCGCTGCGCGAGCGCGCCCTGCGCGAAGCAGGGTCCGCGCTGGTGACTGCGACGTCCCGCGAGCAGATCTTCGAGGCGACGATCCAGGCGGCCTGGACGGTTGCCGGCGAGCGATCGGTGCTCCGCTTGCTCACGCGCGACGGCGATGAACTGACGGTGGCGGCCGCGGCCGGCGGCGCCGACGTCATCGGTTTCACCCACTCGATCGCCGATCTCGAGGGATGGAAGCGCTCGCGGCTCGACGCGGGCGAGTCCTACGAGGTGCCGAGCGATCAGGCGAAGCGCCGCGAGGAGCTCGGCCTGCCCGCCTCGGAGGCGACCGTGCTGGTCGTTCCCTTGCTCGTGCGCGACGAGTTGCACGCCCTGATGCTCGTGTCGGTGCCGGGCTCGATCAGTCCAGCCATCACCCAGACGATCGAGGCGCTGACCGCGCAGGCCGCCCTCGCTCTGGACAGCGCGTTGCTCACAGAGGAACTCCTGCTCAAGCAGAGCGAGGCCCGGTTCGCGTCCCTCGTCCGCAACTCGAGCGATGTCGTCACGGTCGTCGAGATCGACTCGACGATCACGTACGCGAGCCCGGCGTCGCAACGCACCCTCGGGTACGCGAGCGGCGACCTCGACGGGACCCGGTTCGTCGACCTCGTGCACGAGGAGGACAAGACGCGCGCGTTGTCGTTCATCTCGGCCACCTCCGAGGGCGAAGAGTTGACGGGCACCCTCGAGTTCCGGGTGCGTCGTCGAGACGGCAGCTTCATCTACACGGAGACGCAGCGGACGAACCTGCTCCACGACCCCAACGTGCACGGGATCGTGTTGACCACCCGCGACGTGAGCGAGCGGCGCGAGTTCGAGGAGCAGCTGTCGCACCAGGCCTTCCACGACTCGCTGACCGGTCTGGCGAACCGCGTGCTGTTCCGCGACCGCGTGACGCACGCGCTCGAGCGCCAGGAGCGCGATCAGAGGCCGGTCTCGGTGCTCTTCATGGACCTGGATGACTTCAAGACGATCAACGATTCGCTCGGCCACGCGGCCGGCGACGTGCTGCTCGGTGAAGTGGGCGAGCGGATCCGCGAGATCTTGCGCGCGCCCGACACCGCGGCGCGCCTGGGCGGCGACGAATTCGCGGTCCTGCTCGAGGACAGCGGCGACGGGATCGGCGCCGCCGACGTCGCCGACCGTCTGATCCACTCGCTCGACGCGCCGTTCCACCTGGAGAACAAAGAGGTGTTCGTCCGAGCGAGCATCGGGATCGCGGTCGCGGAGCCGGGCGACCACGAGATCGACGACGTCGAGGCGCTGATGCGCAACGCGGACGTCGCGATGTACATGGCCAAAGAGCGGGGCAAGAACCGCTACCAGATGTTCGAGCCTGAGATGCACGAGACGGCGCTGCGCCGGTTGGAGCTGAAGGCCGACCTGCAGCGTGCGCTCGAGCACGGCGAGTTCATCCTCAACTACCAGCCGGTGATCGAGCTCGACAGCGGCCGGATCTCCGGCGTCGAGGCGCTGATCCGGTGGATCCATCCCGAGCGCGGGCTGGTACCGCCGCTGGACTTCATCCCGCTCGCCGAAGAGACCGGGCTGATCGTGCAGATCGGACGCTGGGTGCTGCGCGAAGCGTGCGCGTACGCGGCCGGGTTGCACGAGCGGTTCCCGAGCGACGACCCGCTGCACATGGCGGTCAACCTGTCGGCCAAGCAGCTCGCGCGCGCCGACATCGTCGACGACATCCGAACGATCATGCAGGAGACCGGGATCGACCCGAGCTCGCTGATCCTCGAGATCACCGAGTCCGTGATGATGGCCGACATGGACCTGTCGATCGCGCGGCTCACCGAGCTGAAGGCGCTCGGCGTGCAGATCGCGATCGACGACTTCGGGACCGGGTACTCGTCGCTGAACTACGTCCGGCGCTTCCCCGTCGACATCCTCAAGGTCGACAAGTCGTTCATCGACGGCGTGTCCGACGGCGGCGAGTCCTCGGCGTTGACCGCGGCCGTGATCGAGCTCGCGGGCATCCTCAACCTGAAGCCGGTGGCCGAGGGGATCGAGCGGGTCGATCAGCTGGAGCGACTGCTCGAGCTGCACTGCGCGCTCGGTCAGGGGTTCTACTTCGCGAAGCCCCTCGAGAGCGGCACCCTCGAGGAGATGCTCACCGAGCGCCTCTCGATGGAGGCCGAAGCCGGCCTCCGCCCCAACGTCTGATCAGTTCGCGGCGGCGTGGCGGTAGAACGGCTCGGGATCGGGCTCGAGCGGCGTGTTCCCAAGGATCAGGTCTGCGGCCTTCTCGGCGGTCATCATGACCGGCGCGTAGATGTTGCCGTTCGTGACGTAGGGGAACACGCTCGCATCGACCACGCGCAGGCCCTCGACGCCGTGCACGCCCATCGTGAGCGGGTCGATCACCGCCATCTCGCCGACGCCCATCTTCGCGGTGCATGAGGGGTGCAGCGCCGTCTCGCCGTCGCGCTTCACCCAGTCGAGGATCTCCTCGTCGGTCGAGACGCTCGGCCCCGGTGAGATCTCGCCACCGTTGAACGGCGCCATCGCGGGCTGGTTCAGGATGTCGCGCGCGACGCGGATACCCTCGATCCATTCGCGTCGGTCCTGGTCGGTCGATAGATAGTTGAACGTCATCGCGGGGTGTACGCGCGGGTCGGCGCTCTTCAGCTGGATCGTGCCGCGCGCGTCGGAGTACATCGGGCCGATGTGCACCTGGTAGCCGTGGTCGCCGGCCGGCGCCGAGCCGTCGTAGCGGATCGCGATCGGCAGGAAGTGGAACATCAGGTTGGGGTAGGCGACATCCTCGTTGCTCCGCGCGAACCCGCCGCCCTCGAAGTGGTTGGTCGCGCCCGGGCCCTTCTTGAAGAAGAGCCACTCGGCGCCGACGAACGGGCGGCGCCACAGCTTCATGTAGGGCGCGACGGAGACCGGCTGCGTGCAGGCGTATTGCACGTACACCTCGAGGTGATCCTGGAGGTTCTCGCCGACGCCGGGCAGGTCGGCGACGACGTTGATCCCGTGCTCCTTCAGATGCGGCGCCGGACCGATGCCCGAGAGCATCAGCGTCTGGGGTGAGTTGATCGCGCCGCCGGACAGCACGACCTCGCCCGCGCGCACGCGCCTCGGCGCGCCCTTGCCGACCGTGTACTCGACGCCGACCGCGCGTGTGCCCTGGAAGAGGATCTTCGTGACGAACGCCCGCGTGCGCACCTCGAGGTTCTTCCGATGCATCACCGGGTGCAGGTAGGCGCGCGCCGCGGAGAGCCGTTTGCCGTCGTGGACGTTGCGGTCGAAGGGCGCGAAGCCTTCCTGGCGGAAGCCGTTCACGTCGTCGGTGAGGTGGTACCCGGCCTGCTGGCACGCCTCGAAGAACGCGCCGAACAGCGGGTTCGTGGCCGGGCCTCGCTCGAGCACCAGGGGTCCGGAGTGGCCGCGCCACGGGTCGTCGCGATCGGCCGCCAGGCACGTCTCCATCCGCTTGAAGTACGGGAGGCAGTGCGCGTAGTCCCACGTCTGCATGCCGGTGTCCGCGCCCCACCGCTCGTAGTCGAGCGGGTTGCCGCGCTGGAAGATCATCCCGTTGATGCTCGAAGAGCCGCCGAGCACCTTGCCGCGCGCGTGATAGATCCGCCTGCCGTTCATGAAGGGCTCGGGTTCCGACTCGTACTTCCAGTCGTAGAAGCGGCTCCCGATCGGGAACGCCAGCGCCGCCGGCATGTGGATGAAGACGTCCCACGGATAGTCGGAACGTCCGGCCTCGAGGACGAGGACGCGGTTGCCTTGGTCTGAGCTGAGACGGTTGCCGAGGCAGCTGCCGGCCGACCCGCCGCCGATGATCACGAAGTCGAACGTCTCGGTCATGTGCGCCCCTCGCCTGTCCGCGTCCCGGAGTGTGCCACGACGGTGGCGCGCCCTGCGCGCCTCGCGTTGTCCAGGCGGCAACTGCCGTGTTGCAGCTTTCGCGCCGGTGGCCCACCATCGCCCGGTCGGCTCGAGGTGAGGGGGTCACGTGAGCGACGAAGCACAGCCCACGGTGTCGTGCCGGAGCGTCTGGAAGATCTACGGCCCCAACGCCGACAAGATCGTCGGCACCCCCACGGCGGACCTCCCACGTGCCGAGCTGCTCGAGAAGACCGGCTGCGTGGCGGCGGTGCGCGACGTCTCGTTCGATGTCACCGAGGGCGAGGTCTTCGTGGTGATGGGCCTGTCGGGGTCGGGCAAGTCGACGCTCGTCCGGATGTTGAACCGGATCCACGACCCGACGGCGGGCGAGGTCCTGCTCGACGGCGACGACATCATGAAGCTCGATGAGGACCGGTTGCGCGAGGTGCGACGCACCAAGATCTCGATGGTCTTCCAGCACTTCGGTCTGCTGCCGCATCGGCGGATCGTCGACAACGTGGCGTTCGGGCTCGAGATCCGTGGCATCGACAAGGAGCCGCGGGAGGCGAAGGCGAACGAGGTGCTCGAGACCGTCGGGCTCGGCGGATGGGGCAACTCCTATCCGGACGAGCTGTCGGGCGGGATGCAGCAACGCGTCGGGCTCGCGCGTGCGCTCGCGACCGATCCCGAGATCATGCTGTTCGACGAGCCGTTCAGCGCGCTCGACCCGCTGATCCGCCGCGACATGCAGGACGAGGTGATCCGCCTGCAACGCGACGTGCGGAAGACCATGATCTTCATCACGCACGACCTCGCTGAGGCGCTGAAGCTCGGCGACCGTATCGCGATCATGAAAGACGGCAAGTTCGTCCAGGTCGGCACGCCCGAGGACGTCGTCGCGCATCCGGCGGACGACTACGTGGCCGACTTCACGCGCGACGTCCCGCGCGCGCACGTGCTGACCGTTCGCTCGATCATGCGGAGCGCCAACGGCGACGGCGAGTACGCAGGCGATGTCGCCGCAGCGACGATCGTGCAGGACCTGCTGCCGCGGGTTGTGAACGAACACCGGCCGTACCGTGTCGTCGACGGTGACGCGCAGGTCGGTGTCGTCGACCGGACCGCGGTGCTCGAAGCGATGATCGAGGCGCGCTAGTGGCGATCGTCCGCGACGACGAGCGTCTGCTCGAGCTCACCGCCGGCGCCGGAACCGCGCGACAGGTCGATCACCCGTGGCGCCGGCGTGCGATCTGGGCGGCGGCGATCCTTGTCGTGATCGCGCTCAGCATCGCGCTGTTCCCGGGCGGGTTCCCGGACTCTCTCGTGTGGGACGCGGCCAAGCCGCTCAACAACGCGAACGAATGGGTGATCGAGCACCAGCGTACGAACGCGGTGTTCGTACACGTCCTGGTGCCGTTCAAGAACGGGATCAACAGCGCCGTCGATCAGCTGACCAAGGGGCTCGCCCGCCTGACGTGGCTCGGACTCTTGGCGCTCGTCGTGGCCGTGTCGGGATACGTCGCCGGCTGGCGGAAGGCGCTCACCGCCGGGATCGGGTTCGGCGTGATCGCGCTCCTCGGCTATTGGGCGGACAGCCTGGCGACGCTGTCGCTGATCTTGATCTCCGTCGCCATCGCACTCGCGATCGGCATCCCGATGGGGATCCTGTGCGCGCGACATCCGGCCCTCGAACGGTTCCTGCGGCCGGTGCTCGACGCGATGCAGACCGTGCCGGCGTTCTCCTACATCATCATCTTCATCCTGCTGTTCAGCGGCGGCGCAACGACCGCCATGCTTGCGACGGTGGTGTTCGCCTTACCGCCGGCTATCCGCCTGACGAGCCTCGGGATCCGCCAAGTGCCGAACGATGCGCTCGAGGCCGGCCTCGCGTTCGGCGTCACGAAACGGCAGCTTCTCCGGAAGGTGCAGTTGCCGCTCGCGAAGCCCGCGATCATGGTCGGGGTCAACCAGACGATCATGATGGCCCTCGGCATCATCGTGATCGCGGCGACGGTCGGGTATCCCGGCCTGGGGCTTCGGGTACTGGACGCGCTGCAGGGGTTGCACGTCGGCCAAGCGCTCGCCGCCGGTCTCGCGCTGGTCGCGATGGCCATCGTGCTCGACCGTGTGACCTTCGGCTGGAGCGAAGCGGAGCGACGGCGTCGCGGCGCGACGTCGGTCCGGTTCTTCGGATGGTCGATCTCCCGCAGGATGCTGCTCGTGATCCTCGGCGTCGCCGTGGTGCTCGCCGTCCTGGTCGGACGACAGGTCCTGCGGCAACAGGACTTCCCCGACACGTACGTGGTGTCGATCGCGCCGACGGTCGACCGGATCGACACCTCGGTGATCCACGCGATCGGGAACACCACGCGGAGCATGTCCGACGTCGCGACGACAAGGATCCTGACGCCGCTCACCGACCTGCTGACGGCGATGCCGTGGTGGATGGTGTGTCTGGGCGCTGCGGCCGCCGCGTACGCGGCGGCGCGTCGTTGGACGCTCGCCCTGATGGCCTTCCTGTGCATCGCGTTGATCGGGTTCGTCGGGCAATGGGCGAACGCGATGGACACGCTCGCGCAAGTGATCGTCGCCGTCGTGTTCAGCGTGGCGATCGGGATCCCGGTCGGCATCTGGTCGGCGCGGAGCGACCGCGTGCAACGGAGCCTCAAACCGCTCCTGGACGGCATGCAGACGCTCCCACAGTTCGTCTACCTCGTTCCCGTGATCGCGCTGTTCCATGTCGGGCGCATCCCGGGGATCATCGCCGCGCTGATCTACGCGCTGCCGCCGTGCATCCGGATGACCGACCTCGGGATCAGGCAGGTGCCGCATGACCGCGTCGAGGCCGCGGTGTCGTTCGGGGCCGACAAGCGGCAGCTGTTGCGCAAGGTCCAGCTTCCGCTCGCGAAGCCGTCGATCATGCTCGGCGTGAACCAGACGATCATGATGGTCCTGTCCGTCGTGATCATCGCGGGGCTCGTGGGCGGCGAAGGCCTCGGCTATCAGGTCATCAACGGGCTGTCGCATGACTTCGGTACGGCGATGGTCGCCGGCGTCTGCATCCTGCTCCTCGCGATCGTGATCGACCGGATCACCCAAGCGATGGGCCAGCCCGGCGAACGCGCCTCCGGTGGCCCGCACCCGATCGGATGGTTCTTCGGAACGTCCCGGGCGCGCCGTGTCGCCGTAGAAGTAGGAGGAGATGAGATCCCGGGAGCGATCCCGGCGGGGAAGGGGGAAGGATGAGGTCTCGCAGACGGGCGCTCCTGAGTTGCGCCGCAGTCTCGCTGGCCCTGGTCGCGGCCGCGTGCAGCGACGTGTCGAGCAGTTCATCAGGAGCGGGCGCCAACGTGCCGAACAACTCCGGCACGACGATCAACTTCGCGATCAACCCGTGGGATGGCTCGGCCGCAAACGTGGCGGTCGCCGAGTATCTGCTGCAGAACCAGCTCGGGTACTCGGTCAACGACTCGAAGGTCAACGAGTTCGCGCAGTTCAAGCAACTTTCGACGGGTGACTTGGACGCGACGCTCGAGGTCTGGCCGTCAGGGCACGCCGACGACTGGACGAACTACATCGCGAACGACAACGGTGTCGTGGACGGCGGGCAGCTCGGCGTGATCGGGCAGATCGGCTGGTGGTTCCCGACGTACATGCTGCAGGACCACCCCGAGCTCAAGACGTGGCAGGGACTCCAGCAGGACTGGCAGCTCTTCGAGACGCCCAACACGCCGGGCAAGGGGACGATCCTCGATGGTGACCCGAGCTACGTCACCTTCGACGACGCGATCGCGAAGAACCTCGGCCTGAACATGCAGGCGTTCTACTCGGGCAGCGAGTCGGCGGAGCTCACCGAGCTCGACACCGCCTACTCGGCCCAGAAGCCGATCCTCATGTACTTCTGGACGCCTCACTGGGCGCAAGCGAAGTACGACATGACGATGATGAAGCTGCCCACGGTGACCTCGCAGTGCACGCAGGACGCGGCGAACAACGCGGATGCGTACGCATGCGGCTATCCCGAGGACGACCTGTACAAGGCGTTCAGCGACAAGCTGGCCACCAAGGCGCCGGCGGCGTTCGCGCTGCTGTCGGCGATGCAGTGGACCAACGACGACCAGAACGGCGTCGCGGCGGACATCCACAGCGGGATGGACCCGCAGGACGCTGCTGCGAAGTGGGTCAACGCGAACCCGTCCGTGTGGCAGCCCTGGGTGAGTGCCGGCATGGCGGCCCAGAGCGGGAGTCCGGTGGCGAACATGCCGGCTCCGTCGCCGCCCGGATAGCGGGAGCGGTTCTGAGCTGACCGTCGCGAGGGGGCGGGCCGAAGGCCCGCCCCCTCTGCGTGCCTGATCACGGCTCGCTAGGCTGCCAACATGAGAGGCGACCAAGACACGGACGCCGAGCTGCTCGCTGAGCAGCAGCGGTATTACCAAGCACGGGCGCCGATCTACGATCAGCTGTACCTCCGCCAGGGCCGGTACGTGGTCGACGACGCGGGCTGGACCGCGAACTGGCACCGAGAGACGGGCGAGCTCGAGCGGTTCGTGCAGGCGTTGCCGGCCGATGGCAGCGTCCTCGAGCTCGCGCCGGGCACCGGTCTATGGACGCGGTTCCTCGCGCCACGAGCACGACATCTGGTCGCGGTCGACGGTTCCCCGGCGATGCTCGAGCGGAACCACGCATTGCGCGACGGTGACCGCATCCAGGCTGTCGAGGCGGACCTGTTCGCCTGGGAGCAGGACGAGCGGTTCGATCTGATCTTCACGGGGTTCTTCCTGTCGCACATCCCGCCGGGTCGGTGGGCGGACTTCTGGGGAAAGGTCGCTGGATGGCTCGCCCCAGGCGGTGTGCTCGCGTTCGTCGACGACAGCTGGGGTCCGGACCGCCCGAGGTCGAGCGACCGCGTCGAGGGCGGCCCCGAGCACGCGCACATCCGGCGGCTCGACGACGAATCGTTCACCATCGTGAAGCGGTTCTTCCGGCCCCACGAGCTAGAGGCCGAGTTCGCGGCGGTCGGCTTCACCGCAGAGGTCGGCTCGACCGGCGAACACTTCCTCTACGGGACCGCCCGCGCCTGACCCGTGGCGTTGGCGTGACGGTTGCGAGTCACGCAACCCCGGCGTTGCGTCGGCAACTCGGTGCGGCATCATCGGTGCCGTGGCCGACCTGCCGACCCGCGCGCAGACCGTGATCGTCGGCGCCGGCATCGTCGGCGCCTCCGCCGCCTTTCACCTGGCAGACCTCGGCGTCACCGACGTCCTCGTGATCGATCAGGGTCCGTTGTTCGCGACCGGCGGCTCGACCTCGCACGCGCCCGGCCTGGTCTTCCAGACGAACGGCTCGCGCACGATGTGCCGGATCGCGCAGGACTCGGTCGCGCTGTACGACACGCTCGACGTCGACGGCGAACCCGTCTGGTACGGCGTCGGCGGGCTCGAGCTCGCGACCACGCCCGAGCGGATCGCCGAGCTCAAGCGCCGGCAGGGGTTCGCGCGGTCGTGGGGGATCGAGGACACCGAGCTGTTGTCGCCGGCCGAGTGCGCCGAGCGGTCGCCCCTGCTCGATCCGTCCACGGTGCTCGGTGGCTATTGGATCCCGAGCGACGGCGCCGGCAAGGGCGTGAAGATCGTCGAAGCGCTTGCCCGTCGCGCCAAGGACGCCGGCATCCGCTTCGAGGGCGGCGTCACGGTGACCGGGTTCGACACCGTCGATGGTCGCGTGCACGCGGTCGAGACCGCGCAAGGACGGATCGGATGCGAGCGCGTGCTCCTCTGCGCCGGCCTGTGGGGACCGACGGTCGGCGCGATGGCGGGTGTTCCCATCCCGTTGGTCGCGGTGCAACACCAGCTGGTGTGGACCGATCCAGTGGCCGAGCTCGCTAACCTG
>DASYOY010000002.1:0-15578 GCA_036007245.1 Actinomycetota bacterium | reverse complement strand
ACCGAGGTGCCGCTGATGGCCGCGATGTTCATCGCGATGGTGTGGCACGCCCGGCGCCGCCTCACCGCGATGGAGGAGACCGAACGTGTCTCGATGGAAAACCTCAAGCTGCTCGAGCGCGAGCGGCAGTTCGTGCAGGACGCGTCGCATGAGCTGCGCACGCCGATCACCGTCGCCCTCGGGCACACCGAGCTGATCCAGCGCAACGCGACCGACCCGACGGTGGTCGAGGACGCGGAGATCATCGCCGACGAGCTCCTGCGGTTGCGACGGCTGGTCAACGGACTGCTCCTGCTTGCCGGCACCGGCGATCCGAACCAGCTCCACCGCGAACCCGTCGATATCGGCGACTTGGCGGCCGACGCCGTCCACCGGTGGGCGGCGCAGCCGCGCCGGTGGTCGTTCGAGGGGACGGACGACGCGATCATCGTCGGGGACGCGGATCGGCTAGCGGTCGCGCTCGACGCATTGATCGAGAACGCCGTGCAGTACACGCAGGAAGGAGACCTGATCGAGATCCGGGTGCGGCGTCGGGCCGACACGGTCGAGATCATGGTTCGAGACAGTGGGCAGGGGATCGAAGGGCAAGACTTGGACCGAGTCTTCGATCGCTTCGCGAGGGCGGATCCGAGCAGGAGCAGGCACACCGGCGGCTTCGGGCTCGGGCTGTCGATCGTGCGCGCTATCGTCGAGGCACATGGCGGAACGGTTGCGGCGCAGAGCCGCGCGGACGAGGGCAGTACCTTCCGTATCGAGCTTCCGGCCGCGGCCGATCATCGGCCGACTCCGGGCTCGATCCTGACCGTGCCTGAGGCCGATGACGCGACCACCGCACCCGAGGGAGTCTCGTGAGCGTGCCGGTCGATCCGGCCGTCGTCGCGATCGGCCTCGCACTCGTGGGCTATCTGGTCGCCGACGACCGTGTGCGCCGGCGTCTGGGACACGCGCCGAGACCCCGGGCGCGCCCGGCCTTCCTGGCGGGCGTCGCTGTGTTGCTCGTCGCGCTGGTCGGTCCGCTCGACGCCCGGGTGACGACGTCGTTCGCCGCGCACATGGTGCAGCACCTCCTGCTCACGATGATCGCGGCGCCGTTGCTCCTGATCGGCGCGCCGATCACGCTGGCGCTCGCCGCCTGGCCGGGCTCCCCGCGCCGATGGATCCTCCGCGTCCTGCACAGCGCCCCGGTAGGCGTCCTGACCAACCCGATCGTCGCGTGGGCCGCGTTCTTCGGGGTCCTGTGGGGCATCCACCTCACCGGGTGGTACGAAGCGGCGTTGACGAACTCGGCGGTGCATGCGGCCGAACACGCGGCGCTCCTCCTGACGGCTCTGTTGTTCTGGATGCCGATCGTGCGCGTTGACCCGACGCCGTCCCACCTCTCGCATCCGGCGCGGATCCTGTACCTGTTCCTGGCGATGCCGGCGATGGCGTTCCTCGGGCTCGCGATCGCCGGCGCCAACGACGTGCTCTACCCGGCCTATGCGCGGGCCGAAGGGGTCGCGGCCGCGCTCGCCGACCAGCAGCGCGCCGGCGCCATCATGTGGGTGGGGACGATGTTCCTGATCGTTCCTGCGCTCGCGTTCGTACTCTTGGATTGGATGCGCGCCGACGAGCGCGAGGCGTCCCGGGTCGACGCCCGGCTCGCGGCCGCCTCAGAAGGAGGATCTTGATGCCACGACAGCGATGCCTCCGGTGCGGCGACCCCGTCGCGGATGGGGTGACGGTCTGCCGCCGGTGCAACCCGGCCGGCCTGCCCGCGCCGAGCTCGACCCAGTATCACGCGACGGTGTTCGTGGTCGTATTGGTCACGATCGTCGTGATGTTCGCCTGGCTGATCGTGCGCACCTAGACGCGCGCTAGTCGTGCGTCGCATGCGACCGCGTGACCTCGCGCAGCCATCCCCACGCGCACACCGCGAACGCCAGTACGCCGACGACCACGATCCAATCCGCCACGATCACGCCGATCGCGATGACGGCCCCGGAAAGCGCGAATCCGAACGGCCAGATCGTCGGTCCGATCTCCAGCTCCTCCTCCTTCGGCTCCTCCTCGGGCGACCGCTGCGCTGCCGAACGGAAGACGAGGAACAGGAACAGGAACGTGAGCGCCGCGACGAGGAGCAGCATCGTCCCGGCCGGCTCGTGGGACGTGAGCCCGTAGACGGTCCCCGCCACGGCGAGGAAGATCGCGAGCCCGAGGCAGATGCGGGAGAGGGGCTTCATTCAGATCACCGCGGCGTGAGGATGTAGAAGACGATGAACAGGCAGATCCACACGACGTCGACGAAGTCCCAGTAGATCGCGCCGGCCGACATCGGGTCGTGGTGCTCGCTGCTGAGCCGGCCACGGAGGACCTGTGAGAAGACGAGGCCGAGGAACACGACGCCGCCGAACACGTGGGCCATGTGCAGCCCGGTCATCACATAGAAGAGCGTCCCGAACGGCCCGTCCTTCAGCCCGAAGCCAAGCTGGGAGTAGTCGTACAGCTGCAGCGCGAGGAACGTGATCCCCAGCACGATGGTGATGCCCAGCCACAGGGTCGCGCGGCGACTCGCCCCCGACCGCATCGAGCGCAGGGCGATCTGCACAGTCACGCTGCTGACGATCAAGATCACCGTCAGGATCGTCGCGACCTTGTCTTCCAGATGGATGCCGGGCGGCGGCCACACCGGTTCGTTGTCCTTGATCGTGAAGAACGCGGCGAAGAACGCGGCGAAGAACATCGCCTCCGACGCCACGAACAACACCATCCCCAACACCGGCCCGCTGAGCTCGGGCTTGGCCTTGCGTTCGGGGGTCGCGACCGCGCTCACGATGCGCCTTCTTCCGGCTTGGTCCGCAGGTCATAGACCGGCCGGTCCGAATGGATCGGCGGCAGCGAGTCGAAGTTGTGCACCGGCGGCGGCGAGGTGGTCGCCCACTCCAGCGTGTTCGCGCCCCACGGGTCGTCCGGGGCGGTCTTGGGCTTCCGCAGCGACAGGAAGATGTTCGTGAAGAAGATGATCATCGAGATCGCGATCACGAACGCGCCGATCGACGACAGCAGGTTGAGGAAGCTCCACCCCAGGTCCGGTGGGTAGTCGGCGACACGGCGGGGCATGCCCCGCAGACCCAGGATGTGCATCGGGAAGAACGTCAGGTTGAACCCGACGATCTGCACCCAGAACTGCCAGATGCCGAGCTTCCGGCCGAGCATGCGCCCGGTCATCTTCGGGAACCAGTAGTACATCGCCGCCATCACGCCGAAGAGGGTGCCGCCGAACAACACATAGTGGAGGTGCGCCACCACCCAGTACGTGTCGTGGATCGCGAAGTCCATCGCGGGCGAGGCCGCCCAAACCCCGTCGATCCCGCCGATCAGGAACATCGCGATGAACCCGAGCGCGAACAGCATCGGCGGTTCGAAGCGAAGCTTCCCCCGCCACATCGTCGCGAGCCAGATGAAGAACAGCACGCCCGTCGGGATCGAGATCAGCTCGGTCGTGATGCTGAAGAACGGCAGCTCGACCGCGCCGGTCGCGAACATGTGGTGGGCCCACACGCTGAACGACAGGGCCGTGATCAGCAGGAACGCGAGCACCACGCCGCGGTAGCTGAAGATCGGCTTGCCGGAGAACACGGCGATGATCTCGGTCACCACGCCCCAGGCGCCGAGGATCAGCATGTACACCTCGGGGTGACCGAAGAACCAGAACAGGTTCTGCCACAGGAGCGCGACGCCGCCGCGCGACGGGTCGAAGAACACCGTTCCGAGCTGGCGGTCGGAGAACACCATCAGGAGGCCGGCCGTCAACACAGGCGCGGCGAGCACCACCAGCAGCGAGGTCGCGAGGATGCTCCAGGTGAAGATGGGCATCCGCATCATCGTCATCCCCGGTGCGCGCATCCGAAGGATCGTCACGATGAAGTTGATCCCTCCGAGGATCGACGCCGTCCCGACCAGGATGAGCCCGGCGATCCACAGGTCCTGGCCCGTGCCCAGCTGCTCCGACAGCGGGGGATAGCCCGTCCAGCCGGCCGCCGCGGCGCCGCCGGGCACGAGGAATCCCGAAAGGATCGTCAGCCCGCCCACCGGCAACAGCCAGAACGACAGCGCGTTGATCCGCGGGAACGCCATGTCGAGCGCGCCGATCTGTAGCGGCACGAAGTAGTTCCCGAAGCCGGCCAGCAGCGGGAAGATGACCAGGAAGATCATCAGCGTGCCGTGCAGTGTGAACAGCTGGTTGTACGCGTGCGGCGCGAAGACCTGCGTCCCGGGCCGCGCGAGCTCGGTGCGCATCAGCAGCGCGAAGATCCCCGCGATCACGAAGAACGCGAAGCTGTTGATCAGGTAGAGGATCCCGATCCGCTTGTGATCGGTGGTGGTGAGCCAGCTCATCAACCCCGAACGCGGCTCGGGGACGGCCTCAGCGGTCGGTGCGTGCGTTACCGCCATCTGCGCTTACCCACCTCCCGACCCTCCCGACCCAACGACGAACGCCCCCGACATCGCCGGTCCGTGGACGTCGCATTGGAAGTAGTAGTGCCCCGGCGGCAGCCCATCGACGTTGAGCGTCTCGCTCGCCACCCCCGTGAGCCTCGGGGACGTGAAGAACTGCTGTTTCTCGAAGAACGAGTCGTAGATCGAGAAGTTGTGCTGGATGCCGGCGTCCTCGTTGGTGATCTGGACCGTGAACGGCGTGCGCGCGGGCACGGCCAGACAGTTCTGGTTCCACGAGATGTTGTGTGCAACCAGCGCGAGCTGTGTTCCGTTCGGTGCACACGTGACGCTCGCGAACGCCTTGCGTTCCTGCAAGATCCAGGCCTGGTAGTCGGCCGATGACACGACGTGCACGTCGAACGTCATGTGCGAGTGCCACAGGCCGCAGAACTCCGCACATTGCGCATGGAACACGCCGAGCGTGGTCGGCGTGAACGTGAACGACGTGTCACGGCCCGGGATCGCATCGCGCTTGAACAGCAGGTCGGGCACGAAGAACGAATGGATCACATCGCGGGAGGTGAGGTCGATCTGGACCGCCTCGTCGACCGGGAGGTACATCTGGGCGGGCTCCTCCGGCGTGGTCGAGGTCGCCGTCTTGCCCGAGACGAAGATGCCCTCGTTCTCGTAGAGGAACGTCCACTCCCACTGGAAGCCCTCGACGTGGATCTTGACGAGTGGCGTCACGGCCGCCTGCACGTTCATCAAGGTCTGCTCGCCGAACGGGAACAGGATCGCGACGATCACCGCCGGGATCGCGAAGAACACGGCCAGCGAGCGGTTGCCGCCGACCGACTGCACCGGAGCGGGCGAATCGTCGCTGCGGCGCTTGCGGTACCGCACGATGCACCAGATCAGCAGCGCCTCGACGCCGATGAACACCGGCAGCGCCAAGATCATGATCACCGTGTAGAGCTGGTGCACGTCTTGGGCGGTGGGGGAGATGCCTTCCTTCGCGCAGCCCGTCAAGGAGAGCAGCGCGAGCAGGCCGGCCCAGCGCAGCCGGCCGCTCGCGCGAGGGGTACGCGAGCCGACCGACTGAGCCATCCGGGCCTCTAGGAGACGGTGAACGAGGTGACCATGCCCTTGGCCGCGTGCGGCGGACCGTTGTCACCGCCGCTCTGGGTCCCCGTCTGCCAGCAGGCGAAGGCGTATGTGCCGGGCGGGAGGTTCAACGTCTCGACGATCCCGGCACCGGTGTCGACGGCGCCGAAGTCACCCCCGATGTGCAGCCAGTCGTCCTCCGAGGGCGGACCGTCCTGCTTCGCGGCGTTGATCACGTCCTGGGCGGTCTTGCCCGACGGCAACGCGATCGGGATCATCTCGTGGGTGATCTGGAACGACTCTTGGTTCTGGAACAAGATGGTGACGACGCCCGACGGCAACGTCGCCGGTACGTTGTGGTACTGGAAGTTCTGCACGAAGATCGTCGCCGTCGGGGTGATCGTCCCCGAGCCGGCGCTCGACGACTTCGACGAGCACGCGGTCATCGCGAGCGCAAGCGCGGCGCATACGATGGCGATCCGACCTACGAACCGCATCCGACCTTTCACACGGGCCCCCTCTCCGTGGAGATCTGCTGATCTGGGCCGACGATGATGCTGCGGAAGCGGTTTCCGCAATGTTCATGACAGATCTGTCATGCACGGCGGTCCCGCTTGCTCACGGCGCGAGGGTGTCCATGTCAACTTCGTCATGGAACAGGCGCCGCAAACGGGTGCGAGGAAAGGTTTGTCTGGCAGGCCACCCGGAGGCCATACTCCGCGGATGGCCGACGCGATCTCGGATGGCGCCCTTCTCGAAGAGGAGGACCGGCTCTGGACGGAGCTCCGCGCGCTGATCGACGGGCTCCCCTCGGATCAGGTCGAGCAGGTCGGCTACTTCGAGGAGGGCTGGTCGGCCAAGGACCTGATCGGGCACATCGGCAGCTGGCTCGCCGAGGCGGGCGTCGTCCTGGAGCGGATCCGGTTCGGCACCTACCGCGCCGAGGAGATCCAGATCGACGCCATGAATAAGGAGTTCTTCGACCTGATGCACGACGTCGCCTTCCGCGACGTGCAGGCACAGGCCGTGTCCGCCCGGACCCGGATGCTGACCGCATGGCGACTCCTGCCGGAGCCCTCGCCTGAGGCCGTCCGATGGATCAACAAGTCTGGTCCGGCGCACTATGCGGAGCATCTTCCACGGCTGAAGGAATGGGTCGGGGAACTCGGCACCTGAGGGAAGCCGCTCCCCGCGAAGGGAGGCACCCGTGAGCAGGCAACACCTCAAGCCGCTAGCCCCCGCTCCCGCGCTCGTCCAGCATGCGCACGAGCGGGCGGAACTCGTCCAGAACCGGATCGCGGACCGCATCACGGCGTACGCGGGCTCGATGCACTTCGTCTACCTGCACATCCTGCTGTTCGCGGGCTGGATGCTCCTGATCGAGAAGAGCCCGTGGCCGACCCTCACCCTGATCGTGTCGCTCGAGGCGATCTTCCTGTCGACATTCGTGATGATCAGCCAGAACCGCGCCGACGAGAAGCGTCAGGTCATGGCCGCACAAGAGTGGAAGTCGGTGCAGCTCGAGGAGACACAGAACGAGGAGCTGTTGCGGCTGTCCAAGCAGATCCTCGATCTGACGAACGCGATCCATTCGCTGACGGTTGGGACTTCCGGCGTGAAGACCCCCATCGCCGACGACGCCCCGACGCCGGGGGAGCCCGGCACGTCGTAGTCGCCATCCAATCGCAATACCCCGGCAGAGGGGCCGTAGCTGCTCCAAGTAGAGTTGCCCGACCGGCCGGATGCCCGCCTCGATAGCGTGCGGCGTCCCCACGAACCCGGAACGGGATATGACCACCGACCTCGCCCTCGACGTTCGCGACCTGCAGAAGCGCTTCGGCGATGTGCAGGCGATCGATGGGCTCGACCTGTCCATCGGAGTCGGCGAGGTCCACGGCTTGGTCGGACCCAACGGCGCCGGCAAGACCACGTTGCTTCGCATCCTGTTCGGATTGGTCGCGCGCGACGAAGGCGTGGTGAAGCTCTTCGGCGGCGACATCGGCGACGCGGGCGAGGCATCGACCGATGGGGTCGGCGGGTTCGTCGAGGAACCCCGTTTCTACCCGTACCTGACCGCCCGGCGGAACCTCGAGCTGATGGCTGACCTCGACGGGGGCAGCGGGGGTCGGATCGACGAGGTGCTCACGACCGTTCGGCTCGACGATCGGGCGGACCGCAAGGTCGGCGGGTTCTCGTCGGGGATGCGTCAGCGCCTGGGCCTCGCGGCGTCGCTTCTGCGGCGGCCGCGGCTCTTGCTGCTGGATGAGCCGACCGTTGGGCTCGACCCGAACGGCGCCCGCGACATGCTCGCGATCGTGCGGACGTTGGCGGCCGACGGCGCGACCGTCGTCGTGAGCAGCCACAACATGTCCGAGCTCGAGGGTGTGTGCGACGGCCTGACCGTGATGCGGGAGGGCCGTGTTGTGTGGCACGGCTCGATCGAACGGCTGCGCGAAGAGTCGCCGGCCCCTGCACACCGCCTGGAAACCAGCGACGACGGGCGCGCTGCCGAGCTCGCCAAGCAGGATCGACGCCTGGAGGTAGTCGGCGACCCGGGTGGCTGGCTCACGGTGAGCGCCGACCGCGAGGCGCTCGATGCCTATGTGGTAACGCTGGGCAAAGCCGGCATCGCCGTCCGGCGCCTCGAGCTGCTGATGACCGCGCTCGAGTCGATGTTCTTCTCGCTCACGGGCGAGCGCGCCGAGCAGTCGGCGCCCGATCGTGAGCCGGATGAGGTGTCCGCGAGCCCATGAGCGCCGCTGCCGTCACCGTGACCGATACGCCGCGCGAGCACGCCGGCGTGGGCGCCGTCTATCGCGTCGAGATCGCCAAGATCCGAGCACAGCTGCTGCCTCGCGTGGCGGCGGTGATCTGTGTGGTCGCCCCGCTCGGGTTCGTGATCTTCATCAGCACGCAGTCGTCGGTGCCCGCCGACTCGCTGTTCGGCCGCTGGGTCCAGTCCTCGGGGTTCGCGACGCCGTTCATCATGTTGTCCTTCGCTGGGATCGCCGGCTTCCCGCTGATCGCGAGCGTCGTGGCCGGCGACATCTTCGCGAGCGAGGACCGGCTGTCCACCTGGAAGACGGTGCTGACGCGGTCGGTCTCGCGGGGGCAGATCTTCGTCGGCAAGACGCTCGCAGCGATGACGTTCTCCGTGGCGATGGTCGCCCTGCTCGGGTTCAGCAGCACGATCGCCGGGATGTTGGTCGTCGGGCGCAAGCCGCTGGTCGGGCTGTCCGGTCAACTCCTCAGCGAGTCGCAGGCGATCAAGCTCATCGTGGAGAGCTACGCGATCGCGCTGGTGCCCACGCTGGCGTTCACGTGTCTGGCGATCCTGTTCTCGGTCACAACCAAGAACAGCATGGCCGGGGTGATCGGCGCGCCGGTCGTCGCGCTCTTGATGGTCGGCCTGGGGTTGATGGGCAGCGGCGTCGTGGTTCGATCGATGCTCCTGACCTCACCGTTCGAAGCGTGGCACGGCCTGCAGATCACGCCGTCCACGTCGAAGGCGCTGTGGATCGGGCTGCTCGTGAGCTTCGCGTACGGAACCCTCTCGCTGGTGGCCGCGTGGCGGTCGTTCCGACGCCGGGACTTCGCCGGCGACGGCCAGGCCCCGTTCCGCTGGTCGACGGTCGGTCGCGCCGTCGTCGCAACCGTTGTGCTTGCCGCGCTGCTGCTGGCCGGCACGATGCTGAACAAGACCTGGATCACGTCGACGCACCTCGAGGCGTCGGTGTCACAGACGCTCTCCAACCTGATCGTGGTGCAGCAGCAGATCCTTGGGCGCGAGCTCGATGCGGCCGACGTCAAGGTCTACTCCTATTGCAAGCGAGAGAGCGTGATCTCGGGCGTGAGCTCGGGGCCCGCCGACGACTGGACGTGCCAGTCGTTCGTGGACGGGCCGCACGTCAGCCGGCTCGCGGCCGACTACTCGATCTCGGTGCGCCCGGACGGCTGCTACACGGCCGACGCGCCGGCGTCGCTTGTGGGACCGCTCCATATGAAGACGCCGGACGGCGGCACGACGATCAACCCGCTGTCGGCGTTCGACAGCTGCATGATCGCGCCGTGAGCCTCGGCGAGCAGACCCGCGAACGGCACGAGGAGCCGCCCGCTCCGGCGCCGAGAACCCGACGGCGGCGTCGCGGCGACCGTCGTCTGATGGTCGTGGCGAGCGTCGCGGTGATCGCGTTGGTCGTCGCTGCCGGCATAGCCGCCGTTGCAACCGACAACCTCGTCGTGCCGGTCCCCGTCACGGAAACTGTGCTCGGCAGCATCGCGTGCCCCGCACCCGACCGCTGCATCGCCGTCGGCTCGACCGGCAGCCGCTACACGATCCGGGTTCCGTACGCGATCCATTCCGCCGGATCGTGGCAGGCGAACTCGCCGACGCCGCCGATCGAGAACGGCAACAGCTTCCTGTTGGCGCTGTCGTGCGCGAACGAGACCCATTGCGTGTCGGTCGGCGCGCAAGAGGTGCCGGCCCCGTACTTCGGCGCGAAGTCGGGCGGCAACCGCCCGCTCGTCGAGATCTGGAACGGCCGCGAGTGGCGCCTCGAGAAGGTCCCGATCCCGCCGGCGACGACCGACGGCCAGCTCTCGGGCGTCGGCTGCGCGTCATCCGCCTGCATGGCCGTCGGCAGCTACTCCAACAAGTCGGGCAGCGAGCGCGTGATGACGGAGTGGTGGAACGGCTCGACCTGGAAGCTGATCCTGCCGCCACGGCCGCGGACGATGGAAGAGCCCAGTCTGGTTTCGGTCTCGTGCTCGTCGCCGAGCTCGTGCACGGGCGTCGGCCAGTACACGTTCGAGATCGGGTTCGGCACGCTGATCTCGCCCTTGATCCTTCGGTGGAACGGCACGGAGTGGCGGTTCCAGCAGTCGGGCCGGCTCGGGCAGGCGCAGGACACGATGCTCAACTCGGTCGACTGCCCGTCGCAGAACGTGTGCGTGACCGTCGGGTCGCAGCGGACGGCACGCGCCGCGTACCGATCGCTCGCTGAGGTGTGGCACGGGAACGCGTGGCGCGTGACCCCGACGATCGACCCTGCGCACACGCCCGACGCCGACCTCGTGTCGGTGGATTGCGCGTCGCCGAGCTCGTGCCTCGCCGTTGGGTATTCGGTCGCAGGGAACTCGCCCGTGCCGCTCGTCGAGTGGTGGAACGGGTCGCGCTGGACGCTGGGCGCTGCTCCGCGGGTGCCGGGTGCGAGCGGAAGCGCGCTGAGCGGCGTGACCTGCACGGCGCCCGATGCGTGCATCGCGACGGGGAACTACCGGCACGCGACGCCCGACGAACACGCGTTCACCGCGTCGTGGGACGGGAAGCGCTGGACGGTCACGCTCGCCCCCGAAGCCGCGTCAGGTTGACGTCCTGATCAGCCTTCGTTCCGCACAGCCGCCTTGCGAACGTCCACGGATCGGCACGGCGCCGGCTCTATGCTCCGACCCCGATGGGCCTGATCGTCGTCGCGCTCGCGATCGTCGGGTACGCCGTCGTCAGCAAGCGGCTGTCGACCACTCCGTTCTCCGGACCGCTGCTCTTCATGGTGGTGGGCGTCCTCATCGGGCCGTCGGCGCTCGCGCTGATCCACGGGGCGTTCGACACCCAGGTGATCGAGTGGCTCCTCGAGGGGGCGCTCGCGCTCGTCCTGTTCACGGATGCGCTGGGCATCAGCTCCGGGGATTGGCGGGCGAAGAGCCGTGTCCCGCTCCGGCTGCTGGTGATCGGTATGCCGCTGACCATCGTGCTCGGCTGGCTCGCGGCCCGGGCGCTTCTGCCGCCGATGGACATCTGGGAGGCCGCGCTCATCGGGATCTGCCTGGCTCCGACCGACGCGGCGCTCGGACAAGCGGTCGTCACGAGCCGGAAGGTGCCGGAGCTGATCCGGCAGTCGCTGAACATCGAGAGCGGGCTGAACGACGGGCTCGCGCTGCCGTTCTTCGTGCTGGCGCTCGCGGCCGCCGCCGAGGCCGAGCACGTCGGGACCGAGGGCGTCGCCGAGGTGTTCCTTCGGTCGCTTGTGCTCGCCGCCCTGATCGGCGCGGTCGTGGGATGGGCCGGCGCGCTGATGCTGAGCTTGGCGCGCGAACGCGGCTGGGTCGGCCGCGAGTGGTCGCAGATCGGCACGCTCGGGCTCGTGATCCTCGCGTTCACCGCTGCCGACCACGTGGGCGGCAGCGGGTTCATCGCGACCTGGGTTGCCGGCGTCGCGTTCGGCCGCGCGACGCACGGGCGCCTGGCCGATGCCGCGATGCTGAGCGAGGATCTCGGCGGGCTGCTCGCGACCGTCTCGTTCCTCGGGTTCGGCGCGGTCCTGCTGGGACCTATCCTCGGTCACGTGACATGGCAGATCGTCGTGTACGCGATCCTCAGTCTGACCGTCATCCGGCTCGTGCCCGTTGCGATCTCGCTGATCGGATCGGGCTTCGCACGGCCGACCTACCTGTTCGTCGGCTGGTTCGGACCACGCGGACTGGCATCGATCGTGTTCGGCCTGTTCGTGGCGGAAGAGGCGTTACCGAACGGCTCGATCATCCTGGACACCGTCTTCGTGACGGTCGCGCTGAGCGTGATCCTGCACGGCGTCAGCGCGGTGTGGGGAGCGGCGCGCTACGGCCGTTGGTACGAGGGTGCGAGCAGCTCGGATCCCCAGCGCCCCGAAGCGCGAGACATCGGTGAGCTTCGGGTGCGGAGGCGCATCACCGCCCACGCAGGCCACAGGACGTGACCGCGTGGGCAGCGTCGCGTTCGTTCAGCGAACCGCCTTCTTGACCAGGTCGCTGATCTTCTTCTCCTCGGCGGGCGTGAGCTCCATCAGCGCGAACGAGGTCGGCCACATGCCGCCCTTGTCGAGGCTGGCCTCGTCGCTGAACCCGAACGTCGCGTAGCGCGCCTTGAACTTCTGCGCGTCCTGGAAGAAGCAGACCACCTTGTCGTCCTTGGCGTAGGCGGGCATCCCGTACCACGTGCGCTGCGCCAGGTCGGGCGCCGCCTCCATCACGAGCGCGTCGATCCGCTTCGCCATCGTGCGGTCGGGCTCCTTCATCTTGGCGATCGCCTCTTTGAGGAGCTTCTTGCCGTCTTCCTTGGTCTTCTGTTCCTTCAGCTCGCGCGCGTACTCCTTCATCGCGGCGCGTTCCTCGGCGGTGAACTTGCCCGAGGTCGAGTTCGCGTTTCGTGGCGCGCTCGTCTTCTTGGCGGCTGTCTTCTTCTTGGTGGTCGTGGACTTCGCCGGCACGGCGGGTCACCTCCGTCTGCGTCGTACTGCGTTGGGTCAGGACAGTTGCTGGATGCGGAGCAGGTTGCCGGACGGATCGCGGAACGCGCAGTCGCGTACGCCGTACGGCTGGTCGGTCGGTTCCTGGACCACCTCGGCGTCGCTGTCTTGGAGCCGCTCGAACGTCGCGTCGACGTCCTTGGTCGCCAGCAGGAGCGTGGCGTAGGTGCCCTTGGCCATCATCTCGACGATCGTGCTGCGCTCCTCGTCGGTGATGCCCGGCGTCGCCTCCGGCGGGAACAGAACGATGGACGTGCCCGGCTGGTCGGTGGGGCCGACCGTGATCCAGTGCATCCCTTGGAACCCGACGTCGTTGCGGACCTCGAATCCGAGGACGTCACGGTAGAACGCCGTGGCCGCGTCGGGGTCGTTCTGCGGCAGGAAGCTCGCGTTGATCGTGATGTCGTTCATGGCCGTCACACTAGCTGCGGCTCGGAAACGGTCGCTTCTCGATTCCTGACCGGTTTGGTCACCTGCTTGGCCACACACGACGGGATGCCCTGGATCGCCGGCGCGTCGCCACGGCGGTATGCGCTGGGCGGCATACCCACCAGCTCGGTGAAGCGGGTGCTGAACGTCCCGAGCGACGAGCAGCCGACCTCGTAGCAGACCTCGGTGACGCTCAGGTCGCCCATGCGGAGCAGCGCCATCGCACGTTCGATCCGCCGCGTCATGAGGTAGCTGTACGGCGACTCGCCGTACGCGGCCTTGAACTGCCGCGTGAGGTGGCCCGCCGACATGTGCGCTTCGCTCGCGAGCCCTTCGACGTCGAGCGGCTGCGCGAAGTCACGATCCATGCGATCGCGCACGCGTCGCAGCCGCGCGAGGTCGTCGAGATGTTGCGGCTTGCTGCTGCTCACCTAGATGATGATGGCACGTCTCGCGTTCAACGAGAGGGGCTCGGGTCATGCGGTGGTCGGCGTTCGCCGAACAGGAACCGGATCTCGCTGCGTTCGGCGAGGAGCGGCTGCGCATGTCGCCCGTGTATCTCGCGACCATGCGCGCCGACGGGATGCCGCGTGTCCATCCCGTCACGCCGATCTTCGGCGCGGGCGGGATGTATCTCTTCATGGAGCCGACGTCGCCGAAAGGCCGCGATCTGCGGGAGCGCAGATCGTTCGCGATGCACAACGCGGTTCCCGATAACGACGGAACCGGTGGCGAGTTCTGGATCGCCGGCCGCGGTGCGCCCGTCGATGATGCATCGACCCGAGCTGCGGTCGCGGCCGCGTCGACCTACGCGCCGGACGATCGCTACGTGTTGTTCGAGCTGTCGGTGACGGAAGCGCGCTGCAACGGATACGGCGATGTCGTCCTGCCGTCGGTCACCCGCTGGCGCGAAGCCGCCGGGCCGTAGGTCGCGCCCCTCAGACGCGTTCGTCGATCGGTTCGGCCCCGAGCGGCTCTCGCGCGTACCCGAAGATCACGATCAGCACGAACAACGCGAACGTCAGGAGGTGCATCGTCGTGCACCACACGCAGATGGCGCCCACCAGGACCAACTCTGCGAAGACGAGCCACAGGACGAAGGCCATCCCGATGCACACGGCGGCCGCCCGCGCAGGCCGGACCCACCGCGCGGTGCTCCGCCACGCGTGCGGCGAGCACAGGGCTGCCATCGCGACCGCCCACACGAGCCCGAGCACGGCGACCGGGACCCCGAGGAAGCGCGACTGAGCGCTGGTCGTGACCTTCGCGCAGTCGATCGCGCCCGACCCCGAACACGCAAGGACATGCGGCGACGTGTAGTGCGCGACGGTCAGGTAGGCGCTGACGGCGATCGCCACGAGGGCCAGCACGAACGTCGACCGCACGACCCAGCGAGGGGTCATGAGGTGGAGGCCGGCAACGTCGATGCGACCTGCGTGATCGTCGGGCTCGAGCAGACGCTGGCCGGCTTGCCTCCGGTCGTCTGGCAGATCGCCGCCGTGATCGTGTTCGCGGCGCCGTCAACGGTCTTCGCCACCGGGCTGGTCGGGTCGGAGAGCGCGGCGACGATCTGGTCGCGGGTCATCCCCTGCAAGATCCCGGGGTCGTATTCCGCGCCGATCGACACGTAGCGGTTCCCGATCATCAAGAAGGGGATCGCGCCGGGCTGGTTGGTGTACGGCGCCGCGTCGAACTGCTGGAACAGCGCCTGCTGCGCCGCCGTCGGCTGATCGAGCGTCTGGCCGGTGTTCGTCTGTGTCTCCACCCCGTCGAAGGCGATGGAGTCGCTCGTGTATGTCGACCCGTGGAACGAGAACGTCTGCGTGTTCGGGAAGACGTCGGTTGCGGAAGACGAGGTGGCGCCCAGGCTGTCGAATATGCCGAAGCGGCTGAGCGCCACGATCAACGGCCACCGCTCGGCGGCGCAGTAGGGGCAGTATTCCGCCCCTACGTAGAGGATCTGCGGCTTCCCGCCCTGGGTGAGCGGCGGTGTGTTGGCGGCGAGCGCCAGGGGGGGCGTGACACCCGAGCCTGCACCGACGGCGTTCAAGGTTGCCGCCGGAACCTGTTGCACGGCCGTCCCCGCCGAGCCGGCGCTGGTCGAGGGCTGCGAGCTCGGCTTCGGTCGGAACAGCGACCCAACCACCACGAGGGCGACGAAGGCCAACACGAGGCCCACTCCGGCGAGTCCGGCGCGCCGCGTGCGTTGCCGGCGCCGCTCAGCCTCGGCTTGTCGTGCCTTGCGTGACGACCTGCCGGGCTGGGCGGCCTGCTTCCCCTTGGGTCGGTCGTTGGTCTGTTTCGCCATGGATGGGTCTCCTCCTGCAGCCTCGGCAGGCACGGCCG
>DASYOY010000001.1:0-11089 GCA_036007245.1 Actinomycetota bacterium | reverse complement strand
GATCGCCGTCGCGGCGTGACGGCACATCTGCATCCTGCCGAGGAAGATCTCGAAGTAGTCCATGACCTGGCTGATCTTGGTGTCGATCGTCAGTTCCAGACTGACGGTTCGAGCGTCGGAGTCTACCCGCAGGAAACTCTGCTCGACGGCATAGTTGACCCGGTCGTGGATGTCGCCGGCCAGGTCGGCATCGGTCGGTCGGCGGACGCGGCTGCGGTGCACGTCGGCCTTGTCGGCCAAGATCACGGCGGCGGAGACCGGCGACACCGCTGAGCCCTCGCTCTCCTCGTGGTTCGCGATCGCGGACATGATCAGCATGAGATCAGCACTGTCGGTGCGCTTGCGGAGCGCCTCATAGGCAAGCATCGCGCCGCTCTGTCCGTGGCCATCGCGCGTCAACGCGTTCCCCATGTCGTGCAGGTAGCCGGCGACACGCGCGAGCTCGGCCTCGCGCTGGCTGAACCCCAAACGGCGAAGCACCTGGTAGGCGATCTTGCCCACCAGGTGTGCGTGCCGGAACCCGTGCTCGGTGTAACCCATCGCGTCCATCACCCGATCCGCGGACGCGATGAACATCGACAGCTGCGGGTCGGATTGGATGTCGCCGAGCGTGATCGAGGCGACCTCGGCCACAGGCTCGACCGCGGGCACATCCGGGATCGGCGCCCCATGGGGCGTCCCGACGGCGTCTTCCCTCACGGGCGGATCGGGCCCTCGGCGTTGTCGGCATCCGCCTCGGAGGTGTCGGGCTCAGCGTCGGCGAGGTCGACGACCGCGTCGTCCTCATCGTCCTCGTCGTCGTACTCCTCATAGTCGTCGTCTTCATCAACCACGCGCGCGATCGCGCCTCGGATCAGCTTGATCTGGGTGCCCGGGGCGATCTCCAGCACGATCGTGCCCTCGTCTTCGTCTTCGTCGACGATCGTCCCGAAGATGCCTGCGGTGGTCATGATCTGGGAGCCGATGCCGGCGCTCTTCTGGAGGTTCTGCTGCTGCGCAGCCTTCTTGCGCTGCGAGCGCATCATCAAGAAGAGCATCACCGGCATCCCGAGCAGCAGAAGGAGCACGATGGGGCTCCCACCACTCGAGGTCTGTGCGAGGAACATGGGGGTCCTTCCGATCTGGTGGCCATGGCGCGCAGCGGCGCGCGAGAGCCGAGTTTACCTGCGGGAACAGCGGTCGCGGCCTAAGCGAGCGGGAGCTGGCCGGGGGCCGTGACCCCGAGATGTTCGTAGGCGCGAGGTGTCGCGGTTCGCCCTCGTGGCGTGCGTTGGAGGAACCCGAGCTGCAGCAGGTACGGCTCGACGACGTCTTCCACCGTGTCCGGTTCCTCCCCGACCGCGGCGGCCAGGGTCGTCAGACCGACCGGGCCGCCGGAGAAGCGGTCGATGATCGCCCGAAGCACCGCGTGATCGAGCCGGTCGAGGCCCTCGCCGTCGACCTCGAACATCTCGAGGCCGGACCGGGCGACGTCGCCCGAGATCGCACCGTCGTGCCGCACTTCCGCGACATCACGGACCCGTCTGAGCAGCCGGTTGGCGATCCGCGGCGTGCCGCGCGCGCGCCGTGCGATCTCGCCGGCTCCTTCGACCGTCGTGTCGACGCCGAGGATGCCCGCGCTTCGAAGAACGATCGTCGTGAGGTCCTGCGTGTCGTAGTAGTCGAGGCGCGGGCTGAACCCAAACCGCTCGCGCAGCGGGAGGGTGATCCGGCCTGGGCGCGTGGTCGCCGCGATCAACGTGAACCGCGGAAGCTCGAGCCGGATCGAGCGGGCGGTCGGTCCCTTCCCTAACACCACGTCGAGGCGGAAGTCCTCGAGCGCCGGGTAGAGGACCTCTTCGACCGCACGCGGCATCCGGTGGATCTCATCGACGAACAGCACGTCGCCGTCGGCGAGGTTCGTGAGGATCGCGGCCAGATCGGACGGGCGCTCGAGGGCGGGGCCGCTCGTCGGCTGGAACCCCGCACCCATCTCGATCGCGACGATCTGGGCGAGTGTCGTCTTGCCCAGGCCCGGTGGGCCGCTGAACAAGAGGTGGTCGACCGGCTCGTCGCGCTGACGCGCCCCTTCGAGCAGGACGTGCAACTGTTCCTTGACGCGCTCCTGGCCAACGAAGTCGGACAGGGTGCGCGGCCGGAGCGCAACGTCGAACTCGCGGTCTTCCGAACTGCGCGCCGAGGACTCGAGGAGCCGGTCGTCGGGCGTCGCCGCGTCGGCCTCGGTCATAGCGTTCATCGTCCCACCTTCTGGAGCGCCTCGCGGAGCAAGTCGTCGGGCGCCTTGCCCTCGGGGTCGACATCGGCGAGCGCCTGCGACGCCTCGACCGGCGTGAGTCCGAGCGCGAGCAGCGCGTCGCGCACGTCCGCGAGCGGCCCGGTTGCGACGAGGTCCGCGCCCTCGCCGCCCAGTTTGTCGCGCAGATCGAGAACGACCCGCTGGGCCACCTTCTTGCCGACACCCGGGACGACCGTCAGCGCGTCGGCGTCGTTGGCGATCACCGCTCGGCGAAGCGCGTCGGGCTTGAGGGCCGACAGGAACGCGAGGGCGACCTTGGGGCCGACGCCGGTCACGCCGGTGAGCAGGTCGAAGAGCGCTCGCTCGTCGGGCGATGGGAAGCCGTAGAGCGTCATCGAGTCTTCCCGGACGACCATGCGGGTGTGGACGCGGGCACGGCCGCCGACGGGCGGCAGCGACGACAACAGAGACGTCGGAACGACGAGCTCGTAGCCGACCCCACCGACATCCAGCACGACGCGACCGAGGCCGACGTCGGCCACCTCTCCCTCGAGGGATGCGATCATCGCGCGCCCGCCCGGGCGGCGACGGCGCGCATCGGTGCAGCGAGCAGATGTGTGAGCGCGACCGCGACGGCGTCCGCGGCGTCGGCCTGCGCCGGCACGTCGCCGAGGCCATGGATCCGCTGAAGCGCGCGCTGGACCTGTTTCTTGTCAGCGTTGCCCGCGCCGGTGACCGCCTGCTTGACCTCGTTCGGGGCATACTCGGCGACCGGAAGGCCGGCCTCTGCTGCGACCAAGATGATCGCCCCGGTCGCCCGCGCAACGTGCAGAGCACTGACCTGGTTGCGGCTCCACGCCACGCGCTCGACCGCAACGGCTGCCGGGCGGTGCTCTGCGATCGCCGCCCTCGCGGCCTCGGCGATCGCTCGGAGGCGGACGCTCTCCTCGGCGTCGGCCGGAGTGGTCACGGTCGTGACGAACCGCAGCTCATTGGCGCGGTCGCGGCGGCCGACGACGGCGAGGCCGCATCGGGCAACGCCCGGATCCACGCCGAGGACGGAGCTCTCGAACATCTGTTCGCCGAGTCTAGGCGGGCCGGCACCCCCGGGCAACGACCGCTACGGGGCGACGGCGATGTACCGGTCGCGGTCGGGCATCGGCGAGGCGATGACGTCTGGCGTGAGCGACGCCGCATCGAACGCCGCTCGGTAGGCCTCGTCGCTGAAGAGCGTGAGCTCGTGCACTTCTTGTTGTTGCTCGAATCCGCCTTCCGCCGTGGCGATCAGGTATCGCATGTCGAGGATGGTGCGGTCGCCGTCGCGCCACGTTCTCGCAACGCGGGCGGCAGCGATGCCGTCGCCGGTCTCAGCCAGCGCCTGCACATTGGTCCCCGGCCACCACGCGTCGGGGCGGATCCATCCATCGACGACGAGGACACCGCCCGGCGAGAGGTGCGCGGCCATCCGACCGATCGCTGCCGCGAGTTCCTCGTCGTCGCGGAGGTAGCCGACCGAGCTGAACAGGCAGGTGACCGCGTCGAACGTTCGGCCAAGATCAAAGGTCCGCATGTCGCCGCGCGTGAAGCGAACATCCGAGAGACGCTCGGTCGCGATCGCAAGCAGCCCATCGTCTAGGTCGACGCCGGCGACGTCGGGGAACGCCTCGCGGAGCATGTCGACGTGCTTGCCCGTGCCGCACGCGACATCGAGCAGCGAGGTCGCATCCGGATTCCGCTCGCGGATCAGCGCGGTGAGATCGCGCGCCTCGGCCTCGTAGTCCTTGAAGGAATACAGGAGGTCGTAGACACGCGCGCTGTGCTCGAACACCCGACCACCCTAACGGCGACACCCGCGCCGTTCGCGCGTCGACCCGCGGGTACGCTCAAGTCATGCGGCGACTCGTGCTGGTGACGTCGATCGCGGCGGACCCGGCGGTCGCTTTCGATCTGTCGACCGATCTCGACCTCCACGCAGCGTCGATGCAACGATCACATGAACGCGCGATCGCCGGACGCACCTCCGGGCACATCGGCCTCGGCGAGTCCGTGACGTGGCGAGCTCGACATCTGGGTATCTGGTGGACGATGACGAGCCGCATCGAGACCTTCGACCGGCCGATCCGCTTCGTCGACGCGCAGGTTCGCGGTCCGTTCGGGGTCTACCGCCACGAACATCGATTCGCGGCTCTTCCGGGAGAGACGGTGATGACCGACCTCGTCGACGTCGCCGCGCCGTTCGGCCTGATCGGAAGACCGTTCGAGGGCTTGGTGGCGCGCTACATCGAGCGCGTACTCACCCAGCGCAACGAAGCCATCGCTCGCGCGGCGACTTCTATGCGGTGAGCCGCGGCGGCCGACCGGCCGCCGGTGTGGGTGGCGCTATCACCCGACGCCGCCGGGCGGCGCCGGCGGCGCTTGATTCGGCGGCGACGGAACCTCTGTAGGCGCGTTCTTCAAGACGGTGCGCGGGGCGCCGACGTCGACGCCATTCACGAGCGCGGTCGCGGTGCCTGAACCGTGGCTCCATGCGACGGTCGATAACGACTCCGGCTGGCCACAGCCACCCGTCGCGACGAGGAGCGTCTTCGAGTCGAGCCAGCCAAGGGCATGGGTCGGCTCCCCGGCGGCCGCGATCGCCGGATGCGCGCCCTGTTTGTCGACCACCATCGCCTGTTCCAGTTCGCACGATGCTCCTTGCGTCGCGGACATCAGGGGTCCCGACGGCGCGAGCTGGAGGCTGTGTGCGGTCGGTGACAGCCCGCGAGACAGCACCGTCTGGAAGGTCGTCCGGTCGGCGAGGTTCATCCAATGGATCTCGCTCAGGGCGCCGGCGTGTTGGGCGATCCACCAGATCTGGGTCCCGTCCGGGCTGAATGTGACCGACGAGAACGTGGTGTCCGGTCGTGAGAACACGAGCCGCACAGGGTTCTTGCCTTCGTTGCTCGACAACCAGATGCCCTGTCGCTGCCCCTGATCGACGATCATCCCGAGCGCCAGACCGCTCGGGTGGTACGCGATCGACTCGTAGGTCCCCGACGGCAGGTCGGTCAGCTTCTCGACGTTGCCGGTGTCCATGAACCGCTTCTCGGGCGCACCGCTCGGCGACGCATACACCACGGCCAGACCGAGCGGGTGGCCCCAGTCGAACACGGTCGGAGTCGCTCCGACCGGTGGCCAGGTCGGCTCCCCATCGGGGACGCCGATGATGCCGAGACCGGCAAGCATCACACGGTCGCCCTGCGGCCCGAACGCGAACGCGCCCGGTTGCCGGACACGGAACAGACAGGCGAGCATGCCGCTCTTCGGATCGAGCGTCCACGCGCGGCCGTCGGCGACGAACGCGACCGTCTCGCTCGGCACCGGCTTCCCACTGCAGCGTGACGGCAACGCGCTTCCATCCGCGAGCGTGGCGCCGGTTGGTGGAGGCGAGGTTGTCACCGACGTCGGTGGCGGGCTCGCGCCGGTCGGCGATGCCGTGACCGTCGTGGTCGTCGACGTGCACGAACCGGCGACCAACGCGACCGCGACGATGAGGAGAACGCGGCGTGCCCGCATGACGCGGACGCTACACCTGACACCCGGCCCACGGAAGCGGGCCGACGAAGTGGTGCTGGCTATCCCCGGCCGATGGGTCGGGCTACGATCGCTCGGCGCGAGTCGACAAGGAGGCGATGCCGACGTCGGTCGAGACGCGGCGACAGCGGGAGCTCCGTGACACGAGCGTGCTTCTCGGTCCGCAGGTCGAGGTTCGCGCGCTCGCGACCGGGCGCGCGAACGCGCGGTGGTCGAACACCGCCACGTGGATCGCGGTGATCTTCGGGACGATCGCCGCCGCGGCGTTCATCGTGTTCCACGTGTTCCTGCTCCCGGAGATCTTGATCATCTGGATCCTGTACGACGCGATCAGGCCGCGTCGCGGCGTCGCGGTGACCACCGGGGGACTGACCGAGCTCCGCTTGGGGTTCGTGCAGGCTCGACCGGTCGCGGTCGTCGGCGAGGTCGACCACAGCGCCCTCTCGCCACAACGCCTCGAGCGCGACGGACGCAAGCTCGGCGTTCGCTTCGGCACCGACGTTGTGTCGCTGTCCGAGGCTGAGGCCCAGCGACTCCAAGCGGCCGTGGCGTCGATCGCCGTCACGCCTGTGGCGATCCCGAGCCTTCCTCCGCTCCCGCTCCCACCGCCACCCGACGGCATGACATCAACGAAGCCGGCCCTCGACGTGCTGCCCTGGTGGCGCCGGGCGAGGATCGGCCCGGTGCTGCTGCATGTGGTGATCGGCGTGCTCTTGCTCGTCCTCGGCATCGCGATCGCGAACGTGATCGGGACATGGCTCGGCCGAGACGTCGCGCAGACGTCGGACGCGGCGATCCCCTGGCTCTGGCTCATGTTGCTCGGTGCCGAGCTGGGATGGATGGCGTTCGTCTACGCGCGACGGACGTTCCGCGTCCGGCTGCTGCTCTTCGGCGCCATCGCTGGAGGCGCCTTACTCGCCGGATGCATCGCGAACTACGTGTACTCGCCGCCGCTCCCGGGTCGCTAGAGCGACGCCATGACCTCTTCGGGGATATCGAAGTTGGCGTAAACGTTCTGGACGTCGTCGAGGTCCTCGAGCGCATCGATCAGCCGGAGCACCGCCGTCGCCTCAGAGCCATCGACCGGGATCGTCGATTGCGGGAGCATCGAGAGCTCGGCCGAGAAGATCGGGATGCCGGCCGATCCGAGCGCCGCCTCGACCGCCTTGAAGTCCTGCGGCGCCGTCACGATGTCCCAGCTCGATTCCGAGTCGGTGAGGTCCTCGGCGCCCCCTTCGAGCGCGAGCTCCAACAACCGCTCCTCGTCGGGTGCGACCGACTTCTCGACGACGATCACGCCCTTGCGCGTGAACTGCCAGGCCACCGTCCCGCTCTCGCCGAGGTTCCCGCCGTTCCGGGTGAACGCGTGGCGCACCTCCTGCGCGGTGCGGTTGCGGTTGTCCGTGAGTGCTTCGATCAGCAACGCGATCCCGCCGGGCGCGTAGCCCTCGTAGACGATCTCCTCGTACTTCTGGCCGTCGCCGAGCTCGCCGGTCCCTCGCTTGATCGCGCGCTCGATGTTCTCGTTGGGAACCGAGAAGCTCTTGGCCTTCTCGACGGCGCTCGCAAGCGTCATGTTGCCCTCGACGCTGCCGCCGCCTTCGCGAGCTGCGACCTCCACCGCGCGCAGCAGCTTCGCGTACATGTTCGAGCGCTTGGCGTCGGTCGCTTCCTTCTTCCGCTTGATCGTCGCCCACTTGGAGTGGCCGGACATCGCTACACCTTCCTCAACAGGTAGTCGTGGAGCCCGGTCTCGCCCACGAGCTCAGGGTGGAAGGATGCCACAACAAGGTTGTCCTGCTCCAGGACGACTGGACGGTCCTCGAAGGTCGCGAGCGTGTCGACGGCGTCGCCGACCCGCTCGATCCACGGCGCCCGGATGAACACGCCGCGCACGCGGTGGTCGACTCCTCGCACGTCGAGGTCGGCCTCGAACGAGTCGACCTGTCGGCCGTAGGCGTTGCGCCGCACCTCGATGTCCATCAGGTCGAACAGCGGCTCACCCCCGTCGACCTCGTGCGCCAGCACGATCATCCCCGCGCAGGTCCCGAGGATGGGCATGCCGGCCGCGGCACGTTCGCGGATCGGGTCGACCAGGTCGTAGGCACGCGCGAGCTTGCCGATGGTCGTGGATTCACCACCGGGGATCGCGAGACAGTCGGCCTCGGCGAGGTGTGCCGGCGTACGAACCTCGATCGGGGTGGCGCCGATGGCCGCGAACACCTTCGCGTGCTCACGGAAGTCGCCCTGAAGCGCGAGAACGCCTGCCTTGGTCATGCGCGCCATGGTACTGAGGGTCCGGTCCGTCGGGTTCCAGACCGTTGCGGCGCAGCCACCGCGAGATCCGCGACTTCAGATGCCGGCTTTCCGGCCCGAGGGTTACGTCAAGGCGCAAGGTTGGAGTGAACCCATGGCTGGATCGAAGACAGCGGACGCCGGGCGTGAGCGCGTCGACGAAGGACGCGAAGCGCTCGCCAAATACAAGGTGTTGGTCGAGCACCTGCCCGCGGTGGTCTATACCTCGGAGCTTGGCACCGACGGCGAGTGGCTGTACGTGAGCCCCAAGATCGAGGAGATCTTGGGCTGGACCGCCGAGGAGTGGATGGCGCACGACGCGCCCTGGACCACGTCGGTGCACCCCGAGGACCTCGATCGTGCGGTCGCCGAAGAGGCGGCCGCGGCCGCGTCGGCCGGCGAGGACCGGCTGCTGACGAGCGAGTACCGCATGTTCACGCGCGACGGCCGGGTCATCTGGATCCGAGATGAGTCGACGATCGTGCGCGACGAGGACGGCACGCCGCTGTGTCTGCAGGGCGTCCTCTATGACATCAGCGACAGCAAGCGCGCCGTCGAGGAGCGCGACTTCCAGGCACGGCTGCTTGAGAGCATCAGCGACGCGGTGATCGCCTACGACGCCGATGACACGGTCACCGCCTGGAACCGCGCGGCGGAGAGCCTGTACGGGTGGTCGGCCACCGACACGATCGGCGCGCCGCTCCCTTCGTCGATCCTGCGCGACGAGACGGATGTCGCCGCCGCGTGGGACCCGTTCGTACAGGCGATGCACGGCTGGCGTGGCGTCGGCGAACTGCAGGACAAGGACGGCTACGCCCTCACCGTCGAGATGAAGTGCGTGCCGCTGCTCGATCCGGAGGGCAACGCACGCGGGTGGGTGCGCGTCGACCGCGAGGTCGCCGAGACCTAGCGGCCGCCGCTACCAGCCGCGATCTTGCAGACGCGTCTCGAGCGTCCCGATCTCCAGGCCCTGCATCGGGTCGCCGATCCCACGGCTGACCTTCGCGACCACGTCGGGGTCCTGGAAATGCGTCGTCGCCTCGACGATCGCACGCGCCATCGTCGCCGGATCCTCGGACTTGAAGATGCCCGAGCCGACGAACACGCCGTCGACGCCGAGCTGCATCATCAGCGCCGCGTCGGCGGGCGTCGCGATACCACCAGCAGAGAAGTTCACGACGGGGAGCCGTCCCTGCTCGGCAACCATCCGCACAAGTTCGACCGGCGCACCGAGCTCCTTGGCTTTCGTGACGTACTGCTCGGGCCGAAGCTGCGTGCACTCGGCGATCCCGGCGAGCAGCGCCCGCTCGTGCCGCACCGCCTCGACCACGTTGCCGGTGCCGGCCTCGCCCTTGGTGCGGATCATCGCGGCACCCTCTGCGATCCGCCTGAGCGCCTCGCCGAGGTTCCGGCATCCACAGACGAACGGCACGGTGAACGCCCACTTGTCGATGTGGAACTCCTCGTCGGCGGGCGTGAGCACCTCGGATTCGTCGATGTAGTCGACGCCGAGCGACTGCAACACCTGGGCTTCGGCGAAGTGACCGATCCGGGCCTTGGCCATCACGGGGATCGTGACCGCCGCCTTGATCTCCTCGATCTTGGTCGGGTCGGCCATCCTCGCGACGCCGCCTTCCTTGCGGATGTCGGCGGGCACGCGCTCGAGGGCCATCACGGAGCAAGCGCCAGCGTCCTCGGCGATCTTCGCCTGGTCGGCCGTGGTGACATCCATGATGACGCCGCCCTTGAGCATCTCGGCCAGGCCGGATTTCACGGTGAAGGTGCCGGTCTCGCGCTGCATCGGTGGATCCCCCTTAGTCCCGAAGGTGTGCGAACGGCCAGTCTACCGCCGCGACCTGCGGCGCAGTGCCTCGGCTACATCTCCTGGAGGCGCTTGATCCGGTCCTGGATCGGCGGGTGCGTCGAGAAGAGCCGCTCCATCGTGCTGGTGTCTTGGCCCGGCACGCGCGAGGGCTGGTCGAGCCACAGGTGTGCGGTCGCGTTGTTGGCGGCGCGCATCGCATGCGGCGCGTCCGCGATCTTCTGCAGCGCCGAGATCAGGCCCGGCGGATACCGAGTGAGCAACACACCCTGGGCGTCGGCGAGGTACTCGCGGTTGCGGCTCACCGACAGCTTGATCAGCTGCCCAGCGAGCGGCGCGAGGATCAACAGGAAGATCCCGACCGCGAACAGGATGAGCGACAGGATTCCCGCGTCGCCCCCGCCGCTGTTGTTGCTGCGCCGACCGCCGCCGCCCCAGAACCAGGTCCGCGTGAAGATCTCCGATAGTAAGATCGCGGCCCCGACCACCGTGGCGACGATCGTGCCGATCAAGATGTCGCGGTCGAGGACGTGCGACATCTCGTGGCCGATCACGCCCTCGAGCTCGACGCGGTCCATGATCTGCAACAGCCCCTGCGTGACCGCGATCGACGAATGGTCCGGATCGCGGCCGGTCGCGAACGCGTTCGGCGCCATCTCGGGCACGACATAGACATCCGGCTTCGGCACCCCGGCCGCGATCGCCAGCCCTTCCACCACGTTGTGCAGGCGCGGCTCCTGCTCGGGCGTGACCGGCTTCGCACCGGTCGACCTGAGCACCACCTTGTCGCCGTAGAAGTAGGACCCGAGCGACAACGCCAACGCGAGGCCGACCGCGATGATGAGCCCCGTCGTGCCGCCGTAGAAGAAGAGGTAGCCGATCAGCCAGCCGATCAGGCCGGTGAACACGACGGCCAGGACGATGAGCAGGACCGTCTTGCGTTTGTTCGCCGCGATCTGTTCGTGCACCGGTGGCTACTGCCCCTCGAAGTCGACCTGAACCGGCGCGCGGACGGCGTCCTCGATGTCGAAGAACTCGCGCTGCTGGAAATGGAACATGTTCGCGAGCACGCTGGACGGGAACGACTGGATGGCGGTGTTCAGCAGCCGAACCTGGTCGTTGTAGTACTGCCGCGCGTAGGCGATCTTCGACTCGGTGCCGGT